>JANXVW010000084.1 GCA_025351455.1 Betaproteobacteria bacterium | reverse complement strand
TACCAGACCCAGGACGGCCGCAAAGTGCTCGACGGCATCGCCGGCCTGTGGGCGGTCAATGCCGGCCACTGCCGCCGCCCGATCGTGGATGCAATCAAGCAGCAGGCCGAGACCATGGATTACGCGACAGGCTTCCAGATGCATCACCCTGTCGCATTCCAGGCAGCGGAAAAACTGGCCTCGATTACGCCGCAGGGCATGAACCGGGTGTTCTTTACCAACTCCGGATCCGAGGCCGTCGATACCGCGTTGAAAATCGCGCTCGCCTACCACCGCATCCGCGGCGAAGGCACGCGGCGCATCCTGATCGGTCGAGAACGCGGCTATCACGGCGTAGGCTTTGGCGGCATCTCGGTCGGCGGCATGGTCGGCAACCGCAAAACCTTCGGCAACATGCTAGGCTCGGTCGACCATATGCGCCACACGCACGACCCGGCGCGCAATTCCTTTTCGCGCGGATTACCGGAACACGGCGCCGAACTGGCCGACGACCTGGAACGCCTGGTGCAACTGCACGACGCGTCCAACATTGCTGCGGTCATCGTCGAGCCGGTCGCGGGTTCGACCGGCGTGCTATTGCCGCCAAAGGGCTACCTGCAAAGACTGCGCAGCCTCTGCGACAAGTACGGCATCCTGCTGATATTCGATGAGGTCATCACCGGCTTCGGCCGGACCGGCAAGGCGTTCGCGGCACAAACGTTCGGCGTCACGCCGGACATGATGACCTGCGCAAAAGCGCTGACCAACGCCGCCGTACCCATGGGCGGCGTAGTGGTCAAGCAAGGCATCTACGACACATTCATGGAAAAGGGCGGACCGGAAACAGCCATTGAGTTTTTCCACGGCTACACCTATTCGGGCCATCCCCTGGCCGCGGCAGCCGCGTGCGCTTCCCTCGATTTGTTCCGGGACGAAAAACTGTTCGAGCGCGTAGCCGAGCTGGCCCCGTACTGGGAAGAGCAGGCGCATTCGCTCAAAGGTTCACCGCACGTCATCGACATCCGCACGATCGGCCTGGTGGTCGGCATCGAACTGCAATCCATGCTCGACAAGCCCGGTGCGCGCGCCTTCGAAGCTTTCCTGCGTGCCTACAACAAGAACGTCCTGATCCGCACGACCGGCGACACCATCGCCATGTCGCCGCCGTTCATCATCGAAAAAGCGCAGATCGACCAGCTCTTCGATACCGTCCGCGACGTGCTCAAGACGCTTCCTTAATCAGCATTCCACCGCAAAGACGCAAAGAAACGCAAAGGAAAAACAACAACTAGACAGAGAACCCGCGAGCGCAGCATTTACGAGGAATGTCCGCAATTCATCTCGTGAATTTCTCGTTCGGCATTCTTTGCGTCTTTGCGGTGAATCGGCCTTGGAGAAATATGAAATTCGTCATTGCCCAGATGCAGCACGAGACCAACACCTTCTCGCCGGTGCCGACACCGTGGGAGGAGTTCGGGCCGAAAGGCCCGTACCTCGGCCGCGATGCATTCGATGCGATGAAGGGCAAAGGCATGGCGATGGCGGCGTTCATGGACCTTGCCGAGAAAGTGGGCGCGGAAGTGGCCACTCCGGTCGCCGCCTGGGCGAACCCGAGCGGTCCGGTGGACGGCAATGCCTACGACCGCATTTGTGACGCCATATGCAATGACGTCGCAAAGGGTTGCGATGCCGTGCTCCTCGACCTGCACGGCGCCATGGTCGTTGCGGATCGCACCGACGATGGCGAGGGCACGCTGCTCGAGAAAATCCGCGCCATCGCACCACGCACGCCGATTGCGGTATCGCTCGATTTGCACGCCAACGTGACTGCCCGCATGGTAAAGAACTGCGACATCATCACCGGGTACAAAACCTATCCGCACATCGACCAATACGAATCCGGAGAGCTTGCCGGCGCGATCCTGATGCGCATGATGAAAGGCGAGGTCAAGCCGGTCATGGCCTGGGGTAACGCGCCGATCCTCGCACAGACATTGCGCCAGAACACCGCCGAAGGCGGCATGAAGGCTTTTGTCGAAGCCGCGCGTGAAGCGCAGCGCCAGGGGCTGCTGGCCGCCACCGCATTCGGCGGATTCCAGATGGCCGATATCCACGATGCCGGCATCAGCGCGGTCACCGTAGCGGACGCAAACAAGGCTGCGGCCACGAGTGCGTGCAATCGGATGTTGGACGTTGCCTGGATGCATAAGGAAGATTTCATTTACCGCGGGCAACCGCTGGAACAGGCGATCGCGCAGGCGAAGCGCATGGGCGAACAATCTGGCGGACCGATACTCCTGCTTGACCACGCCGACAACTGCGCGTCCGGTTCGACGCAGGACACGATGTACGTGCTGCGCGAGGCATTGCGCCAGGGCCTGACTAGCATCGCAGTAGCACCGATCCGCGATCCCGAAGCCGTCGCGAAACTGATCGAAGCCGGCATCGGCGCAAAAGTCACGCTGCCGGTCGGCGGCAAGATGGACATGCCCTCGATCCGGCGCAAGGGGGAGCCCTTGACGCTGACCGGGGTGGTCCGCAATATCACCGACGGCGAATACACCATTACTGGCCCGCAATTCACCGGCATGCGCTGCTTCATGGGCCGGACCGTGGTATTCGATACCGGCACCGCGTTGGTCGTCATCTCCGAGCGCAACCAGGAACCGTGGGACCGCGGCGTGTATGAAAGTGTGGGCATCGATCCGACTCGCCAGCGATATCTGCTGCTGAAATCACGCATGTACTTCCGGCCGGTATTCCTCCCGATCGCGAAAGGCATGGTGTATTGCGATGCGCCCGGCGTCTCGTCCTCGGACTGGACCGAGTTCGACTACCGCAAACTGCGGCGACCGATCTACCCGCTCGACGAAAATTTCGCCAACGGCCGCCAGGTGGCGGCCTAGTATTCCACGATATCACCGCAAAGACGCAAAGAGCGCGAAGAATGGCAACTCGGGTCAATGGTGATAGCTGCGTACCGCGTCACCAACTGCAGACTATCCCTCAGCCCGCGATTTTCACTGGCAGGTTTTTCCATTGCGTTCTTTGCGTCTTTGCGGTGAAACGATTTTGAATTCAGGCCTCGAGAGGAGAACATCAATATGAACAAACCATTGAACCAGGCGTCCGTCCTGGAGGAAATCCACCACTTCGTCGGTGGGGCCGAAGTCGCGGGAAAAAGCGGGCGCCACGGCGACGTCTACAATCCGGCGCTGGGCCGTGTTAAAGCCCGCGTGCCGTTCGCTTCCGAAGCTGAAGTCTCCGCCGCCGTCGAAGCGGCGCAGAAAGCGTTTCCTGCATGGGCGGCCACCCCGCCGCTGCGTCGCGCGCGCGTCATGTTCAAGTTCAAGGAATTGCTGGATGCCCATGCCGATAAGCTCGCCGCGATCATTACCAGCGAACACGGCAAGGTTCTGTCCGATGCAAAAGGCGAAGTCACCCGGGGCATCGAAGTCGTTGAGTTCGCCTGCGGCATTCCGCATCTGCTCAAGGGCGAGTACACCGAGCAAGTCGGCACCGGTGTGGACAGCTACTCGGTACGCCAGGCGCTCGGCGTCTGCGCCGGCATCACCCCGTTCAATTTCCCGGTCATGGTGCCGATGTGGATGTTCCCGATCGCGATCGCCTGTGGCAATACCTTCATCCTCAAGCCGTCCGAGCGCGATCCGTCGGCGAGCCTGTATCTCGCAAAACTGCTGAAGGAAGCTGGATTGCCCGACGGCGTGTTCACCGTGGTGCACGGCGACAAGGTCGCGGTCGATGCATTGCTGCATGATTCACGGATCTCGGCGATCAGCTTTGTCGGCTCGACGCCGATTGCAGAATACATTTATCGCACCGGCACGGCGAGTGGCAAACGCGTTCAGGCGCTTGGCGGCGCGAAGAATCATCTGGTCGTGATGCCCGATGCCGACCTCGATCAAGCCGTGGACGCGCTGATCGGTGCGGCTTATGGTTCCGCGGGCGAGCGCTGCATGGCGATCTCGGTTGCGGTGGCCGTGGGTAATATCGCCGACAAGCTGGTCGAGAAACTTTCGGAACGCGCCAAGACCCTGAAAATCGACACCGGTACCAGTGAGACCGCGGAAATGGGTCCGCTGGTCACGAAGCAGCACCTCGACAAGGTGCGCGGTTACGTGGATCTCGGCGTCAAGGAAGGCGCAAAGCTGGTCGTCGATGGCCGCGGCCACAAGGTCAAGGGACACGAGGACGGGTTCTTCCTCGGCGGCTGCCTGTTCGACCACGTCAAACCGGACATGACCATTTACAAGGAAGAAGTCTTCGGCCCGGTTCTGGCGGTCACGCGCGTGCCGGATTTCGAAACGGCGGTGGACCTGGTCAACAAGCACGAGTTCGGCAACGGCGTATCGCTGTTCACGCGCGACGGCGATTGCGCGCGCGAATTCGCCCTGCGCGTGCAGATCGGCATGGTTGGCATCAACGTGCCTATCCCGGTGCCCATGGCTTTCCACAGCTTCGGCGGCTGGAAGCGTTCGCTGTTCGGCGATCACTATGCTTACGGTCCCGAGGGCGTGCGCTTCTATTCCCACCTGAAGACGATCACGACGCGCTGGCCGACCGGCATCCGCAAGGGCGCCGAGTTCGTCATGCCGACGATGAAATGAAACGGTGATTGGTGATTGGTGAATGGTGAATGGTGAAAAAATCATGATGCGCTCAATAGCTGCAATAGTTTTCGCCGTCGCGCTGCTGTCTGCGTGCGACAAGGCCAAGCCGCCGACGCCCCAGTCAAGCGCGCCCGACGCGCACCCGGTAAAGAACGTCGAAGCCCTGCCATCCGGAACCATCCAGGAAGGCGCGCGCACCATGAACCGGGCGGCGGATCTGGGAAAGAGCCTGGAGCAGCAAAAGCAGGACCGCGACAAGGAAGCGGAAACGCAAAGCAAATAGTTCGGGAGTTCTCATGGGAAGGATCGAGTCCGTCGAAGTGTTGCGCAAGCTGATCGGCCATCCGAGCGAGATGGTGCCGCACAAGATCCATCGCGAACTGAATGCGCGCGCCATCGGCTTCATCCGCAAGTCGCCGATGCTCATGCTGTCCACCGCGGATGCTGACGGGAATGCGACCGTATCGCCGAAAGGCGACCCCGCCGGATTCGTGCATGTCGAAGGCAACCGCACCTTGCTGATTCCCGAGCGCAAGGGCAACAAGCTGATTTTTTCGCTAAGCAACATCCTCAGCAATCCCGCCATCGGATTGGTATTCCTGGTCCCCGGCACCTGCGAGACTTTGCGGGTGCAGGGGCAAGCGGAACTGCTCGACGATGCAGACCTTTGCGCAAAAGTGCCGGCGCGCGGCAACAAGGCGCTGCTGGTCATCCGCGTGCGCGTCACCGAATGCTATTTCCATTGCGCCAAAGCTTTCCTGCGCAGCGATCTGTGGAATCCGCAGACCTGGCCCGAAAAAATCAGCATCTCCTTCGGGCAGGAGATTGCCGAGAGCGGCGGGATTACCCCGGAGTCGATCCCGGAGTTCGACCGGGCCGTCGCCGGACGTTACAAGAGCGACCTCTGACACGGACTTACGTCAGGCTGTAAAACACGCCCCGTCAATCGAGCGTGGTGCTCTCGCGTCCGTCGAAAGCGGCATCCAGCGTGTGCCAGCCCAGGAGCGCACAATTGACCCGCGAGGGAAATTCACGGATCAATTCCAGCATCGGCATCTGGCCGGCATCCGCGCGCAAACCCGAGGCAGAACCCGGGTCGCGCAGCATCCTTTCGAAACTCCGGTACAACGCCCTCGCCTCCTGCACCGTCTTGCCCTTCACCGTTTCCGTCATGATCGACGCGGAGGCCATCGATATGCCGCAACATTCGCACTGGAATGCCGCGTCGACGACACGGTCCCTTTCGACCTTGACGTAAACGTCGAAGGTATCGCCGCACAGCGGATTGATGCCGTGGGACTTGAGGTTGGCGTCCGGCAGCTCGTGGAAATTGCGCGCGTTCTTGATGTGGTCGAGGATTACTTCGCTGTAGAGGCTTTTGGTTTCCGGCACGAGCAGTCCTTCAGGCAAACGGCTGGCCGCCGTCGACGTCGACGATGCGGCCGATCAAATAATTTAGGCGGCCCGTGGCGGCCAGGACGGCACCGCTCGTGCCGGGGTCGCCGGTGACGATCGCGGGGCGCCTATGCAAGCCATGGGAATTCATGAGGCGGTATTGAACCACAGAGGCGGGGAGAGCGACCAGGAATCCACCGCGAGTCAGCGCACACGTCGCAGCGGCAATCTGGCCACGCCTCCCCTTTTCACTTTCGATGCGGAGCGAATCTCACTGTCCGGTCCGGCCAGCGCCCCGGTTTCTGACTGGCGTTGCAGCATGTCCTGAAAAAGTTTCTGCGTGGTTTCCGACGGCGGCACCCCGAGCAGTACCGACAGCGTATGCTTGAGACTGCGGTAGGCACTCAAAGCTTCGCTACGCTTGCCCTGTATCTCGTAACAGCGCATCAGTCCCTGGTGAAACGACTCCACGATCGGATCGGCATCGATGCCGCGCAGATAACATTGCAACGCCGTCGGCAAGTCTGCTTGTGACTCCAGTTCGACCGCTCGTGCGGACAATGCGTGGATAAACTTGCCGCGAAGCCGCTCCCGAGCCGGGACGCTCCATGATTCATCCGCGTCCTCTGGCAGAAATGCGCCGCCGTAGAGCGCCAGGACCTGCCGAATATCGAATCCCGTTTGGGCAATGCGCGCCTCGAACACCCATGCATCCACCCAGCACATTTCCGGGTCAAGCGACACCTTCCCGCCTTGTTGAATAACGCATTCATTCGACCCAAGCAGCTTGCGCAAACGCGATACGGTGATCGATAGTGCGTTGCGCGCCGCGTCCCCCTCTTCGTCTCCCCAAAGCGTATCGCACAGCGCCTGCTCGGGCACATCGCGTCCCCCAAGGGCCACAATCGCCTTCAGCAACATCAAAGTTTTGCGCGGCACCTTCCGTGAGAACTCAAGCTTCTCTCCATTGATCTGAGCCTCAAACCGACCCAGCGTAGTGATACGCACCGGCCATGGCCAGATGTCCGGTGCGTCCTTCGGTGGCTTGAGGCGAAACGTGCGGATGATGTCCTGCACCAGATCTACTTCAATTCTTTCTTCGAGCGCAAGCCTGAACAATGGCGGCATCGCGCATTCGAAGTGGCGCAGGTAGTGCTTGCGTCTGCCTTGATGTGCCAAAGAAAGCGAACCCCTCAACCGCTCCAACATCAGGATCCGATTTCCTTCCGCTAGCGCCAGCCACGTCTCGACGAACATGAGCGCTGCCCGCCAGCAATCGAATACGACAGTCTGCTCTATCAAAGTCCTGCTTCGCGCAATCAACGGCCGCGCTTTGTCGATTCGACCCGCATTCAATAATATTTCCGCCTCCAGCAACCCAAACAGCATTTCTTGATAAAGGGAGCCTATCTTGAGCGTTGCCGCGTGCGTCTGTTCGACCAGATCCGCAGCTTCGTCGGGACGTCCACGATAGTGAGCGCGCCTTGCCTGCAAAATGCGCAACATCACCTCTGCCATCGGGTAACGAGCCCCAGTTATCATCGATTCCATCTCATTGAGAGTGGCATTCGCGACAGCCCATCCCAATACACGAAACTCAATCGGGCAGCGGTGAAAGATGCACATTACAAATGTTCTTCGCATTCCATTGCGATCAGCAATTTGACATGCACGATGCATGAACGCCAGAGCCTCTTCATACCGTGCTTCGAAAAATCGCAAGAATCCCGCATGGACCAACCACCATGTAGCGTCCGACGGACTTGCTCCTGGACTGTCCACCAGGTGGTCGGTTTCCAATACAATCCGGTCGCCGCATTCGAATTCGCCGCTCATCGAAGTCGTGGCCAGTGCACTGGCTGCGGCCGCAAGCGCGGCCGAAGTATCGCGGCTCCCAATCAACAGCGTTTCTACCCGCTTCGCTGCGTGCGCAGTCCATTTGTGCCACGGACTGATCCAGAACAATGCCGAGCAGAGCACTCCCCAAACCCTTAGCTCTACCTCGGACGACAAAATCTCCTGCGATCGCTCCAACTTGCCTAGCAGTTCATCCAGCCAGCGGTTCATGGCTTCGAGATCCAAAAAGCCCAGGAACGAGGCATTGAGGAGTGCCGCCAAACAAAGGACCTCCCCTTGTGCGTCTGCCAAGGCCCGAAAGCGGTGGAGAGCCCCCTGCAGAACCTCGACTCCACGTGCTGGTTCCGTTTGCACTTGTGCCAAGCCCATCCAGTAGACGACCCACGTATGTTCGTTCTGAATTTCGGGCGGCAATGCTTGCACCCAGCGAATCAACGTCTGGCGGCGTCCAATATTGAGCAGCCGGCGGGCATCTTTCAGAATTAATTGCGTAGCTCTCGGCCAGTTCTTTGCTTCCAGCCAGAGATCCATCGCCGCATCGAATTCTCCGGTACTTTCCAGCACAGTTGCGGAGCGCGCGAGCAGCCGATCGAGTTCTTCTGTTCCAAGCGCGTCACGTACTCTGGCCCTGAGGAATGCAAGAAATAGCGCGTGAAACTGATACGTTGGTTCGACGCCAGGCCTTCGGTCAGTAAACATCCGGCGTCGATAGAGATCTTCAAGTAAAGCTGGCGCCTCTGCGAAACCGCTCAGCTCTATGGCGAAGGAAGGTGTTACTCGCGGAAGGAATGCAATCGACAGCAGAATTTGTCGCGAAACCTCGGACGCCTGATCGAAAATGAGACTGGCGAAATAGTTGAATACAGATTCACGGGTTTCGGTGGGAAGTTCGTGAGACTTGCCGTCGAAATGTCCAAGCCGCTCCAGCATGAGCGTGATTCCGGCCGCCCATCCCTGGGATTGCTGGTGCAGCGCCTTGAGCAACCAGTCGTCGGTAACGCTTCGTTTTGCGGCAATGCCTCGCACTTCATCGAGCGTGAGTTGCAGCCGGTCCCACCCGACTTCCGCCACCGCACCTTGCCCGGCGAGTTGCACGAAGGCGCGTGGCGCTTGCACGCGACTGATTGCAATGACCGAACACTCGAGCGGCACTTCGGCAATGGCGTGTCGCACGACTTCGTGAAAGAAAGCGTCTTCAGGCACCTCCTGGTAGTTGTCGAGAACCATGATTAACCGCTCCGCTCGTAAAGCAAAAAACGCGCGGAAGAAAAGGCGGGCGAAGTCCGGCAAATCGGACAAATGCTCGGGAGCAAATCTGGGGAGAGGAATGGAACCGGGTTCGGCGATCGACTCCGCAGCCAGCGAAAGATAGTGGAACAGCGTCGCCGGGTCGGCGTCTCCGGCATCGACTTGATACCACACGGTCGGCAATCCGCGATCTTCGAGATAACTCGCGACCAGCGCGGTCTTGCCCGCACCGGGGGGACCGGAGATCCAGATCAAAGGCCGGCCGCGATTATCGTCCAGCAGGGCAAACAGCCGCTCCCGCGGCACCACGCCGAACAAACGTGGCCGGCTGATTTTTGCAAGAGAAGCTTTCTTGCTCATCCCGGAGTCCCCTCCGGACTCGTGGGCGCACGGGCCGATACGGATATCGACCGTCTATCGCAGAGTATGCGCAAGCGCGGTGCGGGACTCAAGCCCCCGCATCGCGCCGGCGATACCGTCACTTCAGTTTGTAGGTTCCCTTGTTCGGGTTGCAACCCAGGAACGCTACTTCTTTTGACGGGCTGCCCCAGTTGTTGTCGAGGCGATACTCGCCGTGCAGCACCATGCCGTCGTACTTGCCCGTTCCGGCTGCCGAGTTGTAGGTACCGCCAGTACCTTCCGGATTGCCGCGGTAATCCATCCACCACTTGTCGCCGTCCAGATCGGTGAGCTCGCACATGCCGACCTCGGCCATCTTGCCGTTGATGTTGGTGAAGAGCCCAAGACAACGCGCGCCCATGCGGTCGAAGGCACCGCCGGCCGAGTTTGCCCGTAACAGGGCGTTGAGGTCGTACTGCATATGGAAGAGCTTGTCACCGTTGGCGAATGTCTTGGCCTGACCGATCGGGCAGAAGTCGAAGGCGTAGTTGCCTTCCCTGGGCATATTTACTTTGCCCGCCATGGTGTCGCTCGCCCCGAGAATTGCGCCCAAGGTTGCGACAACAACGAAAATGCGCTTCATGTCAGATCCCCTGTGAGTTGTTTATCGTCGACAAGAGTGCGCCGGGGAGAAGGCAGATTGTGGAGCGCGTGCCATAGTTGCTCGGTCGTATGGAACGGCAAATGCTCACCGCTCGCCACCGACTCCACCACGCCGGCCATCCCGGCGGCATCGCGCCGGTAAATCCGGACCACGTAGACAGCCAGATCGTCCATCCACTCCATCTCCCTGACGTACAGTCAGGCTAGCGAGTGAAGGGCTACGGATTGGCTACAAATAGGGGAAAAAGCGTTCGACGAGCGAAAAAGGCCGCAGCGCACAGGCAATGGGCATACGCGTGGTCGAAGCACGAAGAGAATTCGTGACTATGGTGACTATCGCGACGGCGTGACCGCCGTACCGCTGTTACGAGTCACGACAGTCACGGTAGTCACGGCTTCTTACGCGGCGCGCAGCCGCCCGTAGCGCTTGATGCGCAAATCCGCCTGCGCCTTGTGCCCGGCGAAGCCTTCGACCGCGCACAGGCGCGAGCAGTATTCGCCGATCATTGCCGAGGCTTCGGGCTTCACGCGCTGGTAGGTGCAGGTCTTGATGAACTTGCCGACCCACAACCCGCCCGTGTAGCGTGCCGCCTTGCGCGTGGGCAAGGTGTGGTTGGTGCCGATGACCTTGTCGCCGTAAGACACGTTGGTTTCCGGGCCGAGGAACAGCGCGCCGTAGTTGGTCATGTTGCGCAGGAAGTAGTCCGGCTCCTTGGTCATCACCTGCACATGCTCGGAGGCGATGCGGTCGGCCTCCCTGACCATTTCCGGATAGTCCTTGCACAGGATTACCTGGCCATAATCCTTCCAGGCCTGCCCCGCAATTGCGGCGGTCGACAAGGTCTGTAATTGCCGTTCGACTTCCTTGATGGTGTCCTCGGCGAGCTTGCGCGAGTTCGTCAACAGGATGGCCGGCGAGTTCGGTCCGTGTTCGGCCTGACCGAGCAGGTCCGTCGCGCACATCTCCGCGTCGCAACTGTCGTCCGCGATGATCAGGGTTTCCGTCGGCCCGGCAAACAGGTCGATGCCAACGCGGCCGGACAGCTGGCGCTTGGCTTCCGCCACGAACGCATTGCCCGGGCCGGCGATCATATCGGTCGGTTTGATGGTTGCCGTGCCCAGCGCCATGGCGCCGATCGCCTGTACGCCGCCGATGGTGTAGATCTCGTCGGCACCGCCGAGATGCATCGCCGCGACGATCGCCGGATGCGGTTTTCCCTGGTAAGGCGGCGCGCACGAGATGATGCGCTTTACGCCGGCCACCCGCGCCGTGACGACGCTCATGTGCGCCGAAGCGACCAGCGGATATTTGCCGCCGGGCACATAGCAGCCCACACTGTTAACAGGAATGTTCTTGTGCCCGAGCACCACCCCCGGCAGCGTTTCGACTTCAACATCGCGCAAGGCGTCGCGCTGGATCTGCGCGAAATTGCGGATCTGCTCCTGCGCGAACTTGATGTCATCGACGACTTGTTTGGGCAACTGGCGCACGCAATCCTCGATCTCCCCCTTGCTCATGCGGAAATTCTCGGGCGACCAGTTATCGAATTTCTTCGACAACTCGCGCACCGCCGCGTCGCCGTGCTTCTCGATGTCGGCGAGGATGTCCTCGACGGTCTTGCGCACCTTGGCAATGTCCGCGGCGTCCTGCTCGGCAGAAATGCCGGTCTTCAGAAAAATGGCCATGATGTGTATTCCAGGGGTTGATACGATCAGGGGCTTGAATCCGTTCCGGCCCACCTTGCCAGCGGGCCAGCCGGCCAAAGAGAGCCGCTATTCTGCAAGCAGCGCGCGGTCAGCGTCAAACAATGCTTGACGTAAGACCCGTCAGCGAAAGGGGAATTCCACTTTCGGCGGGCGGCCGCCGATTACATCGGCGAGGGCCTGGCCCGACCCGCAAGCGAGCGTCCAGCCCAGGGTGCCGTGCCCGGTATTCAGGTACAAATTGCGATAGCGGGTGTGTCCGATCAGGGGGACATTGCTGGGCGTCGCCGGGCGCAGGCCCGCCCAGCGAGAGGCGGCCGCATAGTCCCCGGCGCCGGGGAATAATTGCTCGATCCTAGACAGGATCGCATCGCAGCGGGCTTCATTCAAAGAGGTGTCATAGCCGGTCAGCTCCGCCGTACCGGCCGCGCGCAGCCGGTTGCCCAGCCGGGAAATCGCCACCTTGGCGTTTTCATCGCTCAGGCACATCGTGGGCGCCGCGTCCGGGCGAGTCAGCGGTACGGTGACCGAATACCCCTTGACCGGATAGACCGGCACGCGGATGCCGACCGGTGACAGCAGGAAGGGACTGTAGCTGCCCAGCGCCACGACGAATGCGTCGGCCTTGACAACTTCGCGCCTGCCTTCCGGATCGCGCACGATGGCGCCCGCGACCGTATCGCCGTCCATGCTCAGCGCTTCGATTGCATGCTCGTAGCCGAATTGCACACCCTGTGCCCGGCACAACTCGGCTAGATTGCCGGTGAACTGGTGCGCGTCGCCCGATTCGTCGTCGGGGGCATAGGTTCCGCCGATCAGGCCGATCCGTGTCGTCCGCAGAGCGGGTTCGAGCTCCATGCATTCCGGCACGTTTTTGATGTGCATCTCGCAGCCGTGACTGCGCAGCAACTCGACGCGCGCATGGGCGGCTTCGAATTCGCGCGCGTCGGTATGCAACTGCAGAATGCCTTTCTCGAGATGGTCGTACTGCACGCCGGTTTCGCGGCGCAACGATTTCAACATGTCGCGGCTGTAGAGCCCGAGGCGCAGGATGGTCAGCGTGTTGCGCCGCGTCCTTTCGGGAAGGCATTCGATCAGGAAGCGCAAACCCCAGGCCCACTGGCGCGGATCCGCCCGCAAGCGGAAGAGCAGCGGCGCATCTTCCCGGCCCAGCCATTTATAGATTTTTCCCGGCGCTTCCGGATTCGCCCATGGTTCGGCGTGGCTGACCGAAATCTGCCCGCCGTTGGCGAAACTCGTTTCCAGGCCGGCCGTCGGCTGACGGTCGAGCACCGTGACGTCGTGCCCGTCCTTCGCCAGATACCAGGCGCTCGTCACGCCTATCACGCCCGCTCCGAGAACGACGATCTTCATTTGCATTCTCCGGGAAAAATGCAAATGACGTGACTGCGTGACTGTCGTGACTCTCGTGACTGCCGTAAAGGCAATTCCAGATTCCTGCTTTTACGAGTCACGACAGTCACGTTAGTCACGGCCTTTGGGGGCCTACTGCGCTACCCAGCCGCCATCCATGAGGATGTCGGTGCCGGTCATGAAAGCGGTTGCGTCGGAGCAGATGTAGCGGGCCAGGGAGCCGATCTCGTCCGGGCGGCCCCAGCGGCCCGCCGGTGTCGCGGCCATCAGCGCGGCGTTCTTCTGCGCATCGGCGCGCAACGGCGCGGTCAGATCGGTCTCGTAGAAGCCGGGGCTGATCGCCACGACCGTGATGCCATCGCCCACGAGTTCCAGCGCCATGCACTTGGTCAGGCCGAGTAAGCCCGCCTTGGAAGCGCAATAGGCCCCGCGGCCGGCGCTGCCGATGTGCGCCATGACGGAGGTCATATTGATGATGCGTCCCCATTTCGCCTTTTTCATATGCGGAATGAACGCGCGCGAAACCAGGAAGACGCCGGTCAGGTTGGTGTCCGTCACCAGCTTCCATTCGTCGAGGGAAAAATCGGCGACGTTCTTGCGGATCGCGGTGCCTGCATTGTTGATGAGGATGTGCGCTCCGCCGAAACGCACGATGACATCTTTCTCAAGCTTGGCCACCTGGGCTTCATCGCGCACGTCGGTCACGAATAATTCGCTTTCGGCGCCGATCTCCGCCGCGAGCTTGCGCGTCTCCGCGAGCTTGTCGCGATTGCGGCCGACCAGGGCCAGCCTCGCACCAGACTCTCCCAGCGCGAGGGCCATTGCCCTGCCCAGCCCCCGGCTGGCTCCCGTGACCACCGCAACTTTGCCCTGCAGGAACTTGCCTTCCATGATTGTGCCTCCGTCATTTTTTCTACGACCGGTGCGCAGTATAACCCGCACCGGTGGCGCTTCTTCGTGTCCGGGCCGCGTGATATCCCCCTCACTCATGCCGTCGGCGTTACAATTTTCATCTGACGAAAATTCCGGAGGGACAATGGACGCGGTTCTGTTGCGGGGTGGAAAGGTCTGGGATGGCAGCGGCAGGCCTGCGTTTGCGGCTGATGTACTGGTCGCCGGCAACCGCATAAGTCGTATCCAGTCCCCGGGCACACGATTTCCGGAATCCGCCATTGCCTTCGACATTGCCGACCATACATTGATTCCCGGCCTGGTCGACGGGCACGCCCACCTGCCCTTTCTGCACAAGGCCAGCATCGCCGACACCGGTGACGTGCCGCCCGAAGAACACACCCTGCGCACCACGCAACATGCGCGGGTCGTGCTGGAAGCCGGATTTACCTCCTGTGTCAGCGGCGGGTCGGCGAAACCGCGCATTGACGTAGTGGTGCGCAACGAAATCAACGCCGGCCACATCCCGGGACCGCGCATGCTCGCCGCCGGTCCCGAACTGACCAATACCGGCAATCTCGGTGACGAGCGCCAGATGCATATCCATCGAGAATCGATCGCCATGATCGTCGACGGCGTTGACGAAATGGCGAAAACATGCCGAATGCTGATCCGCGAAGGCGTCGACACAATCAAGCTGAATATCTCGGGAAACCAGACCACCCCGAACTCGCGTTCCGACCAGAATGTCATGAACGAGGTGGAAATCCGCACGGCGGCGCAAACCGCGCATGCGCACGGCAAGCGCGTCGCTGCCCATGTCCGGGCCGCGGCCTCGATCAAGCTCGCACTCAGGCACAAAATCGACATCCTCTATCACTGCGAATATGCCGACGAGGAATGTCTGGACCTCCTGGAGGCGGCGCGCGAGCGCATATTCGTAGCACCCGCAATCGGGCTGCTGCACAACCTCATGTACGAGGCCGGGGAGTGGGGCATCACCTATGAAAAGGCCGAAGCGGCCGGTGTGGTTCACCAGTTCGAATGCGCGAAGCGTGTATTTGCCGAGTTGCGCAAGCGCGGCGTGCGCGTGCTGGTGGGCGGAGACTACGGTTTTCCATGGACGCCGCATGGTACTAACGCGCGCGATATCGGCCATTTCGTCAAATTTTTTGGTTACTCCCATACGCAAGCGCTGGTCGCCGCGACGAGGACAGGCGCGGCGGCCATGATGCTGGAAGGCCGGGCGGGCGAAATAGCGGAAGGTTTCCTGGCCGACCTGTGGTGGTCGCCGGTGAGCCGCATGACGATGTCAGGCTGCTTCAGGTCCCGGGTAACATCAAGCTCGTCATGAAAGACGGCCGCATCCACAAGAATCTCTTCGATTCCGTGCACTGACGGGAGACGCACCGATGCTTCAACAATTGATCCTGGCCCTGGATGACGCAAAGCGCATCGCCGCGGCGGCGCGCGCCGAGGCCGACCGCAACGGCTGGCCGATGGTCATCGCCATCCTCGACGACGGCGGCCACCTCATGTACCTGGAACGCATCGACGGAACGCAGAAGGGTTCCAGCAGGATCGCCGAGGAAAAAGGACGCTCCGCGATCCTGCTCAAGCGTCCCACCAAAGCGATTGAAGACAATGTCGCCGAGGGCCGTATCGTCATGATGGCCCTGCCTGGAGCCGTCCCCCTCGAGGGCGGCGTACCGCTCGTCAAGGACGGAAAGTTCGTCGGTGCGATCGGCGTATCGGGAATGCAATCGTTCCAGGATGGGATTGTAGCGAGGGCGGGGGCAGCGGCGCTCTAACGATTCTCGCACGAACGTTCTGGCTTCGCGGATTCCGTTGTCGTTGTACCCGTTTCATTTACCGCCAAGCATGCGGTCCACCGCAGCTACAGTGGGCGCTCTATTTCTCCTTGCGATGAAACACAACGACTTCGACTTCCTTTTCCTTGCCAACTTCGATGCCTAGTTTGACGCGAAGTTTCTCTTGCGAAAACAGTTCCACGATGGTTTTACTGGCGGGCACCTCTGCTATTCGCACCAGAACGTTTTCTTTTTTGCTGCCGAAATCCACTCGCCCACTATAGTACCGATAGGAAACGCGCGCGAGCGGTATCCCTGCGGACGCCGTCGGGTACTTGATGTCGGTTCCCCGTTCCTCATAAACAGGCTGTTCACGTAAAAGTTCGGTGTGTACGTGTTCTTTCACACTCACAAGATTCAACGAGCCTGTAGCCAACTGAGTCCATCCCGTCGCCTTTAGAATCCCCACCTCGCGTTGCGGATTCAATTTCTGAATTAGGCTTTCACTTGGCGCGTGCCCTTCTGTAGTCAAGCCCCCCGTTCTATGAGCCGTTGTGCCATTGAATCTCATTGCGCGGCTCCCCAATTTGACGGCTGAATATCCTATGAACAAACTGTCATATTCCGCCACTCGATATCGGCGGGCAGTCGAATTGCGAAGACCGCCCAAAACTTTTACTTCTGATACGAAGCATCATGAACGGATTCAAATGCGGTCAACGTCCCAGGATGTTCGAATCGGAAGGCGAGGTGACGCAGGTCCGGCACTGCAAAAAAGTGTTCAGCATTGTCCGGCGCCCGATACGGTGGGCATTCGTTATTCCTTTTGCAGTCTTCGATGGCATCCATTATCGCGTGTTGATTGTTGTCGAACTCGGTCATGTATATAAAAAATCGCCCCTCAACCGCATTTCCAACCGTAAGTAGTTCTGGCTTTACTAAAGCAATCTCGTTCAAATTACACTGAGAAAATCCACAGCAGGCGGCCGCCAACAATATGGAAGCGTCGGGCCACATTCCGTAAATCTTCTTATATGACTCTATGCGCAACTCCTTGTTCAGAACAAATCCAGAGCCCATAGCCAATACTTCGGTCAGTGTATTTTCTCCGGCGATTTCGCCTCGCCAGTACGAATCCATCCAGTCATCTTTTTCGGCTTTTCTTCGCAGATTGTTAGTAATCCATTCTGAGTCCAATTCCGTCAATGCGGACGCAGAAAAATCGATCGCACTAATGTACTTTTTTTTATGCGGCAGACCCCACCGATTCAGGGCCGCTATTGCGTCGTGTTCAGACTTGAAAAAGTAAAGCCCCTGCATTCTCGACACCAAGAATGGATTGATAGCGAGCCGTCTCTGTTCCAACACCAATTCGTTTATGAATCGGGCGGGCATTCTTCCCTCTGCGTAGCGTTGCAACATTGAGAACGCCCACATTGAGATTCCGAATTTTTCGCTTGAATGGTTGCGGGAAGATTTTAGCCTTCCGATAGCAACCTCCCACGCGACCATTGGATGCTCGATATTCAAATAGGCAAACAATGTTCGTTCGATCATAGTGCAAGACAGAGCAATGGTTATTGTGGACTCGGAGGCGGCTCAATCAATTCTGGACTAGCCGGCGCGGTAACTCCCTGAAATCCCTCATTCCGCATTACTAGATAGACCTGCTGATAACTCGCCCTGCACCTGTTCCCGGACGGCATCGTCGCCCGGGCAGGCGCCGCCGCCCTGTAGTGGTCAGGGGCCAGTCACCTCGCCAAAGCGAACCCACTCCTTGCCGTCGAAGCGCATGAGTTGCAGCTGCTTGATCGGGTCGTAATCGGTCGCGCTGGTATTGATGCGTACGCCGGCAACAGCATGGGCAGTTCGAAGTTCTTCAGATTCGCCGCCTGCTTCATCACGTGCTCACGCGTGAGTTCATCGCCGCACTGCTTGAGTACCTGGATCAGCAACTGCGCGTTGGTATACGCATACACATTGTAGATCTCGGACAAGTCCCCTTCCGGATAATAGCTCTTCATCCAGGCCAGCCATTCCCTGGTCGCCGCGTCGCCCTTCCATTGCGGATCGGTCGGATCCTTCACATAGGCCGAGGAGATCACGCCAACCGACTTGTCGAGGCCGGCCGGCTGCAGCACGGCATTAACCGATTGCGCGCTGTAAGGAATGAAAAAAAGCGGCTTCCAGCCGATATCGTAGGCCTTGCGGATGGACTGAGCGGCAAACTTTGGCGAGGCGAAGCTGAAAAACGTGTCTGCGCCGGATCCTTGCAGGGTCGCGATCTGCGAATCGACCGACGGATCAGTAGATTCATACGATGCCTCCGCGATGACCATCGACGCAGCCTTGCTCCCCAACTGATCGCGCAGCGCTTTGAGATAGTCCTTGCCGAAGTCATCGTTCTGATAGAGCACGCCGATTTTTGCGTCCGGGCGGGTCTTCAGCAGATGGCTGACGTAGCCCGCGGTGCCGGTCTTCTGGCTGGGCAGGAACGCCATCGTCCAGGGAAAGTTTTTCGGATCGCCCCACTTCATGCCGGTCGCGGCGATGAAGAGCTGCGGCACTTTTTTCGCGTTCAGGTATTTCATTGCAGCCGTATTCGGCGGCGTGCCGAAGGAACTGAACAGCAGCAGGACTTCATCGGATTCGACCAGCTTGCGCGTCTGCTCGATGGTCTTGGGCGGACTGTAACCGTCGTCGAGCGAAAGCAGCTTGATCTTGCGCCCGTTGACCCCGCCCCTGGCATTGATCATCTCGAAATAGGCGGCCTGGGCTCGGCCGATCGTGCCGAATGCGGACAGCGGACCGCTGTAAGGCATGGTCTGGCCGATCTTGATCTCGCTGTCGGTCACACCCGGTCCGTAGCTTTTTTCCGCATGGCCGGTTTGTGCAATCACCAGGGCCAGCGTCATCGCAAGAAATGCGAAAATTCTTTTCAATACGGTTTCCCCTTCCGGGCGATTATCACCGGCGGTAGTGATTATTCGCGGGCGGCTGGGAACATGCGTCCTCCCAAACGCCGCGAGCCTCTCAGCATTGTTTTACTTGCCGAGCACTTCCCCGAACAATACCCAGCGTCTGCCATCGAATCGGGCAAGCTGGATCTGGTCGACCGGATAGAAATCCGTGGGGCTGGTATTGATCTTGATTCCCGGCAACAACATTGGCAGCGCCAGGTTCTTGAGGTTGGCGGCCTGGCGCATGACGTTCTCACGCGTGAGCTCATCGCCACATTGTTTGAGCACCTGGACCAGAGTCTGCGCCGCCAGGTATCCGAACACGTTGAAACCGTCACTCAGGTTCCCGTCCGGGTAGTACTTTTTCATCATTCCCTGCCACTCTTTCATTGCCGGATCGTTCGCCCATTGGGGATCGGTTGGGTCCTTGAAATAAAGGGCGGTCACCAATCCTATGGATTTTTCCAGCCCGGCTGGCTGGAGGACACTCGCCACCGAACTCGATACGTTGTTGAGGAACATCATTGGCTTCCAGCCCACGTCATAGGTCTTTCGAATGGCCTGGGCTGCGAATTTCGGCGTCGCGAAAATGAACAGGGCGTCCGCTCCAGATCCTTGCAAGGTGACGATCTGGGAATCCACCGTGGGGTCGGTTACTTCATAGCTGACCGCGCTGACGATCAGACTGTCCGCCTGGCTACCCAGGCCGTCGCGCAGGCCTTTGAGATAATCCTTGCCGTAATCGTCGTTCTGGTACAACACCGCGATCTTGGCAGCGGGTTTTTTCTGGAGTAGATATTTGGCGTAAAGGTGCGCTTCGGTCTGGTAGTTTGGCTGCCAGCCCATGGTCCAGGGGAAGTTCTGCGGATCTCCCCATTTGGTCGCGCCCGTTGACACAAACAACTGGGGCACCTTTTTGGCGTTCATATACTTGTGAATCGCGGTATTGCTCGGTGTGCCGAGGCTTTGGAACAACAGCAGCACCTGTTCTTCCTCGACCAGCTTGCGCACCTGTTCCACGGTGCGGGGCGGGCTGTAGCCGTCATCAAGACTGATGAACACAATCTTGCGGCCGTTTATTCCGCCCTGCTCGTTGATCATCTTGAAGTAAGCGGCCTCCGAACGCCCGATAGTGCCGTAGGCGGATGCCGGCCCGCTATAGGGATTGGTGTGTCCAATCTTGATCTCGGTGTCCGTCGCGCCGGGGTCGTATTTTTTTTCCGCCGCCGCGCTCGATGCCAAAACGCAGGCCATCAATCCCAACCCTGCCAGCAGTTTCCTTTTCATGGTGTCCTCCTCGGTTCAGTCATTTCACTCAATGCGGATCGAGCATTCGCCCGGGTGCGCACGCCCCGAATCCGCAACCACGCGAGCCGCACGAAGCCCGCCACCCCGCCCGGCATCAGATAAACGAAAGCAAGCAAAAACACGCCATAAATCGCCCAGGGTGCCGCTTTGGAAATCTGGTCGGCGAAATTGGGCACAAACTGGATGAACAGCGCGCCGTAGAACGCACCGGAAATGGAGCCCACGCCGCCGATGACGATGCCCACCAGGAAATTGATCGACAGGCCGGCGGTGAAACTGTCGGGGGCCACGAACTGGACGACAATCGCGCCGAGTGCTCCCGCCACGCCGGTGTAAAGCGCGCTGACCCCGAACGTGAGGGTCTTGTACAACGCGATGTTCACGCCCATCGCCTCCGCCGCCATCGGGTGGTCGCGAATCGCCACGATGGCGCGTCCGGTGCGGCCGCGCAAAAGATTCCAGCCGACGACGAACATGACGACCAGGATCGCCAGCGTGAACAGGTAGAGCCATTGGTCGGGCGTGATCTTCAGGCCGAACGGCGCATCGGGCTTCACGATCACGATGCCCTGCACGCCGCCTGTCCATTGTTCGACGTGCTTGTACTTCAGCAACTGGGGCATCGCGACAGCCAGGGCGAACGTGGCGAGCGCCAGGTAGTGGCCGCGCAGCCGCAGCGCCGGCAGGCCGAACAGAAAGCCGAACGCGAAACACACGACGCCTGCCGCCGGCAGCGTCGTCCAGTACGGCCAACCGAAATGGTCCATCAGGATCGCGGCGACATAGGCGCCGATCGCATAGAAAGCACCGTGTCCAAGCGAGATCTGGCCGTTGAATCCGGTCAGTATGTTCAGTCCCAGCAGCACGATAGCGTAGACCAGCACCATGTTGAGCTGGAACACCCGGTAATTGCTGACCAGGAAGGGCAGCGCTATGGCGAGTGCAAGCAAGACCGCGAGGCCGGCGATTTGGCGATTTGGCGATTTGGCGATTTGGCGATTGAACATGAATTGTGTTTGGTTTTCGCTTCGTAGTTTTCTTGCGTAAATAAAAAAAAGAGGATGCCCCCTTCCCTTCACTCAATCGCCCAATCGCCCAATCGCCCAATCACCGGCCCCCCTGCGCTACACGCGAGAGACAAACACTCTGCCGAACAATCCGGTCGGCTTGAACACCAGCACGCCGATGATCAATACCAGCGCCACCGTCAGCTTCAATTCCGTCCCGACGACATAAGCGCCGATCAGGTTCTCGAGCACACCAACCAGGAAACCACCGAGTACGGCACCGAAAGGACTGTCGATTCCGCCGACGAGGGCCGCCGCGAAGGCGTACAAGAGGACCCCCGACATCATGTTCGGATCCAGGTAGACGATCGGCGCAATCAACATGCCCGCCACCGCACCTACCGCCGCGGCGAGGCCCCATCCCAGCGCCAGCATCCAGCCGACGCGAATACCGGAGAGCCGGCTCGACGTCGCATTCTGTGCCGCGGCTCGCATGGCCAACCCGAGCGGCGTGAAGCGAAAGAACAGATAAAGCACGACCAGAACGCCAAGCGTGATGCCGATGGCGCCCAGCTCGTGCGACGAGATGTAACGGTTGCCGAACAAGGGCTGCTCTGGAAACGGACTGGGAAACGTCTTGATGGTGTAGGTAAAAATCCACCCCGCCACACTGTTGAAAATGACCAGCAACGCGACGAACACGGTGACGACGGACAGCACCGGCGCCCGCTCCACCGGGCGAATGATGATGCGTTCAATGACGACACCGGTAATGAACGAAATCGCCACCGTCAGCAGGAAGGCCCACCAGTAGGCCAGGCCGGCGTCAATCATGCTCCAAGCCAGGTAAGTGGAGAACATCGCCATCTCGCCTTGCGCGAAATTGATGTGATTGGTCGACTGGTAGATCATCACCAGCGCAAGCGCCAGGCTGGCATAGATTCCGCCAGTCGCCAGCCCCGAAAATACCTGATGCAGGAACGCCTCCATGGATCTCCAGTCAGCCTTTCAGAAACCCAGATAAGCGCGGCGCACGCTTTCGTTGGAGCGCACATCCGCCGCGGATCCGGAGATGACGACCTGCCCTGTCTCCAGCACATAGGCGCGATCGGCCAATTCCAGCGCGAGTGCCGCGTTTTGCTCGACCAGCAAGACGCTGACCCCTTCGTCGGCGTTGATGCCGCGCATGATGCGAAAGATGTCCTGCACCACCAACGGCGCCAGTCCGAACGAGGGCTCATCGAGCAACAGCAAACGCGGCCGCAACATCAACGCGCGCGAAACCGCCAGCATCTGCTGTTCGCCACCGGAAAGCGTGCCGGCCTGCTGGCGCCGGCGCTCCTTGAGCCGCGGGAAATACGTGAACATGCGTTCCAGGTCCAGCGCCACTGCGCGCCGGTCGTTGCGCGTGTAAGCGCCGATACGCAGGTTTTCCTCGGTGGTGAGATCGAGAAACGTGCCTCTGCCTTCGGGCACATGCCCAACGCCGAGGCGCGCGATATCCTCCGTGGTCGTTCTCTCGATCGCCTGGTCATCGAAACGGATCGACCCGCGTCGTCTGAGCAGGCCGCTGATCGCGCGCAACAGAGTGGTCTTGCCGGCGCCGTTGGCGCCCAGAATTGCGGTGATGCCGCCGCGCTCGACGGAAAAGCTCACGCCGCGCAATACGTTTTCCGCGCTGTAACCGGCGAACAAGTCCGCAACTTCCAGCAATGCCATCAGTTCGCCTTTCCGAGATAGGCGCGAATGACTTCGGGATTGCGTTGCACGTCCGCGGGGATGCCTTCCGCGAGCTTGCGGCCGAAATCGAGGGCCACCACCTTGTCGGAAAGCGGCATGACCAGGCCCATGTGGTGCTCCACCAGCAAAATAGTCGCGCTGAGCTGGTCGCGGATGCGCCGGATCAGGGTTGAAAGCAATCCGACTTCTTCGTGGTTCAGCCCGCACGCCGGTTCGTCGAGCAGCAGCAAATGCGGCCGCCCGGCCAGTGCGCGGCCAAGCTCCACGCGTTTCTGCGTACCGAACGGCAGGTCCGCCACTGGAAGATGCGCAACCTCGTGCAGGTCCAGCAGATCGAGAAGATCGCGCGCGTGGCTGGATACCCGCGCCTCTTCGCGCGCCACCACTGGCAGGCGCACTGCGTTGGCGAAAAAGCCCCCGCGGCTGCGGCTATGCGCGCCGACCAGGATGTTGTCGAATACGCTCATGCTGCGGAACAGCGCAAGATTCTGGAAAGTGCGGCCGATGCCGAGTTCGGCGATACGGTGGCGCGGCACTTCGAGCAGGGAGCGCCCGTTGCACTGGATGCTGCCGCCCTGGAACGGATAGAGCCGGGACAGGCAATTGAACAGCGTGGTCTTGCCGGCGCCGTTGGGTCCGATCACGCCTGCGATCTGGCCGGGCATGACGTCGAAGGACACGTCGTCGAGCGCGACGATGCCACCGAAGCGCACGGTCAGATTCGAGACGCGCAACAAGGGCTGGTCGCGAGCGCCGGCTGGCGGCGCGACGCCGTCCGATACCTGTTCGACTGCGGTGCTTGCCACCAGCCCTCCCGTATGGGATGCGCGGGACCGAAATGCGCAGCCGATACTGGCACAGATGGATCGGCCCGGTAAAGCTTCCCACTGCCCGCTTCACGCTGCAGCGCAATGCAACATCGCATGAAGCGCAATCGACATTGACCTTCGGCTGCGAGGTCGCCAACATTCGTTTTTACGCGACAGTTCACCTGCGGCGCGGTCGCTACACCTGCGGCCCGCCCACCAACGAAAAAAGAACCGGAAAACGGGACCGCCCCTAGCCAAAGATGGAACCCGACCACTATCGATTCTGGCCGCCAGGCCTGCCGCATGAAATGGCCCTGCCGGAAACCAGCCTGTACGGCAATCTCGCGGCGACTGCCGCGCGGTATCCCGAAAAAACCGCGGTGAATTATTACGACACGCCGCTAAGCTATGCGCGATTCAGGCAGGAAGTCGATGCGCTGGCCGGTTTCCTGCAACAGCGCGCTGGCGTGAAGCGCGGCGATCGGGTCCTGCTGTTCATGCAGAACAGCCCGCAGTTCATGATCGCGTTCTACGCGATCCTGCGTGCCGACGCGATGGTGGTGCCGGTCAATCCGATGAACCTGACCGAGGAATTGCGTCACTACGTCTCCGACAGCGACGCCACGGTCACGATCACCGGACAGGAATTACTTGGCCTGGTGCGTCCGCTGCTGGAAGACGGACTGCGGCACATCATCGTCGCCGCGTACTCCGACTACCAGACGGAACCGACCGATCTCAAAATCCCGGAAGTCGTGGCCGCGCCGCGCCTTCCATTGCACGAACCCGGCGTGACGCAGTGGCTGGACGCGCTCGCCGAAAATCTCCGGCCTGGCGTGCAACTGGCCGGCCCGGACGACTTGTGCGTGATGCCCTACACCTCCGGCACAACCGGCAAGCCGAAGGGCTGCATCCATACGCACCGCACGGTCATGAGTACGACGGTCGCGGGCGGCGCGTGGGTGGACATGCAACCTGATTCCGTCATCCTCTGCTCGATGCCGCTGTTCCACGTGACCGGCATGCAATGCAGCATGAACCAGCCGATTTACTTTGGCGGGACCATTGTCCTGATGACGCGCTGGGATCGCGATACGGCCGGCGCACTGATTCAGCGCCACAAGATCGAGGGCTGGACCAACATCGCCACCATGGCAATCGACTTCCTGTCGAACCCGAACCTGGCCAGTTACGACATTTCCAGCATGAAACACATCGGCGGCGGAGGCGCCGCCATGCCCGAAGCCGTTGCGCAAAGGCTGCACGACCTGACCGGGCTTACCTACATCGAAGGATACGGGCTCTCGGAAACCATCGCGCCCACACACATCAATCCGCCGCAACGCGCAAAGAAACAATGCCTGGGCATCCCGATCTGCGCGACGGAATCGCTGGTCGTCAACCCCGACACCCTGACCGTGCTCGGCGTACGGGAAACGGGGGAAATCGTTTCGCGTGGACCGCAAATCTTTCTCGGCTACTGGAAGAAGCCCGAAGCCACGGCCGCGTCATTCATCGAGATCGACGGTAAATCATTTTTTCGCACGGGCGACCTCGGCTATCGCGACGAGGATGGCTACTTCTTCATCGTCGACCGGTTGAAACGCATGATCAACGCATCCGGCTACAAGGTCTGGCCGGCTGAAGTCGAAGCCATGCTCTATCATCATGCCGATGTGCGCGAAGCCTGCGTGATCGGCACCCAGGATGCGCGGCGGGGCGAGACCGTGAAAGCGGTCGTTGTGCTCAAGGAAGCAAGCCGCGGCAAGGTCGCCGCGGACGACATCATCGCCTGGTCGCGGAATAAAATGGCCGCCTACAAAGTACCCCGTGTGATCGAGTTCGTGGAAGCCCTGCCGAAGTCGGCCACCGGCAAGGTACAGTGGCGCTTGCTGCAGGAAGCCGAGAACAAAAAGATTTCAACCTGAAAAAAGCAATGGAACCGAAGCATTTCAAGCACTGGCCCAAGCACCTTCCGCGGCATCTCTCCGTTCCGTCCACGACGCTGCATTTCAACCTGGAAGTGTCCAGCCAGCGCTATCCCGACAAGCCCGCGGTCATTTTCTACGACAGCAAGCTGTCGTATCGCGAACTGCATCGCCAGGTCGATGTGATGGCGGGATTCCTGCAAAACCGATGCGGCGTGCGCAAAGGCGATCGCGTGATCCTGCAGATGCAGAATTCGCCGCAGTTCATCATCGCCTACTACGCGATCCTGCGCGCCGACGCCGCCGTGCTGCCGGTCAGCCCGATGCATGTGACCGACGAACTGGTGCATTATTTCGATGACGCGGGCGCGTCCATCGCGCTGATCGCGCAGGACCTGTATCCGCAGATCAAACCGCTGCTGGGCAAGCAGGCCAAGCATGCCATCGTTGCAACCTATTCTGACTATCTGACCGACCAGACAACGCTCGACATCCCGGAATTCGTGCGGGCGCCGCGCGAGGCCGTTATCGATCCGGGCGCAGTGTCCTGGGCAGATGCGCTCGCCGCCGGCTACAAGCCGCTGTCGGCCGCCGCACAACCGGACGACCTCGCCTCCATCCTTTACACGTCCGGCACGACCGGAAAGTCCAAGGGATGCATGCATACCCACCGCACCATGATGCATTCGCTCGTTGGAGCGGCGGTCTGGGAAGGGTTCAGCGCGGACTCCGTTGCGTTGGGAACGGCGCCGTTTTTCCACGTGACCGGCATGCAGCACAGCATGAATGCGCCGTTGTATGCGGGTGCCACGATTGCGATCCTGCCGCGCTGGAACGCCGACGCTGCGGGTTACATGATCGAACGTTACGGCTGCACGCACTGGGCCAACGTGCCTACCATGGTGGTGGACCTGCTGGCCCATCCGGCGACCGCGGGCCGCGACCTGTCGTCGCTGACCAATATTTTCGGTGGCGGCGCATCAATGCCCGAGGCGGTGGCGCAAAAGCTGTTCGAGCTCTGCGGAATCGAATACATGGAAGCCTACGGAATGACAGAAACCATTTCGCAGACGCACATGAATCCTGCGCACAAGGCGCGCAAGCAATGCCTGGGCTTTCCGACCTTCGATACCGAATCGCTGGTGATCGACCCGGAGACCCTGGCCGTACTCGGCCCGAACGAACAGGGCGAAATCGTGGTGCACGGCCCGCAGGTCATGCTCGGCTACTGGCAACGGCCGGATGCCAATGAAACGGTATTCATCGATATCGGCGGCAAGAAATTCATGCGCACCGGCGATCTCGGCCGCCATGACGAAGACGGCTACTACTACATCGCCGATCGCTTGAAGCGCATGATCAACGCCTCCGGATACAAGGTCTGGCCTGCTGAAGTCGAGGCCACGCTCTACAAGCATCCCGACATCAAGGAAGTCACCATCATCTCGGTGCCCGACGCCCGCCGCGGTGAAACCGTCAAGGCCGTGGTGGTTTTGAAGGACGAGCGCAAGGGACAGGTCAGCGCCGAGGACATCATGGAGTGGTCCCGCCTGCACATGGCAGCCTACAAGGTGCCGCGCCTCGTCGACTTCACCGACGCGCTCCCCCGCTCCGGCACCGGCAAGATCCAGTGGCGGACCTTGCAGGAGAAGGAGTGGGAAGGCGTGGCAAAACCTTGAACGACGGAGAACGCTCGCGATCGCGGATAGGAACAGGTTCCATGACTTGAGTGACATTCCCTTTTTACACCTGCGGTTCGCAAGTCCTAACGACGCATTACAGTAAGCGGCCGCCGTCGAGATACCATTGCAGCGCAAGGTTTCGCGGCTATCGCGCGACTCAAAAAAAACAATGCATCGCATTTGCAATGCAGACTGGGGCATCCATGAAAACCACCTTCATCCGATCGCTTCGCGTGTCTCCTGAGCTTCGCAAGCAAGCCGAAGAGGTTCTTGAACAGGGTGAAACTCTCTCCGGTTTCGTACTGGATGCGCTGACCCGGAGCATCGAGTACCGCAAATCCAGACAAGCCTTCATTGCTCGAGGTCTGTCGAACGCCGCGCGAGCGAAAAAAACCGGAAAATACGCCCCCGCTGACAACGTGATCGGGAAGCTCGCGCGAAAGTTAATCAAGGCGAAGCAACGAGCGGCCTGATTCAGTGAATCGCTACAAGGTCCGCTTCACGCCGGAGGCGGAAGACGATCTGCTGCGGCTCTATGACTTCCTGCTGGAGAAGGACGTAACAGCGGCAGACCACGCCCTGGAGGCAATCAAAGGGGCAATTGAATTACTTCGTTTCTCGCTGTTCTCATGCCGAAAGGCGCGGGCTGACAATTCGTTCCTCAGAGAACTCCTTGTCCCTTTTCGCTCCGGGGGGGATACCTAGCCTTATTTGAAATTGAGCCCGACGGTAAAGTGAACATCCTCGCGGGTCGGCATCAACGCGAGGAAGATTACCAGTGAGGACTTTTACGCCTTCCCCGTTCCGGCACCGGCAAGATCCAATAGCGGGCGCCGCCCGATCATTGTCGAAGCTGACTCCTGCCGATCATCTTGCAGGCCAGCGTGATCGATGCTTTTATCGGACCGGGATTGCCCATGTAATGCTTTAGCGCTTCCTCGGCGCGCTTTTTCAGATCCTTCGAGTTCAACAACCCTTCCGCGGCGAGCGCCTTGATGTCCTCCTGGTCGTGTTCGGCAAACCGGGCAAGCTGGGAAACGGCGAGATCAACAGGCGACAGCAGCCTGACTTCGACGACTTTGGGATCGATGCCGCCAAGTTTCAACAGCATCGAGTCTTTGTACGCATCCTCATGCAAAAGCCCGAAGGCATCGTTGTACTGGCGGTCGAAATAAAGCAGGCGGGCCTTGCCGTCTGTATCGCGATAGGAGATTTCAAGATTCTCCGGTAACAGCATCCGGTGGGAGAACGTCGCATCGACATCATCGGTCCTTCGCGCTGCCGTGTAGAAATGCGAAGCAACGCCGCCAGCAACATACATCAGCACCGGTAACTCCAGCTTCTTGTTTCCGGATGCGCTGACAGATTCCTCGATGCGGCCCACCATCGTCTTGAACGCTTCGAGGAAGTGCGTTCCGACCGCTGGATTAGGCAGCTTTGGCACGCCACTTCTCCAGCATCGGCAGGAAACGCGACGGACGCACGGGTGACTGCGCGAGCCATGCGGAGAACACCTCCGGCGTGGTGATTCCTGCGTGAAGCAACTCGGCCAGTTCGAGATAGCGGGCCCGATCGTATCCGCGCGCGCTTGCCAGCATGACGGCTAGCCCGCCCATGAAGAAGGACGGACCGGCGGAGCGCCAGCGGCCGAGATCCGCTTCGGGCTCCGAACACAAGTCGAGAAGTTTCTGTTCCTCCTCTCGTCCATAACTCGCAGGCATGCGAGGAAGTTCTGCCGCACCAGACTTTGAGGCAGACGCCTTTGCGCCAGGATTCGGGCCAACGAACAGCCTCAACCCCACCGTATGTGCGAGCGCTTCCAGTGTCGACAGGACGCAGTCGCTGCGATTGCGCAACCTGCTCAAGGTTTCAGGACGCACACCCGCCCTGGCCGCCCACTCGCCATCCGACCAGTTGCGGGCGGCTGCTGCGGCTTCCATTGATTTAAGCAAAACAGGCAAGTCGGTTTTCATATCGATTTTCGCGCCAATAAAAAATACCGCTTATTGACTTTAAAGTCAATACACCGCTTCGACCTCAAAATGCAGTGGCCGCCGACCAGGAGAAATAGAGAGGTGCGAGATGAAAGGCACGCGCCGTTCGTTTTCTCATCGGCCTCTGTTGGGTCGCCCTATGGCGAGAATTCCGAGGTCGCCCTTCTGCTATCCTTTCGACTTGCTTCTTATTCGATAAGTCAGCAACGTGAACGCTCCCGAATCCTGCGATCCCGCCCTCGAATCCGACATCCTCGCCGCAGTCGAAAACCTGCAGCGCGACATGGTCGACCTGGCCATGACGCTGGTGCGTTTTCCATCGCTAAACGGAGATGAGGCGGGCGCGCAGGCTTTCCTCGAAGGACTTTTCCGCGGCATGGGCCTGGCGACCGAGCGCTTCGAAGTGCGCGATGCCGACCTGAAGGATCTGCCCGGCTATTCGCCTTCGGTCGGACAGTGGGAACGGCACGACAACGTCGTCGGCATCCATCGTCCGGCGAAACCCGCGGGAAAATCCCTGATCCTGAACGGCCATATCGACGTCGTGCCAATCGGCGCGGAGGAACTGTGGTCGCGCCCGCCGTTCGATCCGGTCGTGCGCGACGGCCGGTTGTACGGCCGCGGCAGCGGCGACATGAAGGCCGGCATCGCCGCTTACGTGACGGCATTTCGCGCATTGCAATCGCTGGGATTGCAGCCCCGCGCACCGGTAATCATGCAGTCCGTCGTCGAAGAGGAATGCACTGGAAACGGCGCACTGGCCTGCCTGCACCGCGGCTACAAGGCGGACGCGGCGATCATTCCAGAGCCGTTCGGACACAGCATCCTGAAAGCCCAGGTGGGCGTGATGTGGCTGTCGGTGGAAGTGTTCGGCAAGCCCGCCCATGTGCTCAACGCGGCGCAAGGCATCAACGCAATCGAAGCGGCGTTCGCACTGTGGCACGGACTGCAGACGCTGGAATCACAATGGAACGAGCCGGGCAATCGGCATCCCGCCTTCGCCCACCTCGATCATCCGATCCGGTTCAATCTAGGCACGATCGACGGCGGCGAGTGGGCTTCATCGGTGCCCACGCGTTGCGTCATGGGCCTGCGCTGCGGCTTCTATCCCGGCGTTTCCGCCGCGCGTGCGCGTGCCGCAATAGAAACGTGCCTTGGCGAAACCCTGAAGCGCGATCCCGCCCTCGCCGGCATCACGCACCGCGTGCGTTATGCCGGATTCCAGGCGGAAGGTTTCGTGCTCGAAGGCACGGAGTCGTTGTTGACCACTCTCTCGGCGGCCCACGCGCAGGTCATGCACAGCGAAGCCGAATGGTTCGCCAGTTCGGCGACCACCGACGCCCGCTCTTTCAACCTGTACGGCAGCATTCCCGCCACCTGCTATGGCCCGGAAGCGCAGAACATCCATGGCATCGACGAATCCGTGTCGATCGAAAGCACCTTGCGGGTGGCGCAGGTGCTGGCCTTGTTCATGGCGCGCTGGTGCGGCGTGGAGAAATCCCGATGAAGCGGCTATGGCTGGCGGTCTTGCCGGGCATGGTGGCAGCGCTGGCAGCCTGCTCCGGTTCGCCACAAGTTCCCGAGCCGACGACCGTGCGCGCCAGCAACGAAACCGCGGCCAAAGCCATCGACTACGCCAAGGAAATGCTCGGCAAGCCATACAAATACGCCGGCGACACGCCGCAGGGTTTCGATTGCAGCGGCCTGGTGAAATACAGCTACGGCCGCGCCGGCATTTCCCTGCCGCGTGACACGCAGTCGCAGCGGCGCATGTCGATGCTGGTCTCGGTGCACAGCATGCGCGAAGGCGACCTGCTGTTCTTCGACCAGGAGGGCAAGAAAACCTCGCATGTCGGCATGTACCTCGGCAAGCGCCGCTTCATCCACGCGCCGTCGAGCGGCGGCAAGGTGCGCACCGACAGCATCGATGCGGAGTTCTGGAAAAAACACTTCGTCGAAGCCCGGCGGGTATAAACCTCTAAAACATACATCTCACCACGAAGGCACGAAGGTCACGAAGAAACACGAAGAAGGGCAAAGGGCCAGACCAAGGAAGTGAGGTAGCTGTAACCTGCGTCGATGCGTCGCCACGGCGTCAGAACACATCTTCCCCGACTAATTAGTGCTTTCGGTTTTCTTCGTGTTTCTTCGTGTCCTTCGTGCCTTCGTGGTCAGACTTTGATCTTTGGGAGGCGCATGAAAAGAAAACTAGCAGCGGCGATAGTCGTACTGGCAACGACGGCGCTTGTGCAACCGGCGGAAGCGGCAGGCCCCGACCATGTCGACATCACCTGGATGTCGATCGCGAACATCCACTACCAGATGGGATCGTTCGGCGTGCTGACCGACGGCTACATCACGCGCATTCCCGAGAGCCAGTTCCACGGCGGCGGCGGGGGCTATGCGTATACCAGCAAGCCGTGGAAGCCGGATGTTGCGGCCGTGTCGCGCGTGCTGGACGCCATCGGCGGTCCCGACAAGGTCAATCTGCTGCTCACCGGCCACAGCCACTGGGATCACTCTTTCGATACGGCGACGTGGTCGCGGCTGACCGGTGCGCCGATCATCGGTTCGCAAACGACCTGCTATGAAGTCATGGCGGAGAACCTGCCCGCTGAGCGCTGCAGGCCGGTTTACGGCCTCGAGAAAATAGAAATCGCCGATGGCGTGACCCTGCGCGTGGTGCGCTGGAACCACAGCGGGGACCCGGCCAAGAACTGGGAGCAGCACGATCCGGTCGAGCTCGACGACATCCCGCGCCAGGACCCTGCGACAGGCGGCCTGAAGGCCGGCGTCGCGGAGGATTTTCCGAACGGCGGCGGCAACCGCGGCTTTTTGTTCACGGTCGACGGGCCACAGGGCCGCTTCAGCTGGTTCTACCAGAACTCGGCCAGCGCGGTGGACTTGCATGTGCCGATCGTGATCGACAGCGTCGACTACGGGGCGCCGATTGAAAATCTCAAGAAGGCGATGCGCGATGCCGGGCTGGATTCCGTCGATCTCTGGATCGGCACCGGCGGCATGGCGGTCGCGCAACTTGTGGTGCCGGTGATCAAGCCCAAAGCCCATATCCCGATCCATTGGGATGGGTTATGGCAGCCTTTCGAAGCCGGTATGCCCTGGCCTTTTTCCGATGCGGCGGACGAAGACTACCTGGCAAAGTCGGGCGTGAAATTGCTCAAACCCGGCCAGTACATGCACAAATGGCGGCTGGACAAGGCGGGCATCCGGCCCGTGGACAACACCGCCATCAAGCGCGAACTCGGCTTCGCCGAAACACAGTCCTTCCCCGCGAAATAAATTCCGGCGGCCCGGCCGCCGGTTTTCCCGCCTACTTCTTCAGGCTGTCGCGGATCTGGCGCAGCAGCAGCACGTCTTCGGGCGTGGGCGGCGGCGTGGCGGGCGCAGCCGGAGATTCCTTCTTGAGCCGGTTTATCTGCTTGATCATCAGGAAGATGATGAAAGCCAGGATGATGAAGTAAATCAGCACGGTGATGAAATTGCCATAGGCGAACACGGCGCCCGCCTTGCGTGCCTCCGCCAGCGGCAACCCGGCCGGCTGGCCATTCAACGCAAAGTAATAGTTGCCGAAATCCAGCCCTCCCGTGACTTTGCCCAGCAGCGGCATGATCAGGTCGTTGACGAATGAATCCACGATCTTGCCGAAGGCACCACCGATGATAACCCCCACCGCCAGGTCGACGACACTGCCCTTGACGGCGAACTCCTTGAACTCGCTCATTATGCTCATGCTTGCTCCTTCTTCCTGATTTCGCTGAAGAGTGGAACGCCGGCCGCAATGGTGTCGCCTCCCGCGTTTCGCTCGTCCCCGCGGCCAGGCAACTCCTGGGATGGGACCCTGGCATATTACCCTTCTGCCGGCATGCATCCGTAAGTCCTGTGCCCGCATGGTTTTTCACCATGGATAGGAACTTGGGATGCGCATTCCACCAGGCCGTGACACCCATGACGGCGCTGATGCGTTAGTGCGCGATTTATTCAGGAGGCGGAGGGGGCAAAAAAGGTGCCGATGCCCGCGAACCCCGGTGAACTCAGCGCCGGAGACAATGTCTGAATCCCGGTAAGCATTCTTCATTCATCGCGGGCAACCTGCCCGCTTTGCATTCCAGGAGACCGACATAATGTTTTCCAGATTGACAGCAAGAAAAATGCTGGTCGCCGCGGTCATTCCCGCGGTGTTCGGCGTTTACTATGCATTCGCGCTGCCGGGTCATACGACGGCAAACGCGGCTCCCCAAACCAGCGCGCAGCCCGCCGGCAAGGCCGCATCGCAACATCTGCCCGACTTCACACGCATCGTCGAGGAGAACGGCCCTGCCGTGGTAAACGTCAGCGTTTCGCGCAGCACGCGGGCCGCCGCCCAGGGCCCCGGCCCGGGCAATGCCCAGGAAGACCCGCTGCAGGAATTCCTGCGCCGCTTCGGCCAGCAGGGTCCGCAGGGACAAGGGCCCCAGGCGGAACCTGAAATCCAGCGCGGACTCGGCTCGGGCTTCATCATCAGCGCAGACGGCATCATCCTGACCAATGCGCACGTCGTGGCGGAGGCCACCGAGATCACGGTCAAGCTGACCGACCGCCGCGAGTTCGAAGCGAAGGTGCTCGGCGTGGACAAGCGCACCGACATCGCGGTCCTGAAGATCGAGGCCAAAAATCTTCCCGTGGTCAGGATCGGCCACGCCAGCGAGCTGAAGGTCGGCGAGTGGGTCGCGGCCATCGGTTCGCCGTTCGGCTTCGAGAACACCATTACCTCGGGCATCGTCAGTGCGAAAGCGCGTGCGCTGCCGGACGAAAATTATGTGCCTTTCATCCAGACGGACGTCGCGGTCAATCCGGGCAATTCCGGCGGCCCGCTGTTCAACATGGACGGCGAAGTGGTCGGCGTGAATTCGCAGATCTTCAGCCGCACGGGCGGATTCATGGGCCTGTCGTTCGCGATTCCGATCGACGTCGCGGTCCAGGTCAAGGATGACCTGGTGAAAAACGGCAAGGTCACGCGCGGCCGCATCGGGGTGCAGATCCAGGACGTGAATCAGGCACTGGCCAATTCATTCGGCCTGCCTAAGCCGCAGGGGGCATTGATCAGCGGCGTGGAACCGGGCAGTCCCGCGGAGAAGGCCGGGTTGAAGTCCGGCGACGTGGTGCTCGGCGTCAACGGCAAGGAGATCAACCAGCTCTCCGAACTGGCCGGCGCGATTGCGGCGACCAGGCCGGGCAACAATGCCCGCCTGCAGGTATGGCGCGAAGGCAAGAGCCGCGACATCGACGTCAAGGTAGCCGAACTGCTGGAACCGCAAAAAGTCGCGGCCAACAGCGCGGGCGATCCGCAGACATCCGCCAAGCTCGGACTGACGTTGCGCGAACTGAACTCCGAAGAGCGCGCGCAGCTCAAGACAGATGGCGGACTGGTGGTTCAGAACGTTTCCGGCGCGGCGGCCCGTGCCGGCATTCAGGCCGGGGACGTGATCCTGGCGTTCAACGATACGCCGTTGAAATCGATCGAACAGCTGAAGAGCCTGATGAAGAAAACCGACAAGACGGTTGCGCTGCTGATCCAGCGTGACGCGAACCGGATGTACGTGCCGGTGCAAGTCGGCTAGGGCGGGTAACGCTTCCGGTAAAAAGGGCGTGCTGCGAATTGCGGCACGCCCTTTTCTTTTTTCCAGCCGCCCCGTGTAGTCCGGAAGGTCCGGCTGTTCCTTGACGATGCGCTGGTAAAGCGGCGGGAACGCCACCCACCCGCCATAGGGCGTGCCCAGTTGCTGACGCGAGAACATTTTCCCCGACCATGGTCGCGACGGAGAAACACTGGCCCGGCGTGCCCACCAAGCCGCGTATCACGCAAAACAGTCTGGGCGCAATACCCATGTCGTATTGCGCGACGATCCGGCGGCATGATGATGCCTAAAATGTAGGCGGGAAAAAATGCCCTATCCAGTCGGGCAGCCCTGAACGCCAAGGCTGGCGCGGTGGCTTGCGGCAGCCATCGATTCGTGGCTCAATTTCCGGACATAAAACCTACAAGCTTTACGGTCCCAAATTGTCCACAAACCAAAGCAGCCGGCTATCCAGGGAGGCCGACGTGCCCGATAAGGACTTCGCCAGGGATTACTCCGACCTCAGTCCGGAGTTGATCGAGGTCGTTCGCGCGCTGCAGGCATCGCTGGCTGAAAAGCGCGTGCGCCAGCAGCTGCAATCCGTCGACAGCGAGCAGCCATCGAAGCTCGAGTCCGCCTTTACCGCGCAGCAGGCGAAGCGCGCGGGCCGTCCGGAGTTATTCAGCCATCCGCAACTGCTTGCGGCCCTGGTGGAATCCGCCGACGCCGGAATTGTCAGCGAAACCTCGAACGGCGTGCTGCTGACCTGGAACCGGGGCGCGGAGCGCATCTTCGGTTACAGTGCCGCGGAAATGGTCGGCAACAGCCGCGCCTGCCTGATTCCGGAATTCCTGAAAAACGAAGACGCCAAGATCATGAGCCATGTGATCGAAGGCAAGGCCACGCTGAACCGCGAGACGGTCTGGCAACACAAGGACGGCAAGTTCGTGGATGTGGCGGTGAGCTTTTCCCCGGTAGTCGAGGGCGACAAGGTCGTGCGCCTGTCCGTGGTCGTCAGCGACATCACCGAGCGCAAACGCATGGAGCGCGCGCTCATGGAGAGCGAGCGCAAACAACGCCAGCGCGCGGCGGAACTGAGGATCGTGCTCGATGCCGTGCCGGCGGCGGTATGCATCGCCAACGATCCGGAATGCAAATCCATCACCGGCAACCGCATGGCCTACGACCTGCTGCGCCTGCCCCAGGGCAGCAATCTGGCGGTCACGGAAGCGGACGCAGAAAATGGAAAGCCAGTGCACTTCCGCATGTTCCGCAACGGCCGCGCGCTGGAAGCGCATGAATTGCCGGTGCAGATGTCGACCTTCCGCGGCATCGAAGTGCGCGATTTCGAACAGGATGTCGTTTTCGACGATGGCAGCATCCGCCACCTGATCGGCAACGCCGCGCCGCTGCGCGATGCCGGTGGCAAGGTCTACGGCGCGGTCGGCGCCTTCATCGACATCACGACGCGACGGAACATGGAAGAGCAGATCCGGCGCATGGCGCACTTCGATTCACTGACCAATCTGCCAAACCGCATATTGTTGATGGACCGCCTGGAACAGGCACTGGCAATTTCGCAGCGCAACCATTCCAAAACCTCGGTCATATTCATGGATCTCGACCACTTCAAGAAAATCAACGACAACCTTGGCCATCATGTCGGCGACATGCTGCTGCAGCAGGTGGCGGAGCGCATCCGCAACGCACTGCGGGAAGTGGATACGGTCTCCCGGCTGGGAGGCGACGAGTTCGTCATGGTGCTGCCGGAATTGCGTCATACCGAAGATGCCACCACGATTGCCGAGAAGCTGTTACATGCGTTGGACGAGGATTTCTTCATATCCGGCGAAAAGCTGCGCATCTCGCCCAGCCTGGGCATCAGCATCTTCCCCGATCATGCGACGGATGCCAGCACCTTGATCCGCATTGCCGACAAGGCGATGTATCATGCCAAACAGGCAGGCAGGAATACCTATCGTTTTTATGACGAATCGATGAAATCCTGACCTCGCCGATTCCGTTGCCGCGTGGCGGCAACGGGACGCGTCGAAAAGAGGTCAAGGGTGAATGAGCACTGGTACCGCGATGTCGTAGAGCTGTCCCAGGACGCCATCTATGTCTGGTGCGACGGCTGTTTCGTCTTTGCCAACCGCGCGACCGCCCGGTTGTTCGGCTTCGAGTCCCCGGAAAATCTGATCGGACGGCGCGTATACGATTTTATCCATCCCGATTCGATCCCGATAGCGCAAGGCAGGCTGCAAAGATTGCTTGCCGGAGAACCGCTTGCGCCCCTGGAATTGACAATGATTCGCGCGGACGGCCGGGTAATGGACGTCGAATCCGTCGCGACGTTGTTCGATTATCGCGGATGCGCGGCGGCGCATGTGATTCTGCGTGATATCGCCGAGCGCAAGGCGCTGCAGCGCAATCAGTTGCAACGCGCGCAGGCGGACGCGGCGCATCAGCGCCTGCGGGCCGAACGCGACTACTTCCATCAATTGTTCGAAACCACCCCCAACCTAGCCTGGACTGCGCGGCCCGACGGCTACATCGATTACGTGAATCGGCGCACGCTCGACTATTTATCCCTGCAAACCCACGAAATAGAAGGGTGGAGCTGGCAGCAGTTCGTGCATCCCGACGACTTGCCCGGCACCATGAAGCGATGGTCGCACAGCATCGAAACCGGCGAACTCTACGAGACCGAAATGCGATTGCGCGCCAGTTTTGCAGGGGAATACCGCTGGCATCTGGCGCGCGGCATACCCGTGCGGAACGATCAGGGCAATATCCTGCGCTGGGTCGGCACGACCACCGACATCCATGACCAGAAGGAGGCGCGCGCCGTGCTGGAACAATCCCAGATTCGGCTGGCCGAGGCCGTGCGGCTCCGCACGCAGGATCTGCTGACCGCAAATACGGCGTTGCGCGAGGAAATCGAGGAACGCAAGCACGTGGAGAAGGCCCTGCGTGCGTCGCGCGAAAAGCTGCGCAAGCTGTCGGCGCACCTGCAGTCCGCACGCGAATCCGAGCGTGCCGCCGTCGCCAGGGAAATCCATGATGAACTCGGCGCCACGCTGACCGCGGCCAAAATGGACTTGCACTGGTTTGCGAAAACTCTCACGGACGGGCAACTGCCGCGCGCGGACAAGCTTGCCGAGGCGGTGGAATTGGTCGATTCCGCCATCCAGACGGTAAAGCGCATCGCCACGGAACTCAGGCCGAGCATCCTCGACCATCTCGGCCTGTGGCCGGCGTTGCAGTGGCAGTTACAGGAATTCGAACTTAATTTCAGCATCCCCTGCCAGATCGATCCGGCGCCCGCAGGCATCGTCCTCGAGAATGATGCACAAACAGCCGTCTTCCGCATTTTCCAGGAAGCGCTGACGAATGTTGCGCGCCATGCGCAGGCAACCCGGGTCCGGGTGGACTTGCGGACCGAGCGCAGCGGCATCGTGGTCAAGATCAGCGACAATGGCGTCGGCCTGCCACCGGGTAAGATCATGGAGCCGAACGCCTGCGGCCTGCAGGGCATGCGTGAACGGGCGCGGACTTTTGGCGGCGAAGTCAAATTCGAACAGGCAGAAGGCGGCGGGACCAGCGTGCTGGTGAAATTCCCGGCGCGCTTCAAGGTCCGCAAACGCACCCGCCACGATCACGAGGCGGTATGAAATGACCAGAGCCCTGATTGTCGACGACCACACCATCACGCGCGCCGGCCTGCGCCGGATTCTCTCCGACCCCCCCCAGCAGATCGAGGTCGGAGAAGCGGCAAATGGCGCCGAAGCGCTGCAACTGGTTACATCCCAGGAATGGGACATCGTCATGCTGGACATCAGCCTGCCGGACCGCAGCGGGCTCGAAGTACTCAAGGCCATCAAGAAAGCGCGCCCCGCGCTTCCCGTGCTGGTGCTGAGCATGTATCCGGTGGATCAATATGCGCTGCGCGTGCTGCGCGCCGGGGGCGCAGGCTACCTGACCAAGGAGAGCGCGCCGGATCAGTTGCTGGAGGCCGTGCGCAGGGTCACGTCCGGCAGGCGGTACATCACCCCGGAAGTTGCCGAATGCATCGCCCAGGACTGGAATCGCAACCCGGTTCAGTCCGTCCACGAGACGCTTTCCGATCGCGAATTCGAAGTCATGCGCCTGATCGCCTCTGGAAAATCCGTTGGCGACATCGCCAGGGACCTTTCCCTGAGCGTAAAAACGGTGAGTACCTACCGCAGCCGCGTCCTGCAAAAGCTGCACTTGCGCCATAACGCCGAATTGACCTACTACGCAGTCACCAACAATCTGATCTATTGAAGTAATGGCCCCGAGCCAGGGCAGAAGGGCCTTGTAGGACAAAACCGGACACGATTGTCAGCGGAACACCGATTGCACAGTACGGTGTATTCACCAATGCTGCCTGTCGATGGCACACACAAGACTAAAAGCGGGGTCAGAGTCCATACACCCGCGCATAAGTGACATTCAGCCCGCAAGCCCTTGCCTTCGGACTCGCTTCGGCAACCCCAGGTCCACGGACAAGGATGCCCCCAATCGACATCTCCGCACGCGCCGCGATCCCATGCCGCACTCAGCTCGTGCCGGCACAACCTGCCAGAGCCGCTCCACACCCTTTCCATGTCCGCATGAACTCGGCTAACCACCCTGTGCCGGTCATCGGCTTTTGCGCGGCGCTGGCCATCGTGGCCGGCATGTCGGCCGTCTCTTATGTCAGCCTGCAGGGTTTTGTGGAAAGGGCGGGGTGGGTCGAACACACGCAAAGCGTGCTGCGCGAGACCGAAGCAGTGCTCTCCGACCTCAAGGATGTGGAAACGGGCGTCCGCGGCTATCTCATTTCACGCCAGGAAATCTTCCTCGTCCCTTACACCGATGGACTGGCCAGCATCCCGGCCCGCATGCGCCGACTCAAGCAGCTTACTTCCGATAACGAGGAACAGCAGCAACGCATCCGCGACCTCGAGAAACTGGTCGAATATCGCCTGCAGCAGGCGGCCGTCTTTCTGAAGATGGCCGGCAGCACGCCGGTGCTCATTTCCGAACCGGCGCGACGGCACATCGGCGAGAGCAAGCAGACGATGGACAAGATACGTGGCCTGGTAAGCCGGATGCGGGTGAGGGAAGAAGACCTCCTGGTCCAGCGCGCAGAGGAATCGCGACGCAGTTCGAGGGTGGCCTCTGCGATCATCTTCGTGGGCACGCTGACCAGCATGACGATGCTGATCATCGCCTTTGCCCTCCTGCGCAGGGAAATAGGCCAGCGTGCCATCGCCGAAAAAGCGGCGCAGGCGGCGGCAACGCAGACCGCGAGCCTGTACAACGGCGCGCCCTGCGGCTACCACTCCGTCGACCGGGACGGGACCTTCGTGCGCATGAACGACACCGAGTTGGCCTGGCTCGGATACGATCGCGACGAGGTCATCGGCAAACTGAAATTCATCGACATCGTGGCGCCGGAGTGCAGGCAAACCGTGATGGACAACTTTCCCAAGCTCATACGGGACGGCAAGACTGCGGACCTCGAGTACACCATGGTGCGTAAGGACGGCAGCACGTTCCCGGTAGCCGTCAATGCCGTTGCCCTGCACGACGAACACGGCAACTATGTGATGAGCCGCACGACAATGTTCGATACCACTGCGTTGAAGCAGGTGGAATTCCAGTTCAAGCAGGCCAATGCCTTTCTCGACGCGGTGGTCGAAAACATCCCGAGCATGATCTTCGTCAAGGAGGCGCAGACGCTGAGGTTCGCCAGGATAAACAAGGCGGAGGAAAAGCTGCTCGGCATGTCACGCGAGGACCTTATCGGCAAGACCGACCATGAGTTGTTTCCCAAGGAACAGGCGGATCAGTTCGTCGCCAAGGACCGGGAGGTGCTGGCGCAAGACGCGATGGTGGAAATCGCGGAAGAAAAACTCACCGCCGCCACCGGCAACCTCATACTGCGCACGCGCAAGATAGGCCTGCGTGACAGCGAGGGCCGGCCGCAATATCTGCTGGGCATCTCGGATGACATTACCGAGCAGAAGCGGGCCGAAGAGTCGATCCGGACACTCAATGCCCATCTGGAGATCCGGGCAAATCAACTCGAAGCAGCCAACAAGGAACTGGAAAGCTTCAGCTATTCCGTTTCCCATGATTTGCGTGCCCCGCTGCGCGCAATCGACGGTTTCAGCAAGATATTCGAGGAAGACTACGGCTCCCGGGTTGACGATGAGGGGCGGCGTGTACTGAAAGTCATCCGCGACAACAGTCAGCGAATGGGTGTGCTGATCGACGACTTGCTCGCCTTTTCGCGACTGGGCCGCCAGCCTCTATCCACGGAACGCGTGGACATGAAATCACTGGCGCTCGGGGCGCTGGACAGCCTCCGGGCCGCGGCACCCGGGATCGATGCCTCCTCAGTCGTGATTCGCGACCTTCCCGCGGCCAGGGCCGATCCGGCTCTGCTCAAGCAAGTCTGGATCAACTTGCTGTCGAATGCGATCAAGTACAGTTCGACCAGGAAAACGCCGCGCATCGAAGTGGGCGGTCTGGCCGCAAAAGGCACGAATGACCACGTGACATTTTTCGTGAAGGATAACGGCGTCGGTTTTGACATGCGCTATTACGACAAACTCTTCGGTGTGTTTCAGCGCCTGCACAGGCTCGATGAGTTTCCCGGGACCGGGGTCGGCCTTGCCATCGTGCATCGGCTGGTTATGCGTCACGGCGGCCGGGTCTGGGCCGAAGCCGAACTCGACAAAGGTGCAACGTTCTTTTTCTCTCTGCCCGGAGGAGGGCAAGATGACCGGGTTTGAGAACGTGGAAATTCTGCTGGTGGAGGACAATCCAACGGATGCAGAGTTGGCCATGCGGGCACTGAACAAAAAAAACCTGTCGAACAATCTGGTCTGGCTCAAGGACGGGGTCGAGGCGCTGGACTTCATGTTCTGCCGGGGTCAGTACGAGAAAAGGGCAGTCAGTAGCGCGCCGAAGTTAATCCTCCTCGACCTGAAGCTCCCCAAGATCGACGGCATAGGCGTATTGCGCGCTTTGAAGGCGGACGCCAAAACCAGGACAGTGCCGGTGGTCATGCTGACGTCGTCCTCCGAAGAACGCGACATCGTCGAAAGCTATCAGCTAGGCGTAAACAGCTATATCGTCAAACCCGTCGATTTCGACAAGTTTGTTGAAATGGTTTCTCAGGTGGGCCTGTACTGGGCGCTGGTCAACAAGGTACCGCAGACCAGTTGACGGACGAGCGATGACCATTCCAATGACAGGCGGACCCCGGATTCGTGACCGACCATAGCCTGCACATTCTGCTGGTGGAGGATCTGGCCTCCGACGCCGAACTCGAGTTGCGCGAGTTGCGGCGCGGTGGCCTGGTTTTCGACGTGAGGATCGTCGAAACGGAATCCGATTTTCGGCGCGAACTGGCTAGTTTCGAGCCGGATATCGTCCTGTCCGACTTTTCACTGCCTCGCTTCAGCGGCATGGCGGCATTGGCCATTGCGCGCGAGATGCGGCCGGATATTCCTTTCATCTTTGTCTCCGGCACCATCGGCGAGGAAAACGCGGTGGCGGCACTGCGCAGTGGCGCCACGGATTATGTCCTCAAGACGAATCTCACCCGATTTCCTTCCGCGGTACGGCGCGCCATTTCGGAAGCCGGGGAAAGGCGCGCAAGGAAGCAGATGGAACAAGCGCTCAGAATCAGCGAGGAACGCTTTCGCGGCATCGTCGAGACCACGGAGGAGCGCGTCTGGGAGTGCGATCTGCAATTTCGCATGACTTACAACAATCCCGCACTGGTCCGTATCCTGGGCTACCAACCGGCTGCCATGCTCGGGCTTAGCTGTTTCGACATGCTCGACGAAAAAGAAGGCGAAATACAGCGGCAGGCGATGCAATTACGCGCAGCCCAGAAATCGGGTTGGCGCGGGGTCATGATCAAGGCTCGCCACAGGGACGGCAGCATCAGATGGCTGGAGAGCAACGGCATGCCGTTATTCAGCGAAAACGGTGCGCTGACCGGTTTCCGCGGGGCCGATCGCGATGTAACGCAACGCGTGCTGCAAGAGCAAAGGCTGGTCCGGCTGTCGCGCATTCGCGATGTGCTGGGACACTTTTCTTCCGCCATCATCCGGCTGCGCCAACGCGAAGAATTGCTGCAGGAATTTTGCAGGATTGCGGTGGACGTCGGCGCAATGCGCATGGCGTGGGCCGGCCTGGTCGATGAAAAGGCCACCTCTATCCGCCCCGTGGCCTCTCATGGCGCGGTCGACGGATTCCTCGACCTGCTCGATTTATCGATTGCGCCGCGGTCGCCGGCGCAGGACACCCTGGCCGCGATCGCAGTGCGCCGGGAAGCGCAACAAATCATCAATGACATCGCCCATTCCACGACCCCGCCCGCCTGGCAGGAGCACGCGTTACGACGCGGATATCGTGCCGCAGCAGCACTGCCCTTCATGTCCGGGACACGGGTGGCGGCGGTCGGTGTGCTTTTCGCCGCGGAAGAAGACTTCTTCAACGAGGATCAGATCAAACTGCTAGCGGATCTGTCAGCCGATGCCTCGATCGCGCTCGAGCACATGGAAAGGCAGGATCGCATCGACTACCTTTCCTATTACGACTCCATTTCCGGCATAGCCAACCGCACGCTGTTGCTGGAACGTCTGCAGCAGTTTTTGCACGAGGCCCAGAGAAACAACCGAAAATTGGCGTTGATGATTCTGGATATCGAACGATTCCGCATCATCAACGAATCCATGGGTCGCGGGGCCGGAGACAGCCTGCTCAAGGCGCTCGCCGACCGCCTGCGCGAGACACACGACAGCGAGCGCATAGGCCGTGTGGGCATGAACAGTTTCGCCATCGTGTTGCCCAACGTGAGCGACGAAATCCACGCTTCGCGCCTGATCGAGGAAAAGCGCCAGGCGCTGCTGCTGAGCCCGTTCACGATCGACGGGCGCGACTTGCGGGTGGCGGCCCGCTGCGGCATTGCCATTTTCCCGGACGACGGCAGCGATCCCGAAACGTTGATGCGAAACGCCGAGGCGGCGCTGGCGCGGGCAAAACAGGCGGGCGAAGCCGCCGTGTACTACACCCCCAAACTCAACGCCGACGTCGCGCAACGCCTCGCCCTGGAAAACAAATTGCGCCAGGCGCTGGAGGAACACCGCTTTGTGCTGCACTACCAGCCCAAGGTCAGCCTCGCGACCGGCCGGATCGAAGGACTGGAGGCGCTGCTGCGCTGGCACGATCCGGACAACGGACTGGTGCCGCCAGCGCAATTCATTCCCGTTCTGGAGGAAACCGGAATGATCCTGGAAGTGGGCAAATGGGCGCTGATCGAAGCGGCGCGCGTGTACCGAAAATGGAAGGCAGCCGGGGTGGACGCCAAACCCATTGCGGTCAACGTCTCGCCGATCCAGTTACGGCAACGCGATTTCGTGGATTTTGTCCGCCAACTCTTCCACGACTATGGGCCGGAGATCGGCATCGACATCGAAATCACCGAAAGCATGGTGATGCAGGACATCGAACGCAGCACCGAGATCCTGCGCGCGCTGCGCGATGCGGGCGCCAAAATCGCCATGGATGATTTCGGGACCGGCTATTCCTCGTTGAGTTATCTGGCGCGACTGCCGATCGACGCGCTGAAAATAGACCGCTCCTTTATCAGCACCATCACAGAGCGTCGGGATGACGTCGAAATCGCGTCAGCGATTATTTCGATGGCACAGTCGCTCGGATTGACGACCATCGCCGAAGGAGTGGAAACCCAGCCGCAGTGCGACCTGCTGCGCACACTGGGCTGTCACCAGATTCAGGGTTATCTGATCAGCCGTCCGTTACCCGAAGAAGAAATTCTAAAAATGCTGACCCGCCGTTAGCCACCGCGCAGAAAGTCGAAGTCGCAACCGCCGTCGGCCTGAAGGATGTGCTGGTTGTAGAGCCTCGCATAGCCTCTGGGCGGCAGCGGTGCCTGCCTGAAGTCCTGGCGACGCCGGTTCATTTCCTGTTCGCTGACCAGCAAATCCAGCTTCCTGTCCTTCACGGACAAGCGGATGCGATCGCCGCTTTTCACCAGTGCCAGGGGCCCGCCCGATGCGGCATCCGGCGTAATGTGAAGAATCACGGTGCCAAACGCGGTGCCGCTCATGCGGGCATCGGAAATTCGCACCATGTCCTTGAGTCCTTTTTGCGCCAGCTTCTTCGGGATGGGCAGGTAACCTGCCTCGGGCATGCCTGACGGGCTGCGCGGTCCGGCATTTTTCAGCACCAGAAAATCATCTTTGGTGACGTCGAGGTCGGGCAAATCAATGCGCGCCGACAAATCTTCCAGCGATTCGAATACGACGGCCCTGCCCTCTTTTTCGAACAGGCTGCTATCGGCGGCGGCGCGTTTCAGGATTGCCCCGCCTGGCGCGAGGCTGCCGAACAACGCAACGAGGCCGCCCACCGGCGAAATCGGCTCGGACCTGGGACGGATGACGCCGCGATCGACGAATGGAACAGGCCGTGCGAGCCGCTCAGCCAGTTTTTCTCCCGTCACCGTCATGCAATCCAGATGCAGCAAGTCCTTCAACTCGAGCAGCAAGGCGCTCATCCCGCCGGCCGCGTGAAAGTCCTGCATGTAGTGGCTGCCGGTCGGCTTGAGATCGATCAATACCGGCGTTTCGTCCGAGAGCCGGTTCAGGTGTTCGAGCGAAATGCGTACCCCCGCGCGCCCGGCGATGGCCGTAAGGTGGATGATGGCGTTGGTCGATCCGCCTATTGCCAGCAGGACGCGCAACGCGTTTTCGATTGATTTTTCGGTGACGATTTCCGATGGGCGCGGCCGCTTGTTCCGGATCATGTTCATCGCGCACACGCCGGTAGCTTCCGCCGCGCGAATGCGGTCTGCATGCACCGCGGGAATGGCGGCGCTGTCCGGCAGGCTCATGCCCAGCGCTTCGGCGACGCACGCCATGGTGCTGGCCGTCCCCATGACGGCACAGGTGCCCGCCGTGGTCGCGAGATTGCCTTCGATTTCGTCGATGCCCTCGTCGGTGACTTCGCCCGCGCGATACTTTCCCCAGAAGCGCCGGCAGTCGGTACAGGCACCGAGCCGCTCGCCGCGGAATGGCATGGCCATCATCGGACCAGTCACCAGCTGGATGGCCGGCACGTCGGCCGAGATTGCCCCCATCAGTTGCGCCGGCACCGTCTTGTCGCAGCCGCCGATCAGCACGACCGCATCCATGGGTTGCGCGCGCACCATTTCCTCGACGTCCATTGCCATGAGGTTGCGAAACATCAGACTGGTCGGACTCAGGAACACCTCTCCGAGCGAGATGGTCGGAAAATCGACCGGCAGTCCGCCGGACCCGAGCACCCCGCGTTTGACCGCCTCCACCAATTCCGGGACGTAGCGATGGCAATTGTTGAATCCGCTCGCCGATTGCGCAATGCCGACGATCGGCCGGCTCAGCATCTCCTTGGAGTAGCCCATCGAGCGGGCAAAGGAGCGTCTCAGGTAGGCGGCAAACTCGGGGTCGCCGTAGTTGGTGAGGTTGCGGCGGATGCCGCTTTTTTCGTTGTTGTCGGCCATGATCTCGGGAGGGGGAAATGAGCCGCTATGATAGGTTCCCCCGCCATGGCGCGCCAACAAGAGTTTTATCGGCGAGCCTGCGCCGACCTCAGCGCCGCCAGTGAATTTCGGCGGCTGTCCTGTCGCCGACTATCGCGAAATTCAGTGAGCGTGGTGTCTCCGACTGCGCCTGCGAAAGCGGGATGCGCCCGCCCATGATCTCAGCGAACTGCTGCGGATACAACGGGGTTTGTCCGGGATCCGCGTAACCTTCGGGATAGTGCGGTTGCGCGGTCGCGGGGTCGTACTTGTCCGTGGCGCCGAACGTATGCAGGATTTCGTGCGCGACGATGACGTTGTTCTCTTCCGACATGTGCATCGCTGCGAACAGGTTGGCAATGCCGATGCGCCCCTCCTTCAACCCGATCGAATGTTCCACTCGTTGCCTGGCGGCGGGATCGAAGTACACCGCGAATACGCGCACGTCGGGTTTCGGGCCGGCATAGCCGTCATTGCGCCAGGCCCAGAAGCGCAATCGAAGGCTCCAGAGAATGATTTCGAGAATATTGCCGCCAACGGGTGCCGGCGGCGGCGCAGAAACCACCGCTGGCCCCAGCTTCACGCTCACAGGGTTGGCAAGCGCGACGCCGTGCCGCTGCGCCTCGTTGCGCATGAACTCCCCGATTGACGCGAACGCTTGCGACGATAACGAGCTCATATAGGTTGCCGTGGCATCGCGGCCGTCCCCATTGATGGGATATACGACGACATCGAGCGTACGCTCCCACGACTGAATCAGGCTTCGCTTCTGCCATGCGCCCACCGCCACAGTTGCCAGCACGAACAACAGCAGCGCGATGCGAATCGACTTGGCCATCGCTTCAAATTCAGATGCGTTCGATCACCGTCGCCGTGGCTTGCCCGTGGCCGATGCACATGACCTGCAGGCCGAGCGTGCCGCCAGTGGCCTCCAGGCCCGTCAGCATTTTCGCCATGAGGCCTGCGCCGGTGGCGCCCAGGGGATGGCCGTGGGCGATTGCACCGCCCCAGGGATTGACCTTCGCCATGTCGGGCTTGAGTTCTTTGGCCCAGGACAACACGACCGATGCGAAGGCCTCGTTGATCTCGATCCAGTCCAGGTCCCCGATCGTCAATCCGGCCTTGGCCAGCGCAAGCCGCGTGGCGGGAATGACACCGGTCAGTTGCATGGTCGGATCGGAGCCAACCGCAACGCGCGAGCGAAAACGTGCTTTTACCCGCAGGCCGTCGGCGCGTGCGGCGTGCGCGCTCGCCACGAGCACCGCGGAAGCGCCGTCGGAAAGCTGGCTTGAATTCGCCGCCGTCACCACGCCTTTGCCCTCGGGACGAAACGCGGGTTTCAAGGAAGCCATCTTGGCTTCGTCGATCTGCGCGCGAACGCCTTCGTCACGCTCCAGTCGCAACGGCCCGCCATCGGGCGCCACGCCCGTCACCGGAATCAGTTCCCGGTTCCAGCCGGCGTGTTGCGCGAGCGCCGCGCGGCGGTGGCTTTCTTTGGCAAAATCGTCGACGTCCTGCCGCGATAGTCCCCACTTGTCGGCGATGCGCTCGGCGCTCTCGCCCTGATGAATCAATTCGTGGCGTTTGAACAATTCGGGATCGAGCTTCTCGAAACCGTTGACCGGACCGCCCAGTCCGATGTCGAGGAACATGGGCACGCGGCTCATGCTTTCGACGCCGCAACCGATGACATAGTCCATGTCCCCGGCGGATACCGCCTGGGCTGCGAAATGCACGGCCTGCTGGCCCGAACCGCACATCCGGTTCAGCGAGACGCCCGGCACGTCCACCGGCAGCTTCGACAGCAACACCGCCAATCGCGCCGGGTTTGCCCCCTGCTCGCCGGCCAGCGTCACGGTGCCGTCGATCACGTCCTCGATCTTGCGTGCATCGACGCCCGTGCGATCGAGCAGACCATCCAGAACATGCGCCAGCAGAGCATCCGGCCTGTATTCGCGCAATGCCCCGCCGCGCCGCCCGAACGGCGTGCGCACCGCATCGACAATCACTGCTTCGCTCATGGCAGACTCCCTGTCCTGCTCCTTACCGGGGATTGCGACTGAACCGGATGGTTCCTTTCTCGATGCCTTCGACCACGACTGGCAAGCCGCCGGCAGCGATCATCCATTCCAGACGATGGTCGCGATACTGGCGCACGACCTGACCACTTTCCAGCATCTTGGCGAGGTCGGGCATCTTATCGAGGGCCGCCTGCATCTGTGACTTCACTTTCGCAACGCTGGCGCGCTGGTTCACGCGTTCGAACCAGGCGGCCAACTTCGAGCCCTGAGGCGGCAGGTAACCGTAGCCGGCGGAGCGATTCAGGTAAGGAATCACCACGAGATCGCCCCAGCCGAATGCATCGCCGTTGAACCAGGGCCGATCGCCCAGGGACCGGTCGAGCCAGGCCTGCAATTGCTCGATATTTTTCCGGCCATAGGCCAGCAGCTTGTCAGCGAGGGGTCCGCTCGCGCGCTTGTAGCGCAGGACCTCGAACGTTCCCCAGTTGTTCTGCTCGTACTGCGTGTCCATGACGTCCTCGACCATGCGAACGCGCGCCCGCTCCGCCGGCGCCTTCGGCAACAGCGCCGGCGCCGGCCATTTCTCCTCGATATATTCGAGTATCACTGTGGAATCGAACACGCGGAAATCGCCGTCTATCAGCGTCGGCACTTCGGCCCGGGGATTCGCATCGACGAATTCGCCG
>JANXVW010000058.1 GCA_025351455.1 Betaproteobacteria bacterium | reverse complement strand
TCTCGACAGCCAGTACCTGGTGATCCTCGCGGTGACCATGGTCATGGTCGCATTCCAGTTTTTCTTTTTCGAGCACACCATGCTGGGCAAGAAACTGCAGGCGACATCGCAGGATAAGGACATGGCGCGCCTGCTCGGTATCCCGGTGGCGCTGATGATCGCGATCACCTTCGTCTACAGTTCCGCACTCGGCGGACTGGCGGGCGTGCTGGTGGGCCCGGTGCTGTTCGTGTCGATCGGCATGGGCTCGATCATCGCGCTGAAAGCCTTCGCCGCCACCATCATCGGCGGCTTCGGCGACGTGAAGGGCGCCATCGTCGGCGGCCTCTTCATCGGCGTGATAGAAAGCTTCGCCGCTTTCTACATATCCGTTCCCTACAAGGACGCCTACGCCTTCCTGATGCTGTTCCTGGTGCTGGTGTTCCGGCCGCAGGGCTTCTTCGGCGAAAGGGTTTCCGAGAAAGCATGAGCACGCAAACACTCGAAGCGCCGCGCAAGCGCCGCCTCTCGCCCTGGCCATTCGTTCTGCTCGTCATCGCCATTGCGGTGCCCCTGCTGCCGTATTACTCCAATGTCAGCCACTTCGTACTGTCGATGTTCATGCAGGCGACGACGTATGCGATCGCGGTGCTGGGCATGGTGGTGGTGCTCGGCTACACCGGGCAAATCAATCTCGCGCAGGCCGCCTTCTTCGGGTTCGGCGCGTACGGTGTCGCGCTCGGCACGGTGTCTTACGGGCTGTCGTTCTGGGTCTCGCTGGCGATCGGCATCGGCATCGCGGGCCTGGCCGGTGGCATCCTCGGCCTGACTACGCTGCGCCTTGGCGGCCACTATCTCGCCATGATTACCATCAGCTTCCAGCAGATCTTCGACCTGGTCGCGGTGAACTGGATCGAAGTCACGCACGGACCCGACGGCATCGCCGGCATCGGACGGCCGTCATTGTTCGGGCATGAATTGTCCGATGACCGTGCTTACCTGGTGCTTTGCTCGGTGGTGCTGTACGCGATGATCGCGGCGGTGTGGTATCTGCCGCAGACGCGACTCGGCCGCGCCATGCGCGGTGTGCGCGAGAACGAACTCGCCGCGGAAGTCGTCGGCGTGCATACGCTGCGGACCAAGGTCATCGCCTTCACGTTGTGCGCGGCGCTCGGCGGCATCGGTGGCGGACTCTACGCGGGCGGCTTCGCCTATATCAGTCCGGATAATTTCAACTTCCAGCGCGCGGTGGAATTCCTGTCGATGGTGCTGCTCGGCGGCGTGCAATCGCCGTTCGGCGGCGCGCTGGGCACCACGCTGCTGATTTTGCTGCCCGAATGGCTGAAGGAAATGCCGCCCAGCCTGCAATTCATCAAGGATGTGTACCTGGCGATCTACGGCCTGGCCGTGATCCTGATCATGGTGTTCATGCCTGAGGGCATCTGGGGCCTGCTGCGCAGCAATTGGAAAAAATTCAGGACCGTGGATCCGGTCGACACGTCGGGCATCAAACCGCTCAACCTCGACATTGCGGTGACGGAAACGACGCCCCTGCTCAAGCTCGAAGGCATGCAGAAGTTCTTCGGCGGCCTGCGCGCCGTCGATGGCATCGACCTGGAAGTCTCGCGCGGCACGGTGCATGCGCTGATCGGACCGAACGGTTCGGGCAAAACCACCACGCTTAACATCGTCAACGGCATTTACAAGGCGACCGGCGGCCGCATCTTTATCGACGGCAACGACGTTACGCTGAAATCGCCGCACGAGCGCGCCGGGCACGGCCTGGGCCGCACCTTCCAGAACATCCGCCTGTTCCCGAGCATGTCGGCGCTGGAAAACGTCATCGTCGGCGCGCAACGCGACAACAATCCGATCGAGCCCGGCGGCAAGGCGTTGCGCGCCCGCGCGATGTCGGCGCTGCAATTCGTCGGGCTCGCGGACAAGGCCGACACCATTGTGCGCAGCCTGCCCTACGGCCACCAGCGCCTGGTCGAGATCGCCCGCGCGCTGGCCGGCCATCCGAAACTGCTGCTGCTCGACGAACCCGCGGCCGGATTGAACCAGACGGAAAAAATGGAGCTGGTGGAATTGCTGAAGAAACTGCGCAGCGGCCACGGCCTGACCATATTCCTGATCGACCACGACATGGGGCTGGTGGAAAAAGTGTCGGACCGCATCACCGTGCTGAATTTCGGCAAGAAAATCGCGGAAGGCACGCCGCAGGAAGTGCTGCGTCATCCGGATGTGATTGCCGCGTACCTGGGAGATCCGAATGCCGCCGTTGCTTGAGCTGAAGAACGTCGCCAGTTACTACGGCAGCGTGCAGGCACTCAAGAGCGTGAGCCTGCGTGTCGAGCAGGGCGAGGTGGTGACTTTGCTCGGCGCCAACGGCGCCGGAAAAAGCACGACCCTGCGCACCATATCCGGACTACTGCGGCCCGCCAGCGGTGAAATCTGGTTCGACGGCCAGCCGATCCACAACATGGCACCCGAAAAAATAGTGCGGCTCGGCATTTCGCACGTACCCGAAGGGCGGCGCATTTTCCCCGGGCTCACTGTGCGCGAGAACATCATGCTCGGCACGTCCAACCGCGGCAGCCTGCCGAAAAAACAGATGGAGCAGGAGGTCGGGGAAATGTTCGAGATCTTCCCGGTCATCAAGCCGTTCGAGAATGCGCTGGGCTGGACACTCTCGGGCGGCCAGCAGCAGATGCTGGCCGTGGCGCGCGGACTCATGGCCAAGCCGAAGCTGCTGCTGCTCGACGAACCGTCGCTGGGACTCGCGCCCGTTATCGTGCAGCAGTTGTTCGCCACCATCCGCATCATTCACGCGCGCGGCACCACCATTCTGCTGGTCGAGCAGAACGCGAACATGGCATTGTCCGTCGCCAATCGGGGCTACGTGCTGGAAACCGGTGAAATGAAAATCGAGGGCTCGCCGAAGGAATTGCTCGGCAACGAAGAAGTACGCGCGGCCTATCTGGGCGGCCACGGCTAAAGCGCCAGCGCATCCGGCCGGGCTTACACTGTCGACATGACCGGTTGCCCAGGAAATGTCCGATGAAGCCCCGCCGATGGTATGCCGTCCTGCTGATTTTGCTTTGCGCCGCGGCGAGCGCCCAGACCACCCTGGAGGAAGTTCGCAAGAAGTGGCCGGATTTTCGCTACCTCGAGCCAGGCCAGTTACGCGAGCTGCCGGAGGCTGTGCGTGCCGACATGGAAAAACTGGGTTGCCGCATTCCGAAGTTCATGAAATGGGACGCGCGGCACAACGTCGTCCAAGGCCAGTTCTTCAAAGCGGGCCAGACGGACTGGGCGGTGCTTTGCCAGGCGGGCGACAAAACCGGCATCCTGCTTTACCCGAACGGCAAATCCGCCGAGCTGCCGATGCTGCGCAGCGCGCCGACCGATCCCGCCCGCACGATTCATGTGGTCAGCGCTTTCGTACTGCAAAAACGCGCCGTCCGCGATCGTCCCGACGAGCAGCCTCCGGTTTTCGATCATGATGGCATCGAGGACGGCCCTATCCAGAGAACCGGTCAGGTGATCTATTACCGCAACGACGAATGGTCGGAGTTCTGAGAGCGCGATGAAGCGCCTGTGCGTATTTTGCGGCGCCAATGCCGGCACGCGCCCTGAATACGGCGCCTCGGCGCGCGAACTGTCCGCGGCTTTGGCCCGCCGCGGTCTTGGCCTGGTTTACGGAGGCGGCAACGTCGGCCTGATGGGTATGCTTGCCGATGCCATGTTGCATGCAGGCGGCGAGGTCATCGGCGTGATCCCACAACATCTCGTCGCCAGAGAGGTCGCCCATCGCGGGGTGACCAGATTGCACGTCGTCGAGGACATGCACCAACGCAAAGCGATGATGAACGAATTGTCCGACGCCTTCGTCGCTTTGCCGGGTGGATTCGGCACGCTCGAAGAGTTCTTTGAAATCCTCACATGGTCGCAACTGGGCATTCATCGCAAGCCCAGCGGATTGCTGAATGTTTCCGGTTACTACGACGATTTGCTGGCCATGCTGGACCATGCCGTTACGCAAGGATTTCTGCTACCCGCAAATCGCAAGCTGGTGATCGCAGATACCGATGCGGATGCACTGGTCCAGCGCCTTGCCTCCCTGTGCACCGCTTCGACAGAACAGGACGCGAATGCCGCAGGGAACTTTCTGTAACCTGCGCGTCCAACCCGCACGGGTACAATTCCGTACGCGACGTGCTCGCGCTTCCCGTTTCACCCAACCCTTTTCGAGAGGAATACCCATGAAGAAGACCCTGCTTTCAATCAGTCTCGCATCGCTGTTCACCGCGCTGGCCGGATCTGCCCTGGCGCTGGAGCAACGTCCGGTCCTGTCTCTGGATGTCGCCAAGAAAATGGCGGCCGCGTGTGAAGCGAAGGCCAAGCAGGAAGGCTGGAAAATGAACATTGCCATCGTCGACAACGGCGGCAACCTCAAGTTCTTCCTGCGCGAGGACGATGCCTTCCTGAAGAGCATCGAGATCGCCCAGCTCAAGGCAGGCACGTCGGCCGGCTTCCCGTTCTCGACCAAACAGATTGGCGAAATCACCACAAAGATTCCCGGCATCGCGTTTGTACCGGGCATCGTGACTTTCGAAGGCGGACTTCCGATCATGACGGCCGATGGCAAACAGGTTGGCGCAATCGGCGTTTCGGGCGGTACCGCGGAACAGGACGGAATCTGCGCGCAGGCTTCGGTCGATGCGGTCAAGAACGACCTGAAGTAAAAAGGCCGAAAAAGAAAAAGCCCGGCATCAGCAGCCGGGCTTTTTTTGTTCCTGCGCTGGATCAGGTCGCGCGCAGGATGCGCAACGCGGCACACGCGGCACCGTAACCGTTGTCTATGTTGGTCACCGTCAGCCCCGGCGAGCAACTCGCCAGCATCGCGTTCAATGCGGTTTGCCCGCCGTTAGCCACTCCATAGCCGACCGAGGTCGGCACCCCGATCACGATATTGGATACCAGGCCGCCAATGACCGTGGGTAGCGCCGCGTCCATGCCCGCGACCGCGATGACGACTTTCATTTTGCGAATCTCCTCGATGCGCTCCAGCAAACGCCACAATCCGGCCACGCCAACGTCGGTGATCTCGGCAGCCGGCTCGCCGTAGAAACGCAAAGTGCGTGCGGCCTCACGGCTGACCGCCACATCAGAAGTCCCGGCCGCCACGACCGCAATCCGCGTGTCGACACGCAATTCATGGGCGCCGCCGAAAAATCCCGTTCTTGATATCGGATCGTAATCGATGGCCGCGCGATGGCTTTGCGCCAGCGCTGAAAACTGTTCCGGCATCAAGCGCGTGAGCAGCATATGCCGCCCTTTCTCCTGCACCTGGTCGAGGATTACCGAAAGATGGGAAACCGACTTCGACGCGCACAGCACCGCCTCTTCCAGCCCGGTGCGGGCGTCTCTCGCAAAATCGAGCATCACGTCTTTATGCAAAGTCATAAAAGCGATTGCACCACAGAGGCACGGAAGGCACGGAGGAAATCAATAGCAATATCGCTTGTCAAAGTTACCGGACCACCTTCATTCGCCAGATTTGTCATTTGTACTTCTCTGTGCCCTCTGTGGTGAATAGCAGTCAGGCAGTGTCGCGTTGCAGGCGAACGAGGAAAGCGCTGCCGGTGCGATAAGGCGCCAGCGAGACGGGATATTCGAATCCGCCATCGCGGAACAGCGTGCCAACATCGTCCTTCAAGCTGACTCGCGCATTCTCATCGAGCGCGGCGAGATTCTGTTCGTCGAGCTCAATCACCACGCCCTTGGCGCGCACGCGGCAGCGCACGGTGCGCGGGGCGAGTGATTTCGACACCAGCAATTCCGCGGCGTGCACCAGCTTGAGCATGGCAGGATCGATCGCGATGCCGGTCTCGATGCGGCTCGACAGGCAAGGCGCGGAAGGCAGTTCGGCAATGTCCCCGAGATCGAGAAGTCGGGCGATGGCGCGCACGGTCTTTTTGTCAATGCCGGCTTCGACGAAAGGATGGCGCACGCCGTGGTTCTTTGCCGCCTCCAGACCGGGGCGGTATTCGCCGAGATCGTCGAGGTTGGTGCCGGCGACGATTTGCGCAGAGGTATGCGGCACCAATGCGCCGTACAGGTTGGTCTTGCAGTAGAAGCAGCGGTTTACCGGGTTGCTGCGATAGTCCGCATCGCCAAATTCTCCGGCATCGACCACCGTAAGCGTCCAGCTCTCGCGCGCCGCGAGCGAGCGCACGCGATCGGTGGCTTCCTGCGGCACGGCGGGCGAAACGGCGTGGAACATTTCGACTTTGCCGCGCACTGTGCGATGGGCCAGAGTGGCCAGGGTGAGGCTGTCCACGCCGCCGCTGACCGCTACCGCTAACGGTCCCATGTCGCGCAGGACCGCTTCCAGTTTCGCCTTCACGTTGCCAACATCGCTCACTTTGGTTCCTTGCGAAACACGACTTGCTCGGCTTCGCGCTGCAAGCGCTCGCGTTCCGCACGGCCGCCGGTCACGTTCAACAAATCGTCAGCCTCGACCTTTGCAGTTTTGCTTCCCGGGCGTTGCGCCACCTTCACACGCATCTGCCGGCCGGCGGCTTCCACCGTCGTGCTGGCACGCGCGAGCTTGCGGCGCTGCATGACTTGGAAGCGCAATCCGATGGTCGTGGTCTCGCTGAAGCAGGCGTCGAATACGCTCTCCACGTCGTCGGCGTCGGCGAGCAACTGGATGTGCATGGTCATCCTGCCCTTCTTGCCAAACGCGGGCGTCTGCAGAACATCCAGCACCGACGGATGGGAGCGCAGTTTGTCGAGCGCGATCGCCAGGTCTTCGGGCGTCTGATCGTCCACTTCGAACTGGACTTGCGCGACTTCATCGCTGCCGCGGTGCTCGCGGGCTTCGTCGAAAGCCAGCACCCGCAACACATTGCTGATGCCACGAAAAGTCCGGGTGCCGAAACCGATGCCGGTGCGCAACAGCCGGCGCGAGCGGCGCGCCGCCGTTTGCGTGCAACCGAGGTGTCGCAGAATCGCAGCCCCGGTTGGCGTAACGCGTTCTCCTTCGAGGCCGTCATCGATAAATTCGAATCCCTCGAGCAGCAGCACGGTCGCGGGCGTCGGGATGGGAAGCATGCCGTGAGCGGTCCTGGCCCTGCCGCGGCCCAGCGGCAGACTGCTTACGGACCATGTGGCCGGCTCACCGGGCGGCGACAACGCATCGACGAGGAAGGCGGCACCGACGATGTCGGCAATCGAATCCCATTCGCCGAGTTCGTGGAAACTGACCGTATCGATGGTCTTGCCGTGAACCTTCGCCTCGGCTTCGGCGAGCACGCTGAAGATCGCAATAGCACGATCGCGTACCGCGGGCGTCAATGCGCAGGCCAGCAGATGGGCGCGGAGATCGGCGAAAGGGGTATGCGGATGATGGTGGGCAGCAACCAGCAGTTCGGCTTCGCGCGGTTCGGTTACGCGGAATCGCAGGCCAGTCAGCGCATGGTCCTGATGTTCCGCGAAGCCGACGTGAACGTCCGCGGGCAGTCCCGCGGCACGGATCGCCGCCAGCATGCCGTCGCGCAGATCGGGAAACGCATCGAGCATGGCGGCGATGAACATATCGCCCGCCACGCCGCCTACCGCGTCGAGATGGATGTGCATTTCGGGAATGCCGCGATCAGGCCGCGGCATGCTCCCGGTGTTTT
>JANXVW010000050.1 GCA_025351455.1 Betaproteobacteria bacterium | reverse complement strand
TTTCACGCGATGGTCGAGCGTGGGCTCACCGATTCTGATGCGAAGCGCACCGTCTCAAACGAAGAAATGGGGCGGCGCATTCGGTCATGGCAGAAATAAGCTGGACCGACGAGGCCCAGCGCTGGCTTACCGACATCTTTGAATACGTTGCCGCGGATAATCCCCAAGCGCGAGTAACGGGTCCGCCAGTTGCGCCACGCTTTGCGTCATGGGGCTGGATGCGCCCAGCCTCGACGCAACAACATGCATGCGCAATCCCGCGGACGGACGGCAGCAATGCCGCAAGGGCATCGGCACCTTCGAACGCATGGGAACATCGGCAGTCGTGGCGTTCTCGCGGACACCTGCCGGCAAGGGAATGCTGGTTTGCGCGACCGGATGGAGCGGGTTCACCGATGGCGCACTGGATTTCTCCCTCCAGATTCGCTGGTGATTGACGACCGCGTCCCCCGTCACCGTTCTTAACTCTCGTGTCACCCGCTAACCAACGTCCCGCTCTCCTGCGCACTTGGCTCTTCGGCCCAGGCGCGCACAGTGCTGTGCATGAAGCCATGTCGGCCAGCCGCGCTGATGTCCTGATCCAGGATCCCGAGGACTTCACTCCCCCATTGCGCCGTGATGCAGCACGCGCTTTGGCTGCCGGACTATTTGTCCGCTGGCGCTCGGCCGGTGCAAGAGTATGCGTGCGCATCAATTCATTGCACGAGGACGGGACGCTGGATCTCTCGCACGTGGTTCCCGCAAAGCCCGACTTCGTTGCCTATCCGAAGGTTGCGACGGCCAGCGACATGCGCGACCTGGATCGAGCCATCACGGCAGCCGAAGAGCAGGCAGGCCTGGCGCTGGGCAGCACCGGCATCCTCCCTGTGTGCGAGACGGCCCTCGGTGTGGTCAATGTTCGCGAGATCGTCGCCGCGTCACCGCGCATCCGCTATGCGCTACTGGGTGCAGAAGACTTGGCCGCGGACCTGATGGCCGAGCGTAGCCGCGAGGCCGTGGAACTCGACCACGCGCGACGCCGCTTCGTGCTGGAGTGCCGGGCCGCGGGCGTTGAGCCGATCGATGCGCCTTACACCTTTGCCGATGCGGAAGGCGCAGCGCAAGAGGCGCGGTATGCGCGCAGGCTGGGCTACCGCGCCATAAGCCTCGTGCGTCCGGACCACACGGCGGCGATTCTTGCGGCGCTGATCCCCAGTGAAGTCGAGAAGGCGCAGGCGCAGCGAATGGTGGAAGCATTCGAGACCGCGCGCGCGGCGAGGAGCGGCCACTCGTCGATGGCCTCTGGGTCGAGGTGCCGACTTACCTTAACGCCAAGAGGATGCTCGCGCAGCCGTAACAGGCTGGCCGAATCACGCCTCCCCACGCGTCCAACCGGACCCGCCGGTAGGGGCCTGCTATCTGGCGGGCGCGGGAGGCGGCAGACCGGTTAACCTGGTGTCGTTGGTCCGCGCACAGGCCGCCTTGTTGCAATTGGTGCGCCCTTGCACCTCGAGCGATTGAGCCTGTCGATCTCGCGCCCGGCACGCCCCTCCACCGGAGGACAAGCGCCAATAATTTTTGGGAAGGCTAAGGCTTCTCGGCGAGCAGCGCCTCGAGCTGCTTCACGATGTCGTCGCTTTCCGGCCTGGTGCGGGCGGCATAGCTGAAGGCGCGCTTGCCGTCGCGGGCGATCAGGTATTTATGGAAATTCCATTCGGGCGCGTCGCCGGTCATTTTTTCCAGCCGGGCGAAAACCGGGTTGGCCTTGCCGGATACGACGCTTGTCTTTTCCACCATCGGGAATTTCACGCCGTAAGTCAGCTCGCAGAAATCCTTGATCTGCTTGCTGCTGCCCGGCTCCTGTGCCCCGAAGTCGTTGGCCGGGAAGCCGATGACGACGAGGCCCTGATCGCGGTATTTCTGGTAGAGCGCTTCCAGCCCTTTGTACTGTGGCGTATTGCCGCAATAGCTGGCGGTATTGACGGCGAGTATGACCTGGCCGGAAAACTCGCACAGGTCGAGCGGTTTGCCGTCGAGGTTTTTCAATTGGTGGTTCAGCAGATCGGGACAGGCAGCCATGGAAACCTCGGTGATCAGGGTCAGGGTAAACAGGGTGGCAAGCAGTAAGGTGCGACGGTTCATTCGGTTCCCCTGCGATTGTTGGTTTGCGGATGATAGCGCGTCCGGCTTTCGGCGCGTTGCATCGTCGCCCGGCCTGTGTGGGCAACGGCTCTTGAGACGCCCCGTCGCCTGCAAAGGTTCGCCCGCCCGGTACGACGGCAGCCCGGATGTTCCGCTCGCGCCTGCCGGTCGAATTCGGCTACGATTACGGTCGTAATCGCGGGCATCAGGCTGCGGCGTCATTCAAGGGCACTCGAACGAGGGCCCCGGGGAGGAGCAGGCAATGCAGGTCAAGGATATTCTCAAGATCAAGGGCGGTCAGATTTTCAGCATCGGGCCGGACGCGTTGTTGCCGCAGGCGGTGAGCCTGATGGTCGAACATGACATCGGCTCGCTGGTGGTCATGGAAAAAGGGCAGATGACCGGCTTGCTGACTTTTCGCGAAATTCTTGCCGCGGTACATCGTTATCGCGGCGACATTCTCGACGTCAAGGTCGACCAGGTCATGGTCGGCAATCCGATCTGCGGCAACCTCGACGACAGCGTCGACACGATGCGCAGTGTCATGACCGACAACCACGTGCGCTACCTGCCGATCAAGGACAACACGGCACTGATCGGCGTGCTGTCTTTCCACGATGTCGCGAAAGCATCGTTGCGTGCCGCGAGCTTCGAAAACAAACTCCTCAAGCAGTACATCAAGAACTGGCCCGAGCAGGATAAAGCCTGAGCCGGCCCGCGCTTGATTGGTTCATAAAACGCATTAACCGCCAGGGACGCAAAGGAAAAGCAACGACACTGGACAGAAGCACTTCTGTTCCGGAGCCTAGGGCGCCATCTTCGGATTCGCTTGCCAGATTCATGACCTTCGTTTTTCCTTGGCGCACCCCCCAAGGGGGTATTGAAATGAATCCTTTGCGTCCCTGGCGGTTAACGCATTTATTGAGCGCCAGACCGCGGGGAAATATGCCGAAATCCCTGACCCGTTACGAATCCGCTGCTGCAACTTCGACAGTGCTGTACCGCAAACCGTGACCGAATCCCCCTCCCGAAATCTTGCCGACGACGTCCGTCCCCGCGAAGTATGGGGCTGGATGATGTTCGACTTTGCCAACTCCGGCTATACCACGGTCGTCATCACCGCGGTATTCAACGCGTACTTCGTCTCCGTCGTCGCTGAAAAGCAGGTTTGGGCGACTTTCGCGTGGACGCTTGCGCTGTCGATTTCGTATGCGCTTATCGTCGTCACCGCGCCGCTGATCGGTGCCTACGCGGATGCCCATGCGGCGAAGAAACGCCTGCTGGCGTTGACGACCATCGGCTGCGTCGCCGCCACGGCAGCGCTGGCGTGGGTGGGGCCGGGTGACCTGGCACTGGGCATCGTGCTGCTGGTCGTTTCGAATTTTTTCTACGGCAGCGGCGAGAACCTGATTGCCGCTTTCCTGCCGGAGCTGGCCAGGGGCAGCGCGCTGGGCAAGGTGTCGGGCTGGGGCTGGGCGCTGGGTTACATCGGCGGACTGGTCAGCCTTGGCGCGTCGCTGGCCTACGTGACCTGGGCGCAGGGGCAGGGGCAGACCGGCGCGCAGTTCGTGCCGGTCTCCATGCTGATCACCGCGCTGCTGTTCGCGATTTCCGCATTGCCGACCTTCCTTTTTCTGAAGGAGCGCGCGGTTGCGCAGAAACTGCCCGGCGGCGCCTATGCCGGCGCCTTTGCGCGTACCTGGGAAACCCTGCGCGATGCCGGCCGCTATCGCGACCTGATGCGCTTCCTGCTCTGCATCCTGTTCTACCAGGGGGGCGTGCAGGCGGTAATCACGCTGGCCGCCATTTACGCTGAGCAGGCCATGCACTTCACCACGCAGCAGACCATCATGCTGATCCTGGTCGTCAACGTGACCGCGAGCATCGGCGCCTTGGCGTTCGGACAGTTGCAGGACAGGCTCGGTCATGTGCGCACGCTGGCGATCACATTGGTCGGCTGGTGCGTGATGGTGTTGCTGGCCTGGCTCGCCGCCGGCCCGTCGATGTTCTGGGTCGCAGCGAATCTTGCCGGCGTCTGTCTCGGCGCCAGCCAGTCGGCGGGACGCGCGCTGGTGGGTTACATGAGTCCCGCGGACCGGCGCGCGGAATTCTTCGGCCTGTGGGGACTGGCGGTGAAACTGTCCTCTATCCTCGGTCCGATCACCTACGGGCTGGTGAGCTGGATGTCGGGAGGCGATCATCGCCTCGCGATCCTGATCACAGGCAGCTATTTCGTCATCGGACTGGCGGTGCTCGCGGGCATCGATGCCGACCGCGGGCATCGCGCCGCGGCCATCGACAAGGGTGCCGGAACCCCTTGAATCCATTGTTTCCGAAATAACTTGGCTCGATAAACAGCGCGTTATAATCCCGGCCTGCCATATTTGCCGCAAGCCCCCGGGGGAGGGGTCCGCATGTTGAAGTGGATCAAGGGTGCGAAGTCGGAACACCCGTTCGCCAGTGACAAGGCGGCCCGCGAGTTCATCGCGGAGCTGCCCGCGCTCGACCCTTACAAGTCGCTTGAAGAACTCGGCTACTGGCTCGATACGCTGGGCAGCGCCGATGATCTGAAGCTTGCGCGCGTCCTCGAGATCATCGATCTGATCGATCAGTCCGCCAAGGACCATCAGCGCAAACTTTCGCAGGACTATCTCAGCGGCAGCGCGCGCCTGAAGAAATTCCAGGAGATCCGCATCTGGAACGCCGTGTTCCTGTTCTGGAAGCAGCTCGCGGATACCTACCAGATGTGCCTGACCCGCTTCCAGGCGGGCGCCGGCGGCTGGGGCGCGCTCAAAGGGCAGATGCCCATGGTCGTCGCGCGCGCGATGCGTGCGCTGACCTTGCAACTCAAATGGCAGTTGCTGCGTTACGGGCCGGTCGACCGGCGCGTGTGGGAGCAGATGGGCAGGCTCTACGCCTATGCCGAGGAACGGGGCTTCGCCACCACACGGGTTGTCGTCTATCCGGGCAAGTTCGGCGAGTCCACCGTGCAGCGCGAATTTCTCAAAGGCGCGATGCTCAATATTTCCTCGACCGACAGCCTGCTGCCGGCCAAGCTGGAAGTCGCCGAGCGCATCGTCGCGCAGTTTTCCGAATTTTTCGTGATGAATCGACAGCCTTCCAAAGGCTGCCATTACTACTTCGACCTCAACGAAAGCAAGCTGCCCGCGCGCGTGATGTCGCGCCTGCAGATGACGCCGGGCCTGCGCTTTTTCGGGCCGGGCAGCGCCGCGCTGGAACTGGAAAAACTCATTGTGTCGGTGCAGGCCGATGGCGTGGTGCCGTCGCACATCAACCTTGGTGGCAGCTTCGATACGGAGTGGGTTCTCGAGGCGCTGCGCCACCTCGCGCGTTACTGGGCGCCGATTCCTCCGGCGCGCAGCGAGGAGAGGCGAAATTGCGTTTCGCGCATGAGCGTGGTCCACGATTTCGAGGAAATCGTCTCCACCGTCTCCGGTGAAACGCAGGATCTGTCGTTCGACAGCTCGGTCGAGATCTGGACGGTGGAAAATGAAAGCGAAGGCGGCTATGGCGCGCTGATGCCGCAGGCGTCCGCGGACTGGCTACATGTTGGCACGTTGCTCGGTGTCAAACTCGACGACCGGGCTTCCTGGGGCGTGGGCATCGTGCGCCGCATGTCGGCTTATGACCACAAGCAGCGATACATCGGCATCCAGGTGCTCACCAAGGGCGCCACCGTGGTGAAGCTCGCGCCGATCAGCGCCCTGGGCGGCGCGGAGCTCGAGAGCGCCTTGCTGTTGCCGTCGACTGCGAATGACACAACCGGCGCATCAGAAATGAACCTGCTGCTGCGGCCGGGCGCCTTTTCGCTGCAGAAGAGCATGGAGATGCTGGCCTACGAGCGCAGCTACCTGCTGGTGCCGCGCCGGCTCATCGAGGGCGGGCACGATTTCGACATGGCGCGTTTCCGCGTTATGCAGCAGGCCGCCTGAACGCTGCGCGCGGCCGGCCACGGCAAAGAGCATGCGCCTGATCGTCTCCCGCCGCCGGCCACTTCCTGGTACGCCTTGCGCAAATGACCAGGCCCGATAACATCCAGTTGCTCGCCGAGTTCGGCGGCCGGCTCGACGCCGTGCATTCGCAGCCTGAACTCAGGCTCGCCTTGCAGATCGAGATGGTCGATCAGGCGGATCGCGGCGCGCGCGAACTGATGCGCGAACTCGAGGCCCTTTATTTCGCCGGCGCCGCGACGAGCGCGCCGGAAGGTCAGTCGCAGGTCTGGGGCCCGGTCTCGTTATATTGCGCGCAACTGGAAGCGGCCTACACGCACCTTGTCAGGCAGTTCCAGACTTACAGCCAGGGCTGGTCCGAAGTTGGCGACAAGATTCCGATGGTGGTGGCCCGCGCGATGCGCGCGACCTCGATGCGGTTGAAGTGGCAGCTCATGCGTTACCTGCCGGTCGAAAAGGATATCTGGCAGACCCTCTCGCAGTTATGGACCTTCGTCGAGGACAAGGGTCTGGGCAAGGCGCGCGTCGTCGTTTACGAAGACAAGTCGACGCTGCCGCGCGAATTCCTCAAGCCCATGATGCTGGCCGTAGCCGCTGCCGACAGCCTGCCGGCCCTCGAAGTGGAGATCGCTTATCGCGTCATCGACCACCTGTCCGATCGCTTCGAACTGCAACGCCATCCTGCCAAAGCCTGCAATTTCTTCGTCGACATCGACCGCTGGACGGCGCCGGAACGCTACACGCCGGTATCCGTGGTGCGTTCAGGGGCGAGGTTCTTCGGCGCCGGCCGGGTCATGACGCAAATCGACGACCTCGTCTCCAGCGTGGCGGGCGGCGAGATCGTGCCCAGCGAAATGAACCTGGAAGGCATCGACGACATGGGGGCCGTGATCCATGTGCTCGAGCACCTGGGCCGGCAGTGGTGGGAGCGGCGCCCGGAGCGGCGGGCGGAACGCCGCCGTTCGCTGACCCAGCTCGGCGTGGTGCACGGTTTCGAAGCCATCATGACGCGTCTCGCGTCGGAGGAAATCGCGGAGCAAATGCGCCCCCCCGCGGAGACGTGGAGCGTCGAGGACGAGAGCGACGACGGTTACGGCGCCGTCCTCCCGGCGGGGCAGGGCGACTGGCTGCACGTCGGCAAGATCCTCGCGGTCAAGCCCACCGACACGCGCATCTGGGCGATCGGCATCGTGCGCCGGCTCGCGGCGCAGGAAAGCGGTCAGCGCAATATCGGTATCGAACTACTGGCCCGCGGGGCGCGGCAAGTCACGCTGCATCGGCGGACCGACACGCAGCAAGCCTGGAACGCGCTGCTGCTGCCGGCGCATTCCGGCGGGGATGCGAGCCTCAATGAAGTGAGCCTGTTGTTGCCGCTGGGCACTTTCCAGCCCGATTCGAGCCTGGAGATGGAGGTTTACAGCACCAGCTACGTCCTCGAACCGCGCCTGCTGCTCGAGCACGGCAGCGAATTCGAAATGGCCCGCTTCCGCATCATCCAGCGCGTTTCATGACTTACTGAATTTTCACCGCAAAGGCGCAAAGGACGCGAAGAAAGACAGCGGCGGGAAAAAGCAGTCAACGCACGGGAGCGCGTGGGCCGAATTGTGCGCATCGGAACACGAGAAAAGCGAAGGACGCCAAAGCTTTCAATTCATCCCCCCTTTTTTCCTGTCAGTTATTCCTTTGCGTCTTTGCGGTGGAGTCAGGTTTAAAGGAGTATACGGGTGAGCCAGGCGCTGATGTCCTCGAGTTCTTCGGGGCAGACGGAGTGGGGCATCGGGTACTGGTGCCAGTCGACGTCGTAACCCAGCTTCACCAGTTGATCCCTGGACGCGGTGCCCAGCGGTAACAGCACGATGTTGTCGGCGGTGCCGTGCCCCAGGAAAATCGGCACATCGTTGTTCGCGGGGTTGCGCTCTTTTGCGACCGTCGCGGCCAGCGGCAGGTAGGCCGACAGCGACATGATGCCGGCCAGGCGTTTTGGCTGCCGTAATCCCGTCTGCAGCGAAATCACGCCCCCTTGCGAAAATCCCGCGATCACGATGCGGTTCGCCGGCACGCCGCGCGATTCCTCTTTCGCGATCAGTTCCTCGATCGACTTCTGCGATTGCCGCAATCCGGGCTCATCTTCCTTGAGCGCAAGGTCCTGGTAGACAATGTCGTACCAGGCGCGCATCACGAAGCCGCCGTTGACGGTCACCGGCCGCATCGGCGCATGCGGAAACACGAAGCGGATGCCCAGTCGCGGCAACGACAATTCCCGGATGATCGGCACGAAGTCGTTGCCGTCCGCCCCCAGCCCATGCAGCCAGATCACGCTGTGGCTGGGCTTCGGCCTGGTTTCGATCTCTATTACTTGCAAGGACTCAGTCATGAAATGGATCTTTCACCGCAAAGGACGCAAAGGAGTGCAAAATAAAAAAGGGAAACATGAATTCAGAAGTGAGGTCAACGCATGGCCGCACAATTGCCCAACCAGTCTAGGCGGCTGTGCTCAAGTACTTCGGTAACTTTTAGTCTCATCGAATTTCCTTTGCGTACTTTGCGTACCCCTCAAGGGGGGTACTGTAAAGAGTCTTTGCGGTGAACAGGTTCAAGCTTTAGGCCTGATGGCGGATTTGGGGCGGAAAGCTTTGCACACGGTGTCATCGGTCTCGATGTAAGGCCCGCCGATCAGGTCGATGCAATAGGGGATGGCGGCGAAGAGGCCGTGCACGATCTGCTTGCCTTCTGCGTCCTTTAGGCCTTCGAGCGTTTCGCGGATGGATTTCGGCTGGCCGGGCAGGTTGACGATCAGCGTCTTGCCGCGGATCACGCCGACCTGGCGCGACAGGATCGCGGTCGGCACGAAATGCAGGCTGATCTGGCGCATCTGTTCGCCGAAACCGGGCATCTCGCGATCGGCGATGGCGAGGGTTGCCTCGGGCGTTACGTCGCGCGGCGCCGGCCCGGTACCGCCGGTGGTCAGCACCAGATGACATTGTTCCTTGTCGCACAACTCCCTGAGCGTTTGCGAGATGACCGCTTCCTCGTCCGGGATCAGGCGCTCGATCACCCGGAGCGAATTGCGGATCGCCTTGCCCAGCCATTCGTCCAGCGCCGGCAGCCCTTCGTCCTTGTAGACGCCTTTGGATGCACGGTCGCTGATCGACACCAGGCCTATGACTACCTGTTCGTTTTCGCTCATTTCCAGCCTGAACCTCAACGCAAAGACGCAAAGGAACGCAAAGGAACGCAAAGGAATACCAAGGACAAAGAATTCGTCAAAGGGGGCTCGCTGGTAGTTGCGCGATGCCGGTTACGCCGTTGATTTTCATTTTCACCACGATTTCCTTTGCGTTCTTTCTTGTTCTTCCTCTGCGCCTTCTGCGTCTACGATTTTGGGGGAGACCAAACTCAGCGTGTCGCGGAGCGCCTGGAATAGTTCGCGGAAGCTCTTGGGCGGCTTTTCGGCTTCTTTTTCGCGTTTGGTGTTGCGAATCAGGGTGCGCAAGCGCTGGATGTCGGCGCGGGGATATTCGGCGATCAGGGCGTCGAGCCCCTTGTCGTCGTCCAGCAGTTTCAGGCGCCAGCGCTCGATCAGATGCAGGCGGGCGGTTTCTTCGACTGACACGCCATTCCAGGCATCCAGCCGGGCACGGATGGTCTCCGCATCGCCTTCTTCGCGCATCAGGCGCCCGATGTATTGCATCTGGCGCCGCAGGGCGCCGAACTTGGAGATGCTGCGCGCGTGCACGATCGCGTCGCTCAACCGCTCGGGCAGGTCGAGTTCGGCCAGCTTTGCCGCGGGAACGGCCACCAGCGCTTCGCCCAGCTCCTGCAACGCCAGGTCGTCCAGTTTGCGCCGAGTCCTGCTGGGCTCAAGCTCTTCTTCTTCCACGGGGATATTCTGCGACAAAGCGGGGGAGTCCTGAATCTGCAAGCTGGTATCATAACGAAACATTTCCTTCCGCGGCGTTCCGCCCGATTTGTCGGCGGCACGCCGCTTCATTATTCAGGCTTCGGAAGACATCTTGGCTAGCAGCGAATTCACCCATTCGGCGGACATTCTCAGGCAGATCGCCCGCGACGTACTCGACTACGCACGGGAGCGCGGCGCCACGGCGGCCGAAACCGAAGCGAGCGAGGGCTTTGGACAAAGCGTCACGGTTCGCCGCGGCGAGGTTGAGACGATCGAATACAACCGCGACAAGGGCGTGGGGGTCAGCGTCTACATCGGCCAGCAACGCGGCCATGCCAGCACCTCGGACTTTTCCGCGCAGGCGCTGCGTGATACGGTCGACGCGGCATTGTCGATCGCGCGGCTGACCGCATCGGACCAATTCGCCGGACTGGCGGATGCCGACTTGCTGGCCACACAGTTTCCCGAACTCGATCTCTATCATCCCTGGCGAATCGACGTCGAACAGGCCATCGAACTGGCGCGCTCCTGCGAAGACGCCGCTTTTGCCGCGGATCCGAAAATATCCAATTCCGAGGGCGCTTCGGTCTCGGTGCAGCAGTCGCACTTCGCCTATGGCAATTCCAATGGCTTCCTCGGCGGCTATCCGAGCTCGCGCCACAGCATCGTCTGCTCGATGATCGCCGGCAAGGACGAGAACATGCAGCGCGACGACTGGTATACCACCGCCCGTTCGGCTGCGGACCTCGATCCCGCGGCTGAAGTCGGCACCCGCGCAGGAAAGCGCGCAGCCCGCCGCGTGGGCGCGCGCAAAGTCGCCACCGCACGCGTGCCGGTGTTGTTAGAAGCGCCGGTTGCTTCCGGCCTGCTCGGCCATTTCGTCGCCGCGGTCAGCGGCGGCAGCCTGTATCGCAAGTCATCCTTCCTGCTCGACAGCCTCGGCAAGGAAATATTTTCAGCGAATGTGCAGGTCCGCGACCGGCCGCATGTCCCCAAGGGATTGGCGAGCAGTCCGTTCGACGATGAAGGCGTGGCGACGCGCGCGCGCGACATCGTTCAGGACGGCGTGTTGCAGGGCTATTTCCTCGGCAGCTATTCCGCGCGCAAGCTCGGGCTTCGCTCCACCGGCAACGCGGGCGGCAATCACAACCTGAGCATGGATTCCACCGACGGCGACCTGGCCGCGCTGCTGAAGAAAATGGGAACCGGCCTGTTGCTAACCGATCTGCTCGGGCAGGGCGTCAACATGGTCACCGGCGACTATTCGCGCGGGGCCGCGGGATTCTGGGTCGACAACGGCGAGATCTCCCATCCCGTGCAGGAAATCACCGTTGCCGGCAACCTCAAGGACATGTTCCGCAATATCGTCGCGATCGGGTCGGACGTCATCGTGCGCGGCTCCCGCCAGTGCGGGTCGGTGCTGGTCGAGGGCATGACTGTGGCCGGGGAATAGCCGGAAAAGGCCGTGACTACGTGACTGACGTGACGACGTCACACAAAAACTGCGGAAGCAAAGCCGGCAGCTTTTACGGCAGTCACGATAGACACGCACGATTTCGTGACGACGTGACTGGTCACACAAGAACTTAGGAAGCAAAGCCGTGCGGCTTTTACGGCAGTCACGATAGTCACGACAGTCACGACACAATCATCTTAATGGCCCCGGCGATCACACTTCGATTTCTGCTGACTCTGGCATTTGTGTTCGCTCTCGCCTCATGCGGCGAAAAGCCGCCCCCGCTGGCGAGATTGGCGTCCTCGGACATCGTCCTCGCCTTCGGCGACAGCCTCACTTACGGCACGGGTGCCGGGCCGGATGAAGCCTATCCGAAAGTGTTGTCCGGACTGATCGGCCGCCAGGTCGTCGGTGCGGGTGTACCGGGGGAGACGACGACCGATGGACTGGAACGCCTGCCCGCGGTGCTCGATGAGATCAAGCCCAGGCTGATGTTGCTCTGCATGGGCGGCAACGACATGCTGCGCAATTCCGATCCCGCGAGCATCGAATCGAATCTGCGCGCGATGGTGCAAATGGCCAGGGCGCGCGGCATCGGCGTCGCGCTGATCGGCGTGCCGACCCCGGAATTATTTGGAAGTCCTCCCGAGTTCTATGGCAGGCTCGCGAAGACGTTATCGCTGCCGCTGGAAAACAAGGTGATGCAGGAGGTACTGTTCGACCATGGACTCAAGTCGGATCCCATCCATCCGAATGCAAAGGGCTACCGCCGCGTTGCCGAGGCGGTCGCAGCACTGCTGCGCCGGGCCGGGGCCGTCTGATCCCCCTCGGGGTGGCCATGTCTGAGGCCCACCGAAGCTGGATTGGCCTGGGCGGCGTGCCCCCCTGGGACAACGCGCGGGCCCATGCTTGGGAACGCCGCTTGCACTGGGGAATGATCGGCGTGGCGCTGCTCTCGATCCCGGCGCTCGCTCTGGAGCAAGGCGCTCAGGATCCGTCGCTGAAAGCCGCCGGACGCGCGCTCGACTGGTTCGTGTTCCTGGCATTCAGCGCCGAGTTCACCTGGATGCTGCGGCTGACTTCGCATCGTGCGGCCTATGTGCTGCGCAACTGGCTGGACATCGTGATCATCGTTTCCGCGGCGGCGAACCTCTTCGGCTTCGAGTCGGAGTGGGTGGCGATCGCCCGGCTGCTGCGGCTCGCGCTGGTCGGCCTGCTGATGGCCCGCGTGCTCGGTTCGCTGCGCAAGATCTTCACGCCCAGCGGGATTCCCTTCATCATGGGACTGGCAGCCATGTCGCTGGCGCTCTCGGGCGCAGGGTTCTACTGGCTCGAGCCCACGGTCCACAGCTATGCCGACGGCGTGTGGCTTGCTTTCGTCACGGGTGCGACCATCGGCTACGGCGACTTCGTGCCGACGACGACTGCCTCCCGGCTGTTTGCCGGACTGATGGTGGTGCTCGGCTTTACGCTGTTCTCGCTGGTAACGGCGAGCATTGCGGCGTTCTTCGTCGGGGAGGACGAAAAACTGCTGCGCCGGGAGATGCACCAGGACATCCACAAGCTGCGCGATGATATCGCGCAGTTGATCGGCGACGAGGAGCGTGCGCTGCGCCGCGAGATGCACGCTGATATCCGCCAACTGCGCACGGAATTGGCCGAAATCAGGCAGGCCATTCAGGAGACCAGGCGCGACAAGCACTGATTGCGATTGCACCCATGAAAAAAATCCTCCTCACGCTTGCTGCAATTTTCACCCTGATCGCGGTGCAAGCCGATGCAGCCGCACCTGAAAAGACCAGGGTGGTCCTCGCCGTCGGCGGCCAGGCCGCACTTTACTATTTGCCGCTCACGCTGGCCGATCGCTTGGGTTACTTCAAGGACGAAGGCCTCGAGGTCGAGATAAATGACTTTTCCGGTGGATCGCGTTCGCTGCAGGCATTGATCGGGCACAGCGCGGATGTCGTTGCCGGCGCCTACGAGCACACCATCGTGATGCAGACGCTGGCGCAGAAGGTCCAGGCTTTTGTGCTGCAGGGAATGAACCCCGGGCTCGAACTGGGCATCCGCAAGGACCGCGCCGCCGGGTATTCCTGGCCGAAGGACCTCAAGGGCATGATCATCGGCGTCTCCGCGCCGGGGTCGAGCACGCACATGCTGGTGAATCATTTGCTGGCATCGGTGGGACTCGCGCCGGATGACGTGTCGATCATCGGCGTGGGCACCGGGCCGCTGGCGGTGGCGGCAATCCGCACCGGGAAGATCGATGCGCTGTCGGGCGGCGAACCCGTCATGTCGTTGCTCGAGAGTTCCGGCGACATCAAGATCGTCGTCGAAACCATCACCGACAAGGGTGTGCACGACGTATTCGGCGGCTCGATGCCGGCCGCCACGCTGTATTCCCGGCTCGACTTCATCGAGAAGAATCCGAATACCGTCCAGGCCCTGACCAATGCGATGGTGCGCGCGCTGTTGTGGCTGCAGCATCATTCCACGGAAGACGTGCTGCACGTAGTGCCAGAGGAATACCTGCTTGGCAACCGCGCGGTGTACGCATCGTCCTTCGAGCGCCTGCGCGGCACCTACTCAAAGGACGGCTTGATTCCGAAAAAGGGCGTGGAGAATTCCTACAAGGTGTTACTGACGCACAACGCAGCGGTACGCCGGGCCCCCGTGGTGTGGATCAACCAGACCTATACCAACGCCTTCGTCGAAAAAGCATTGCAGAAATACCGATGAGCACAATGGGCACGCTCAATCTGGAACGCGTCACCTGCACCTTCCCCGCCAGAGGGGCCAATGCCGGCTACACCGCCGTGGCGGACGTCGACCTCGATGTGGCGGAAGGCGAATTTGTTTCGGTGGTCGGCCCCACCGGATGCGGCAAGTCCACGTTGCTGAACGTTGCCGCCGGCCTGCTGGCGCCAACGACGGGCCGGGTGACGGTGTTCGGCCAAAACCTGCAGGGCATTAACACGCGCGCCGGCTATCTGTTCCAGAGCGAAGCGCTGATGCCATGGCGCACGGCATTGCAGAACGTTACCGCCGGCCTGGAATTCCGCGGCATCGCGGCGGAGCAGGCACGCCTTCATGCAACCGACTGGCTTAGGCGCGTCGGGTTGTCCGCCCACGGACACAAGTACCCGCACGAACTTTCCGGCGGCATGAGGAAACGCGTCGCCCTCGCGCAGACGCTGATCCTCGATCCCAAGATCCTGCTGATGGACGAGCCGTTTTCGGCACTCGACGTGCAGACGCGCAGCCTCATGGAAACCGAGTTGCTGAACCTGTGGGCGCAGGACCGCAAGTCCGTGATGTTCGTCACGCACGATCTTGAAGAGGCCATTTCGCTGTCCGACCGCGTGGTGGTGATGTCCGCAGGACCGGCCAGCCGGCTGATCGGCGAATTCGCCATCGACCTGCCGCGCCCGCGCGACGTGGCTGAGATCAGGTTGACCCCGGGATTCGTGGAAATACACAAGCTGATCTGGACTGCGCTTCGTGACGAAGTGCAGAAGGCATATTCTTTGTCGCTTTCTTGACTATATCTTGAACCACGGGGGACACGGAGAAATGCAGGAGAGAAGCGCGGCTCACACTGGAATCCCGGCAATGGTGGTGTCAGGGGTAGATACAAGCACCCGATTCAGGAGTTGCGGGCTTGCCTCCTTCTTCTCCGTGCTCTCCGTGTTCTCCGTGTTCTCCGTGGTTCAAGATTGAAATGAGACGCGGAACGCTGGTTGTCTGTCAGATCGGCCTGTTCGTCGGCCTGTTCGTGCTCTGGCATGTTCTGACGGCGACGGAAATACTGCCGAAATTCTTTTTCGGCGAGCCTCTGGTCGTGCTGATGCGCGTGCGCGACTGGTTCGTCAGCGGCAAGATCTATCCGCACCTGGGCGTGACGCTGATCGAAACGATCCTGGCTTTCCTCATCGGCACCGCGCTCGGCCTGGTTTTCGGCCTGTGGCTGGCACTGTCCGACTTCGCGGCGAAACTGCTGAATCCGTATATCACCGCGCTGAATTCCATGCCGCGCGTGATCCTGGCGCCGATTTTTGCGGTCTGGTTCGGCCTGGACATCAAGTCCAAGGTCATGCTCGGCATCACGCTGGTCTTCTTCATCGTCTTCTTCAGTGTCTATAACGGCGTACGTGAAGTCAGCCCGACGATCCTGGCGAATGCCCGCATGCTCGGCGCCAATGGCCGGCAACTGTTGCGGCACGTGTACCTGCCCAGTGCCACTGCCTGGGTGTTCTCCAGCCTGCATGCCTCGGTCGGCATGGCTTTCGTCGGGGCGGTGGTCGGCGAATACCTCGGCTCCGCCCGGGGTGTCGGTTACCTGATTCTGCAGGCCGAAGGCGTGTTCGACATCAACACGGTATTCGCCGGCGTACTGGTTTTGACCGCCTGTGCGCTGGTCCTCGACTATGCCGTCACCCTCGCCGAACGCCGCCTCCTGCGCTGGCGGCCGGGCAGTGTTTCTTCGAATGCTTCCTAAGTGCTCCAGGTCGACTCTCGCCGCAAAGGACGCAAAGGACGCAAAGGACGCAAAGGACGCAAAGGACGCAAAGGACGCAAAGGACGCGGAGGAAAGGCAAGAACACAGGAAAGGTCGATTGAATGGAGATCAGCTTAGCCAAGTTTTTTCGTGGCGAACCATTGGCGGCTAATTTTCAACCCAAGCAAGTTTCCCAATCTCACCCTTCCCTTGCGTCCTTCGCGTCCTTTGCGGTGACAGTTGTCCTATTCTCCTTGAGCGAAGCGGGTTGTCCGTGCTAAAACCCGCTGGTAAAAACGACAGCGCAATAACGTGGACTTTTCCAATCACGCCATCCTGATCGGCGCCGTGCTGGTGCTGATGAGCATCCTGGCCAGCACACTATCGGCGCGTACAGGCGCGCCGCTGCTGTTCGTCTTTCTCGGCATCGGCATGCTGGCGGGAGAGGATGGTCCCGGGCATATCCGCTTCGGCGACTATCAGGTCGCCTATCTGGTGGGCACGATGGCGCTGGCCGTGATCCTCTTCGACGGCGGTATGCGCACGCGCTACGACACCTTCCGCGTCGGCTTGTGGCCGGCGGTGTCGCTGGCCACCCTCGGCGTGGTGCTGACCACGGTGATCGTCGGCTACGGGGCCTCCCGCATCCTCGGATTGGGATTGATGGAGGGCATGCTAATCGGCGCCATCATCGGTTCGACCGACGCTGCGGCGGTGTTTTCGCTGCTGCACGCGGCGGGCATGCGTCTGAAGCAGCGGGTCGGCGCCACCCTGGAAATCGAGTCGGGCTGTAACGATCCGATGGCCGTTTTCCTGACCCTGTCGCTGATCCAGATCGTCGGCGCCGACCAGCATGCGCCCGGCTGGTCGCTGCTTTGGCATTTCGTCCAGCAGTTCGGGCTCGGTGCGCTGGCCGGCATCGGCGGCGGCAAGCTGCTGGTCTGGCTGATCAACCGCGTAGCGCTTGCCAGCGGACTCTATCCGCTGCTGGCGATGGCGGGCGGCCTCGCGATCTATGCCGGCACGACGGTCCTCGATGGCAGCGGTTTTCTCGCGATCTACCTTGCCGGGCTCGTGCTCGGCAACAGCAAGGTGCACACGGCCGGCAACATCCTGCGCGTGCACGACGGACTCGCCTGGCTGTCGCAGATCGCCCTGTTCCTGATGCTCGGCTTGCTGGTGACGCCCGGTGCGCTGTTCGACATCGGCCTCGGCGCGCTCGGGGTCGCGGGCGTACTCATGTTCATCGCGCGGCCATTCGCTGTCGGGTTATCTCTGCTGCCGTTCCGCTTCCCGTTGCGCGAGCAGGTTTTCATATCGTGGACGGGCTTGCGCGGCGCGGTACCGATCGTGCTCGCGCTGTTTCCGGCCCTGGCCGGGCTGCCGCAGTCGTCGATCTATTTCAACGTCGCTTTCTTCGTGGTATTGGCGTCGCTGCTGGTGCAGGGCTGGACCGTCGCGCCGCTGGCAAACTGGTTGCGCCTCAAGCTGCCGCAGGAACACGCGCCCTATTACTCCGAGTTCGTCGAGGTGCCGGGGAGGGCGGGCCTGCAATTACTCGGCTACCGCGTGAACGAGCTGAGCGCGGCAATCGGCAGGACAGTGCTGCAGCTCGCGCTGCCCGCCGAAGTACGCGTCGTCGCCGCTTTCCGCGACGGCAAGAGCGTCGAGTCCATCGGCCGGCTGGAAATTGCCGCCGGCGACCTGGTGTACGTGATCACGCCGGACGAGCATATGACCGTGCTCGACCTGTTGTTCGTCCCGGCCGACGATCTGGAAGAATCCGAGCAGCAGCGTTTCTTCGGGACATTCACGCTCCACGGCGATGCTCCGCTGGGCGAGGTCGTGGAAATGTACGGCGGCGCGGTTTCTCCGGCGGTGCGCGGCATGGCGCTGGCGCAGTACATCGACCGGCAGTTCGCCCGTCGCCCGGACGTCGGCGACTACGTGCGTTTCGGCAAACTGAACCTGGTCGTCCGCGAGATGAAGAATGGCAAGGTTTCCAAGGTCGGCATCATCGTCCGCGAGCGGTAATTACGCTAAGATCGCTGGTGACTCGCGCAATACCGGAGCGCAGGCTCGCAGGAAGTTCGGCAGGGACTCGCCATGAGGCCGCAGCCAGTGCGCATACCGAAGAGTGTCCGCGCGCCGTCATTCGGCTATCATTTCGAGGATTGAGGAGGAGGAGTTTTGGGCTGGATCATAACGAAGTATTTTATGACCGCCGCTGTTGTGGTGATCGTATCCGAGCTCGCCAAGCGCAGTGACAAGCTCGGCGGTTTCGTGGCAGCGTTGCCGCTTGTAACGGTCCTCGCCCTCATCTGGCTCTACGTGGAAAAACAGCCCGAGGCCAGAATCGCGAACCACGCCTGGTACACATTCTGGTATGTTGTGCCGACTTTGCCGATGTTCCTGGCTTTTCCGGCACTGCTTCCCCGCCTGGGTTTCTGGCCGACCCTGCTGGCCTGCATCGCGATCACGATAATTTGTTTTTGGCTGTTTGCCCTTGCGGTTCGGCGCTTCGGCATCGAATTGCTTTAGTCGGCGGCCATGAGTGCGATGCTCTTGTCGAGCGAATGGCACGTCTCGGAAGGAATCACGGCGCGAACTTGCGTCTATTGCCAGGTAGTCTATTTCTAGGTAAAGGCGGACTCGATGATCGTTCAGAAAAACTATCGGGCACTCAGTTGTGCCGACTGCGCCGGCGGTGCGGGGCTGGATTTCGAATTAACCATGGCCTTCCAGCCGATCGTGAATTTCGCCAAAGGAGAAATCTTCGCTCATGAGGCCCTGGTCAGGGGGTTGAAGAACGAGTCGGCCGGGGAGATCTTCAAACATGTAAACGAGGGCAATCGCTACCGTTTCGACCAGACCTGCCGCGTCAAGGCCGTCCAGCTCGCCAGTCAGCTGGGCATGCCGTCCTATCTGAGCATCAACTTCATGCCCAACGCCGTCTATCGTCCCGAACTGTGCATCCGCACGACGCTGGACGCGGCCGAAAAATACGGTTTTCCGATCGACCGCATCATTTTCGAAATTACCGAGGGAGAGAAGGTGGATGATGTTGCGCACCTTCGCGAAATTGTCGAACACTACAAGAAGCAGGGCTTCCTGACCGCCATTGACGATTTCGGGGCCGGCTACGCCGGGCTCAATCTTCTCGCCGACGTCCACACCGATCTGGTAAAGCTCGACATGGCGTTGATCCGGAATATCGACAAGGACAAAGGCCGTCGCGCGATTGCCAGGGGAATCATCCAGGTCTGCCGTGAACTGTCCATGCAGGTCATCGCCGAAGGGATCGAAACGTACGAAGAACTGAATACCCTGGGCGAATTGGGCGTCGAATTGTTTCAGGGCTATTACTTTGCGAGGCCGGCGTTTCAGGCGTTGGCAATGGTGCCACCGGAATTGTACGATCGTCGAGGTTGACGTGCCGATCGTCCGGGAAAAACATCCGACCGCGGGGCACCCTGCCTTGCCGGCTTGCGGAGCGTTCCGTGAAAACCACTGAAAATCCTGCGCGTCGATTGTTTCGACTGCGCAAACTGCCCGCGCGCTATGCCGGGCTGGTCATGCCCTTGTTCCTGTCCATTTTCATGACCTGCATCGTGTCGCTGATCAGCACATTGCACAGCGTCGGGCCGACCGCCGGCCTGTTCCGCATCTGGATGGGGGCCTGGGGACTTTCCTGGGTCATTGCCTTCCCGACACTGCTGCTTGTCCTGCCGCTGGTGAAAGCCGCCACCGGTTTCGTCGTCGAGAAAGCCCAGGCCTCCAGCGCACCGACAAGACGCGGCCAGCGCTGAAGAGCCATCGACACCCTGGTCCTGTTCAAGCTCGTCCTCGTGCCGGCGCTGATCGGCGCCATCACGCTGGCCGGGCGGCGCTGGGGGCCGGCCGTCGCAGGCTGGCTATCAGGTTTTCCGGTCGTGACCGGGCCCATCCTTTTTTTCGTCGCGCTCGAGCAGGGAGCGCAATTCGCTTCGGTGACGGCGGCCGGTGCTCTCGCGGGCGGCGTGGCATGGTTGTCGTTTGCGCTCGGTTACGCCTGGGCGGCCACCCGGGTTAACTGGATTGTGTCGTTACTGGCGGGGCTCTTCGCCTATCTGGTCGTCGGCCTGACCATGATTATTTTCGCACCGCCCTTCGTGGTGGTCATGGCCCTGATTGCCGTTGGGATTCTGCTTGCGCCATTCCTGTTTCCGCGAGTGACCCGACCGATCGGTCCCGCCACTTCATCCGCCGCGGAACTCTTCGCGCGCATGGCGGCAGGGTGCCTGATGACCGTTGCGGTCACCCATTTGTCTCCACAGCTAGGCCCGAAATTCAGCGGCCTTTTCGCCGTGTTTCCCGTCATGGGCATCGTCCTCGCCGCGTTCTCGCATCGGTCCAGCGGCAACGTATTTACCATCCGCCTGCTGCGCAGCATGATGTACGGCTTCTATGCTTTCACGGCCTTCTGCCTGACTGTGACGCTTGCGCTGAATGCAATTGGAATTGCGTCGGGATTTGCACTGGCGCTTGGCTTCTCGCTGACGGTGCATTTCGGCGTGCTCTGGTTCATGCGACGGGCGCAGCAACGCCATCCGGCCTGAGTATCGGGGGTTGCGGGCTCGCGCCCTTGCAGACTATTCTCGGCTCGGATGTTGCGTTTCTTTCTGTTGAATGTGTCGCGTTTGAAGGGAAGCCATCATGCGCAATCTGACCGAAGGCAATCTCACCGAGGCCGTTCTCGCCAAGCTGGAAGGTGCGGCCGACGCGCGCTTCAAGGAAATCATGGGTAGCCTGATCCGTCATCTGCATGGGTTCATCCGTGAGGTCGATCTGACCGAGAGGGAATGGCTTACTGCCATCCAGTTCCTGACCGCGACCGGCAAGAAATGCGACGACAAGCGCCAGGAATTCATCCTGTTGTCCGATACGCTCGGCGTGTCCATGCTCGTGGACGCGATCAACCACCGCAAACCCGGCGGCGCCACCGAGACTACGGTGCTCGGACCATTTTATGTTTCGGGTGCGAACGAGATGCCGATGTGGGCCGATATCGCCGGTGACGCGCCGGGTGAACCCGCCTATGTATCTGGCCGCGTACTCGATGTGGACGGCAAGCCGATTGCCGGCGCGGTGCTGGATGTCTGGCAGACGGATGGCGAAGGCTATTACGACGTGCAGCGCCCCGGCGGCAACGAACAATACGCGCGCGGGAAATTTACCACCGTCGCTGACGGCCGCTACGGCTTCAAGACCATCAAGCCCGTCAGTTATCCGGTGCCCACCGACGGGCCCGTCGGCAAGATGCTGCTCGGCATGGGCCGGCATCCCTACCGTCCCGCGCATGTGCATGTGATCGCAACCGCACCGGGCTACGATCGCGTCGCCACGCATCTGTTCGTCGAAGGCGACGAGTATCTCGATTCCGACGCGGTGTTCGGGGTCAAGCATTCCCTCGTGGTGGAATTCAAGGACCATCCAGCCGGTCCGACGCCGGACGGAAAAAAATCCGCGACACCATTCTGTACCGCCGGGTTCGACTTCAAGCTGGTTCGATCTTAGGTTCTCCACCTCAACGCAAAGGCGCAAAGTCCGTATCGTTCAGCCGTCCAATGCCTGCAACACGCGGCCGAAGAATTCGTCTGCGTACTCCGCGTCGATCCAGCGCACCACCAGCACCATGCGGCGCTCGGGTTCCATCCAGGTGAACGAGCTTCCCGCGCCGATACCGAAGTAGCTCGTTGCCGGCACGCTGGGGAATATGCGCCGCGACTGATTGATCCAGACCAGGTAGCCGTAGAAGGGCGCGATCGCGCAGGGCGTTCGCATGCGCTCGATCCATTCCGCCGAAATGACCTGATGGTCGTTCGCCTTGCCGTCGTCGAGCAGCAGCTGGCCGATGCGCGCCTGATCCAGGCTGCCGATGGACATGCCGCCACCCCAATGCGAGCCGCCCGGTACCGACTGGACCCTGCGCCCGTTGATCTCGACCCACGAGTTGGCGTATCCCACCCAGCGCCACTGATCGCCGGCGCCGATGGGCAGCATGATGGTCTCGCGGAATACCTCGGGCAGCGGACGCCCGAACAGATGCAGCAGGGCCAGCGACAACTGGTTGATGCGAACGTCGTTATATTCCCAGTAGCTGCCGGGTGTTTGCAACGGCCGCGCATCGCCTTTGCGGCCCTTGGCGGCGCCGCCCTGAAACTGCAGCGTGCGATAGCGGTCGACCTGGTCGGGCACTCCGAAGCACGTGCCTTCCCATTCGCTGGTTTGCTGCAGCAGGTGCGCCCACGTCACTTGCGCGTTGCGCCCCTCATCGAAGCCTATGCCTGGGATTCGCTCGCCGACGGGCTCATCGACATCGGGCAGCAGGCCGCGGTCCTGGGCGACGCCTGCCAGCAGGGCCAGATAAGTTTTCGCGATGCTGAAGGTCAGATCGGGACGTTCCGGCTCGCCCCACGACGTCAGCGTTTTCCCGTCCAGGACGAGGGTCCCGGAGACCGGCCCGCGCGCATGCACCGGACCCAGCAACCGGTTCCAGGGCGGGGGATCTTCGTGATGAATGCCCCATTTGTCGGTTATCTCCCGGCTCCATGGTGTTTCGTGCGCGATGGAAAATTGCACGGCTCGTTCGAGTTTCCTGTTCGACATGGATCAGTGCGGGCCCTCGTGTACGCACAGGTAATTGCCTTCGCTGTCCTTGAACCAGGCTGCCTTCTCTGAGCCGAGGACGCACACATGGTCGACGGTCCTGAGGTTGGGGAAATCGTAGTCTTCAAACACGATGCCCTCGGCCTTCAGGTCCGAGATGACACGCTCGATGCCCTGGACTTCGAAGCTCAGTGCAGTGTGCTCGGCCTTGGTGCCTTCCGGCTTGGTGATGAGCGCGATATGAGCTTCACCGCCGCAGGCGAAGAGATAGTTGCCGTCGGCGGCGTAGCCTTTGGGTTCGAGCCCGAGTTTCTTCTCGTAAAAATCACGAGCCCGGGCCATGTCCTTGACGGGAAGGATGGTGGTAACGACTGACTTGGTAAGCGTACGCATCGATGCCTCCTGTTTTTGCCGGGAAGGGATTACCTCACGATTGTTCAGCCATGAATCTATCGCCTCGCAGACGAGTAGGTCAAATACAATCAAGCGCACGGGAGCCTGACGAGAATCCGGCCATCGCAGGAGGTGCCCGTCAGCGGTGCCAGAACTGACGCACCGTCCGTGACAGGATTCCGCATGGTCGGGCATCCTGAACGAAACAGGCGCAAACGGAACTAAAACGAAATGACCCAGGTCGGCAAATCGCCTTGCGACGACGCCGCGATCCGGCACGGGGATACGGCGGTGTCGCATGCGCCATCGGTGAAGCGCTGGGTGCTGGTCGCGACAATCATCGGCTCGGGCATGGCATTCATCGACGGTACGGTCGTGAATGTCGCGCTGCCCGCC
>JANXVW010000035.1 GCA_025351455.1 Betaproteobacteria bacterium | reverse complement strand
GGGGTGTGAAGCGGAGCAGAAGGGTGGGGATGAGGGAGGAGCGACTTTGAATGGGAGTTCTGTCATGTATTTTGGAAGGCTCAATAATTTGCTCGCGACACCTTTCCCTTGACCGCCGTCATCCGGCAAGTTCATCATTTGCCGCCGCCCTTGTGACACGACGACGCCGAAAAAAACGATCGCGCCAAGCCGACAGACAAGATGACACCAGCGTCCCCCTCCGTGTTGCAGCGGCTCAAGCATCGCTACGAACAGAACGAACAGGCTTTTGACGTTGCAGCGTTCGTGGGCGGTTTCGTGTTCGATATCGCGATGCTCGATCGCATCGACGCCTGGTCGACGATCATCCAGCAGGGCACATACCTGCTGCTAATCGCCGTGATCCTGATGCAGATGTTCTTTGCCGAGGGCGAACCCGTCCGCGATACCGCTTCCCTGTCCGCCCCGAAGCGCTGGTACTTTGAATACCGTACCGCGCTTGTCCACTTCCTGCTGGGCACGCTGCTCAACCTTTACACGCTTTTTTTCTTCAAGAGCGCCTCTCTCTTTGTATCCTTTGCATTCATCGTCGTGCTGGCCGCGCTGCTGGTGGCGAATGAATCAAAATGGCTCAAAGCGCAATTTGGCCTGTCGCTCAAGTTCGCCCTTTTCGCGCTTTGCCTGCTGTCGTTCTGCGCCGGCGTGGTGCCGGTATTCGCAGGATCGATCGGGACGATCGTCTTCCTGCTGTCGATGCTGGTCGCCTGCATACCGCTGGCTGTGATCTACCGCCGCATTCACATCCATGCCCCGGACCGCGTGCAGCAGGCGCGGCGGCAGATCCTCGTGCCTTTCGGCGTGGTGCTGGTGGGTTTTCTGTCGCTTTATCTGGTCAGGCTGATTCCGCCGGTACCGCTATCGCTGCATTTTATCGGCGTCTATCACAACGTCGAGCGCAGCGAGGATACGTTCAAGCTCAGCCACGAGCGGCCGTTCTGGCGCATCTGGGACAACGGCGACCAGAAATTCCTGGCGCAGCCCGGGGACCGGATCTTCGTCTACTTCCGGTTGTTTTCACCCGCACGCTTTTCCGACCAGGTGCTGATGCGCTGGTACTGGAAAGACGCGACAGGCAAGTGGAAGCTGCAGGATTCGATTCCGATCAAGATAATCGGCGGACGAGAAAAGGGTTTCCGCGGCTACGGCGCAAAAAACAATTATCAGCCCGGTGACTGGAAGCTGCAGGTGGAAACGACAGACGAACGCGAAATCGGCCGCGTTTATTTCGATGTGGAGATGGCGCCCGAAGCACCGCGCAACTTCGAGGTCGATACGCAGTGATCCTGCCTCGATTTGACGTACACCACTTTACGCAGCCATGGGGCTGGATTCGGCAGCGGCCGGTGTCTTGTAACCGATCGACGAATGCATGCGCTCGCGATTATAGAAGCCTTCGATCCAGTCAACGATGTCGAGCTTGGCAAGGGCGCGTGTGTCGTAGCGAAGCCGATGGGTGCGCTCGACCTTCAGCGTCTTGAAGAAACTCTCCATTGCCGCGTTGTCCCAGCAATTAGCCCTTCTGCTCATCGATTGGATCATCCCGTAATCGTTGATCAACTGCCGATGGCTGTCGCTGGCGTACTGGCTGCCGCGGTCCGAATGCATGATCAGTCCCGCAGACGGTTTGCGCCGCCAGTACGCCGACTTCAACGCCTGGCACACCAGGTCGGCCTTGATGCGCTCACTCATCGACCAGCCCACGATTCTGCGGCTGGCCAGATCCATGATCACCGCCAGATACAGCCAGCCTTCGCCCGTGGCGATATAGGTGATGTCGGCCACCCAGGCCTGGTTGACGCGCCAGCCGTCGAAGCGCCGATCCAGCACGTTGGGCGCGATCGGCTTGTCATGGGCAGAATCGGTCGTCACGCGAAAGGGGCGCTTGTACACCGGGCGCAGGTTCTGCCGCGCGAGGCTGTTGCGCACCCGTTCGTGGCCGACCTGCATGCCCTGCGCGCGCAGCCCGCGCACGATGCGGGGCCGGCCGTAGCTGCGTTGACTGCCCGCGTGCATCGCCGCCACCCGCACATCGAGCGCCGCATTGGCCATCGAGCGCTCACTGGGCGCCCGCGTTCTCCACTGGCAATACCCGGTACGCGATACCCCGAGCTGGCGGCACATCCGCGTCACGCTGAATTGATCGCGCTGCTCTTCGATCCAGGCGTACTTCACCGCGATTCCTTCGCGAAATACGCCGCCGCTTTTTTTACGATTTCAAGATCAAGCTTGGTGCTCGCCAGCTCCCGGCGCAACCGGGCGTTCTCCGCCTCTACCTCCGAAACCGATCGCTTGATCGCTACCGCGGCACCGTCGGCTGCCTTGAGCTTGCCCGCACGGCTCAACCTTATCCAGTTCCCCAGGCTCGACTCGGGGACGCCCAATCGCTTGGCCGCCTGGTTCCCCCCGATCGATCCGCCCAGCCTGACTGCCTCGACTTTGAACTCAGCGGTGTACTGCCGATTTCCCACCAGCTCTTTCTTGCTCATTTCGCCCTCCGTTCATCAGAATTTACCAACAATCTGATGTACGTGAAACCAGGGCAGGTTCACATTGGACCCATTCACACCTCGGTCTTTCAGTGTCGCGGTACATTGGACCCATCCCCACCTCGGTCCTCCCCTTGAAGGGGAGGAGGACTAAGGTAGAAGCCATCTCTCATGGGAGGAGGGCTAAAGTAGAAACAATTCTCATGGGAGGCGACGAAACGCTACCGCACTATTAGCCCTCTGCATCGAGCAAGAACCCTCCTTCCCTTTCAAGGGGAAGGCCGGGATGGGGATGGGTCGCTTTCGCGCCGCCGGGCAAAAGCATTTCAGCCGGTCCCTGCGCATAGCAGATACGCCAAACCCATCCCCGGCCTTGAGTGCCGGGGTACATTGGACCCATCCCGACCTCGGTCATTGTTTGAGCGAGCAGGTGGCATTGAACCCATCCCCACCTCCGGTCCTCCCCTTGAAGGGGAGGAGGACTAGTGTAGTGCTTCGTTCTGTTTGG
>JANXVW010000184.1 GCA_025351455.1 Betaproteobacteria bacterium | reverse complement strand
CTCATGTCGATAATCGGCCCGGCGGCGGCAAATGAAGCGCCGCCGACGACCGATGCGGCCGAAGCTGCGCTCGAGGAGGCAGAGGCAGCGATGAAGCAGGCAAATGCGGAGCGCGCGTTATGGACCAGCGCCGAAGACGCGATGCGCAGGGCACGTCGCGCGCTGCAGGAAGGCAATGCCGCAGCGGCGCTCGAGCAGGCGCTTTTGGCGCGAAAACAAGCCGAACTCGGGATAGCGCAGAAAAGCTACCCCCTGTTTCGTTGATCGACGAGGAGAATAGTGAACATGCAACGTCACCTGAAGGGCATTACCTGGCTGCTCCTGGCGCTGATCGGCGGCGCGTGGCTCGCCACCACGTCCGTGGTCGCAGAGACCTACAAGTGGAAAGATGCCGATGGCAAGATCCATTATTCCGATCAGCCCCCACCTCCCAATGCCAAGGAAGAGACCACGGTAAAGCGGCGCAAGCCGGCAACCGCAGCGACTGCCGCCCCGGCCGCAGCCGATAAAGGGGCGCCGGCGACCAAGGCCAAGACCTACGTCGAGCAGGAGGCCGAGTTCAAGAAGCGTCAAGTCGAAGCCGCGAAGCGAGAGGACGAAGAAAAGAAGAAGACCGCCGAAGCAGCAGAAAAGAAGCAGAATTGCGACCGGGCACGTGCCCAGCTCAGAAGCCTGCAAGCGGGCGGACGGGTCACGCAAACCAATGCCCAAGGCGAACGCGAGTACATGAGCGACGCCCAGATCGCACAGGCTATCGAGGGCGGTAAAAAATCAGTCGATAGCTGGTGCAAGTAGCAGGACGATGCGTTCAACGGCGCATATTCCCACCGCGTTGTTGCCTGGCGCGCTGGCGCCTCGCCTGCTTCGGATCGGCGACGAGTTCCCGATAGATTTCCACGCGATCGCGATCGCGCAACTCGGTATCGAGTGAGGCGGGCGCCCCCCAGATGCCAAGGCGAGGGTTGGCCGGCAATCCGCCTTGCAGGCAAGCAGCGGCCAGCGCATCGGCCACCCGCGCACCCTGCTCCAGTTCCACCTCGATGATCGTCTGCGCATCGGCAAGCGCATGCACCACCTCGACCCGGATTTTCATCGCTTGCCAAAGAGCTGTTGCGCGCGTTTGACGAAGGCTTCGACGAACGTGCTCGCGATGTAATGGAACACTGGGCCGACGATCTTTTCCAGCAGTTTGCTGGAAAACTCGTAGTGCAGGCGGAACTCGATCTTGCAGGCGTCTTCCCCGAGCGGCTTGAACCGCCAACTGCCGTCGAGCTGGCGAAACGGCCCGTCGACCAGGGTCATTTCGATCAACTGCGGCGGATCGGCGCGGTTTTCGGTGGAGAAACGCTGTTTGATGCCACGGAAGTCGATGATGATTGCGGCACGCGTAATGCCGCCCTCCTTCTTCAGGATCTCGGTGCCACCGCACCATGGCAGAAATGCAGGATAGGCAGCCACGTCTTCCACCAGCGCATACATCTGCGCGGCGGAGTATTCGATCAACACGGATTTTTCCACCAGCGCCATTTAGATACTTCCGGGAAGTCGACTCAGCGTGGGTAAAATACACGACCCGCCGCAAAAACTCACGCCGCCTGATCGTCCAGCACAATGAGCATCGTCCAGAACAAGAAGGCCTTTCACGACTATTTCGTCGAAGAACGTTTCGAGGCCGGCATGGTGCTCGAGGGTTGGGAAGTCAAATCGATCCGCGCCGGCCACGTGCAGGTCAAGGAAGCCTATGTTGTCGTCAAGAGCGAAGAACTCTTTCTGATCGGCTGCCACATTACGCCGCTGACGACCGCGTCCGCGGGTGTAGTGCAGGTCGAGCGGAATGAGGGTATAGCCGGCGCGCTCGACCTTGCCGATCAGTTTGCGGATTTCCTCGGAATGGAGCAGCAGCTTGCGGGTGCGCACGGGATCGGCCTGGATATGCGTAGACGCGGCCGTCAGCGGCGTAATGTGGCAGCCGATCAGAAAGAGTTCTTCGCTCTTGACGACAACATAGGCTTCCTTGACCTGCACGTGGCCGGC
>JANXVW010000017.1 GCA_025351455.1 Betaproteobacteria bacterium | reverse complement strand
CGTCAAGCGCTATATTGCCAAGTACACCATCAATCCCGCGGTGACCCATGGAGTTGGACACGAGGTCGGCTCGGTGGAAGTCGGCAAGCTGGCGGATCTGGTGTTGTGGAAACCGGCTTTCTTCGGCGTGAAGCCGTCGCTGATCCTGAAAAGCGGGGTCATCGCCGCGGCCGCAATGGGTGACCCGAACGCGTCGATTCCGACTCCGCAGCCGGTACACTACCGTCCGATGTTCGGCTCGTTCGGCCAATCCTGCATGCAATCGTCGGTTACCTTCGTGTCGCAGGCGGCGCTCGAAGCGGATGTCGGGCGCAAGCTCGGGCTGCACAAGCCGCTGGTGCCGGTATTCGGTACGCGGGACCTGAAGAAAGCCGACATGCGGCTGAACGATTACCTGCCGACGATGGAAGTCGATCCGGAAACCTACGAAGTGCGCGCCGACGGTCAACTGCTGACTTGTGAGCCGGCCAAAACCCTGCCGATGTCGCAGCGCTATTTCCTGTTCTGATCATGCTCAACATCCAGAAGCGCTGCGAGCCGCGGAACAAGTTCGATGCTGAAGTCATCATGCCCTACGAACTGCGGCAGAAGTGCCGGTTGCGCACGCAGACAACGACCGGGGAAGAAACCGGCTTGTTCCTGCCGCGCGGTTCCGTGCTCCGTGATGGCGATTTCCTGGAGGCGGAGGATGGCCGTATTGTCAAAGTGACGGCCAAGCTGGAAAAAGTATTGCAGGTCGGTTGTCCGGATCCGGTGCATCTGGCGCGCATTGCTTATCATCTTGGCAACCGCCATGTCGCGTTGCAGATTGGCGCCGGGTGGTTGCGCATCGTCAACGATTATGTCCTGCGGCAAATGGTCGAAGGACTGGGGGCAATCGTGGTGCCGGTGGAGGCGGCCTTCGAGCCGGAACCGGGCGCTTACGGCGGACATCAACACCAGGGCCCCGACGCGCCGGCTCACCGCGGCATCATCCATCAATATGTGTCCGTGAATTCATGAGCCCCTTGCCGATTGCCGGAACCGCGTTGCCGCAACTGCTGCGGCTCGCGAGCCCGATGTTGCCGGTCGGCGCCTATGCCTATTCGCAAGGCATGGAGTGGGCGGTGGAACAGGGCACGATCAAGGATGAGGCCAGTGCGCTGGCCTGGATTGCAGATCTCCTGCATTTCAATGTCGGCACGCTGGAAGCGCCGCTTTGGCGGCGGCTGTACCGCGCATGGCAGGAGCGCGACGTCGATTCCGCCCGTCACTGGAACGAGCGCTTCATTGCCATTCGCGAGACGGCGGAATTTCGCGCGGAGACGCTGCAAATGGGCGGTGCATTGAAGGCCGTGCTCGATTCGACGCATGAAATCGATACTAGCCTGCTGGACAAGATCGAGGCGCCCGCCTTTCCGACCGCATTCAGTTTCGCGGCATATGGTCTCGGGGTCCCGCTGCGCGAAGGTCTGACCGGATATTTATGGGCGTGGGGAGAAAACCAGGTTTCCGCGGCCATGAAGCTGGTGCCGCTCGGCCAGTCCAGCGGCCAGCGCATCCTCGTGAAGTTGATCGCGTTGCTGCCGGAAATTGCCGACAGCGCGATCGGCATGCCAGATGAAGTATTGAGCAATTTCTCGCCCGCCCTGGCCATCGCCAGCAGCCGCCACGAGACCCAGTACACGCGGCTGTTTAGATCGTAAGGCAAACTATTCACAGCAAAGACGCAAAGGGCGCAAAGGAAGGCGATAACGGCGACAGGATGCAGATGGAGCGCGGATATATGGGATCGCGGTGGCATACACAGTCGGGTATTCGCTTTGTGCCTTCCTTCGCGTCCTCTGCGTCTTTGCGGTGAAAATTCTTATTGAGGGTCAGATTGATATGACGACACAGCCTTTGAGAGTAGGGATAGGCGGGCCGGTGGGGTCGGGGAAGACGGCACTGACGTTGTTGCTATGCAAGGCGATGCGCGACAAGTACGAGGTGGCGGTGGTGACCAATGATATCTACACGCAGGAAGACGCGCAGTTCTTGGTGCGCAACGAAGCGTTGCCGCCGGAACGCATCATCGGCGTGGAAACCGGCGGTTGCCCCCATACGGCGATCCGCGAAGATGCCTCGATCAACCTCGAGGCAGTCGCGCGGCTGGCGCGGACGTTCGGCAACCTCGATGTGGTGTTCGTCGAAAGCGGCGGCGACAACCTGGCCGCGACCTTCAGTCCGGAATTGTCCGACCTGACGCTCTACGTGATCGACGTCGCCGCCGGCGACAAGATTCCGCGCAAGGGCGGGCCCGGCATCATGAAATCCGACCTGCTGATCATCAACAAGATCGACCTGGCGCCTTATGTCGGCGCTTCCCTCGAAGTGATGGAGCGGGATGCCCGCAAGATGCGCGGCGAGCGGCCTTTCCTGTTCAGCAACCTGAAGACCGGGCATGGTCTCGATGAGATCGTCAGGTTCATCGAAACGCAGGGCATGTTGAAGGCAAAGCCGTTGCCGGTTACTGCCTAGTCAGACAAAGGCGTTCAGGTCGATCGAAGAGCGCCGGCCGAGCAGGCCGGCGTTTTGTTCGAGCCAGGCA
>JANXVW010000177.1 GCA_025351455.1 Betaproteobacteria bacterium | reverse complement strand
CCATATCCCGTATCCTCTGGCCGGGCCAACGCCGTTGGTGTAGTCCGAAAAGCCGCGATCCCATTCCTCGACGACCTTCACGCCGTTGAGCACGATCTGGCCGCTCGAATGGATTCGATGGACTTCCAGGATGCGAACCTGATGCCCGGTAACATCGCCGACATCGATCACATGCTGTTGGACGTAGCTGCTCTTGACCCCGTCAGCCGTGGCATTGATTGGAAATCGCTGCTGGGCCGAGGCAACATCCGCGATGATCAGGGTGCATGCGATCGATGCAGTAAGCCGAAACATTCTCAGAACATTTTTGGCAGTCATGGGTCTCTCCTCGTTCTTTGTTTAAATCTTCTCTCTTTCCGCCTCACGAACTCAAATCTTCTGCTCGATTAGCATCACCTCGACCGGCGCGTCCAGCAGGCTGTTCGGTCGAAATTTTCCTGGAGGTAGGCGCAATGCCGCCGCCTCCGGTGCGGCGACGCGGCCGAGCGCTTGAAGCTGGGAAGACGGTTAAGGCCTGTGCCACGCGCTTTACGGCAACCGGTAATCCAGTCGCTGAGCGCACTGAACTTCTCCGTTGGCCCCGGCCCCTTTGCACTTCCACGGTCCACTTCCCTGAATGCCAGCGTACTTGCCGGTACCTCCGGCAATTTCGTTGGTACCGCTGTCGCCATCCGGTGAGAGGTTGCCGGTAAAATCTGTAAAGATACGATCGCCATCCGCATCTCCAAAGGCGCAGGAACCCTTGTTCCTCCCGCGACCCTCAATCACGAGAAACGTATAAAAGCAATCCGCCGGGCCGAGATGCAACGGTCCTGAGCCTTTGTCGTTGAAGGTCGTCCCTACCACGCCGCCGTGACCCAGCATGTGCTTGTCCGCCGGGGTAATTGCCTCTCCGGCAAGCTTCCAGCCTGTATGAAAGTTGATGCTTCCGGACTTCGGAAGCTGCCTGACTTCATATTTGCGAATGAGGGATTGCACAAACTCAACACTGATTCCCCTGGCCAAGGCTTCGGTTAGCACTGCGTCCCTGACGGTCGCCATTGTGCCAGCGTAAGAAAAAGCTTCGGCATTCGGTGTAATGCTAAAAAATTTGCGTAACAGATGTTCGGACTGGCTTTGCAGCCCCTGGCAATGCGAAACATAAAATTCCGAAGCCAGAATCATTGGCTGATACGCTCTTACGAAGCCGTTTTCCGACTCGACCCACGCGGCCTCAAGCCACTTTGCCGCATCCTCATAGGCACCGCTCATGCCCAACGCTGCCGCACCCTGCGACAGCCATGCGACGCTAAAAAAGGGGGATCCCAGTTGAAGCGCTGCGGCTACACCACGGCGAGCATGCAACTCGGCCGCGTCACGATTTCCTCGAACCATTTCAAGAAATAGACATTGTTTGTGATACTGAGCCGTAGCCATCGGATTTTCTTCGGATACGAATTGCTCTATTCCGTCCAGAGCGCTCAGTGCGCCTTGCGTGTCCGACCACGTGCAGCAGTGCTGAGCGCGATAACAACGTGATAAGAATTCCGGCTGCCGCAGGCCGTTTTCCGAAGCTATTCGATCGCAACGATTCAATGCTTCCTCGGTCTCGGTTCGCTCTCCTCTGCGATGGTGCAAATAGCCTACAAGCATCCACCAGTAAGCTCGATTTAAAGCCGTCAGTGACGGGTCGCCCAAAGACGGTTCAACTCGATGGACGAGATGCAACGCCACGTCGTTCCGATGAGCTAGGGTATGCGCGAGGAGAAGAACGAACGCAGCGGACACGCGCCGATTCACGTCAATAGCCGCATCGAGAAGCTCCGAAACGCGCGCAACACTGTCCATCTGGTTTCGGTAGCCGGGAAGACGGTAGATCACAACCAGAAATACCGCACTATGCACCGCCAATTCATCAGCTGGATTCAAAAATACCGGTCCAATGGCGAGATCGGCATCGATCTGCGCAATCCACTGGTCCATAGACTCAAATGTTTTGTACTCGAAGTGGATACTTCGCAAGATTGCAGCAGCAGACAAGAGACGCCCGATGAGATCTCCACTTCGCACAAATGCGTCATTGGCCTTGATCAGCCACTCCAGAGCACGTCTAGACGCATTTTGCGTATGACTATTGCCGAGCCAATATAGTGCCCAGGCGCTCCGCGACAACTGCTCACCAGGAAGTGAAACCAGCCAAGCCTGCAGTGTCCGCCAACGACCCTCGGCGAGAAGCTTGGGGGCAAGCTCCAGAATGAATTCTTCCGCCTCTACCCACGCACCTGCCTCACGATACATTTCCACCGCATCCTCAGATTGTCCATGCGCTTTGAGTAGATTGGCAGAGGCTACAAGTAACTCGCTGAAATCGTCTCGCGAAAATCTCTGCTCGGCGCGCTTGCGAAGGAACGCACGGAACAGTGCGTGGTACTGATAACTCACCTCCCTTTCGGCCCTGCGGTCAGTAAAAAGGTGTCGACGATGCAGTTCTTCCGGGTATTGGATGGCATTCGCCTTCCCAGTAATGGCTTCTGCCTGCGCGGCGTTCACCCGGGGCAGTAACGCCGTTTTCATGAGCACTTCGCGCGCCTCGTCCGAAGCGTCGTCGAAGATCAGTCCGGCAAAATAATCGAAGACCGTTTCCAGCGCTTCGGGCCGGTTCATTGTCTCCAGGCTTTCATCTCGACGCAGTCGTTCGAGCATCAGCGTCACGCCGGCAATCCAGCCGGTAGATTGCTCATGGAGGAAACGCAAGACCTTGGCGTTTTTGATGCCCAGGTTTGCGGCGACTGCAGTCGTCTCTTCAGGCGTAAGGCGAAGCTCTTCCCAGGAAACGAGCGCGATCGTCTGATTGATAATCGCATCAGCAAAAGCGCGCGGAGGGTCGGCCCGACTCAAGACAATGATATTGGACCCCGGCGCCGCTTCGGTAAGCCCAGCCTTGAATGCGGCATGCAAAGCGGAATCTTCCGCAATGTCATGATAATTGTCGAAGACGAGAATGACTTCTTCCGGAAGTCGCGCAAACCCATCGCGCAGAAACCGCCTGGCGAATCCGGTCAGATCGGGCAGATATTCGGGGGTGAGCAGCGGCAGCGGTTTGGCTTTCCGCTTGGCCACTGTCTCGATGGCTTGTTTGAGGTAAAAAAAGAACGTGGCCGGATCGCTGTCGCCCGGATCGACCTGGTACCAGACTGCGGGCACGCCGGCTTCTTCGAGGTAGCTGGCGACCAGGGTTGTCTTGCCTGCTCCCGGTGGACCCGCAATCCACACCACCGGATGCTCGCGTTTGTCGTCCAGAAGCCTGAACAGCCGCTCCCGCGCGACTGCTTTATAGAGTCGCGGACGAGTGAGCTTGGCAAGCTGCGGCCGCTTCTTTGGCATCCCTTCCTCCGAGGGGAGGCGACGGGGTCATTGTTGCGCGATTCGCCGCAAAAGAAAACGCCCGGCATCAAGCCGGGCGTCTCGCGCCGTTGGATCAGAGGTTGTCCTTGAATCCGCCTTTACCCGTTCACCGTTCGCTATTCCCCGTTCACGGCCCTCACGGCCGCTCCATCTTGCAGGTCGTCGGCATGATGTTGTCTTTCGCCTCGACTCTCGTATCGACGCGCCAGCCGTAACCTGTTTCGTCGGCCTCGTACTTCACGCCATTGCCGACCTTGGCAAAAGTCGCGACGAACATCGGTTCCGTGATCTGGTGATCGTCCGCGCGCATCGACGCCTCGCCGACGCCGGCGTCGTAACGCATGCCTTCCAGTGCCTTCGCGACTTTGACGGCATCGGCCGAGCCCGCCTTGTCGATCGCTTTCGCCCACATGTCGATCGTGTACTTGATCGGCAGGAAGCCCCAGTCTTCCTGGTAGCGCTTCTTGTAGTCCAGATACGTTTTCTCGAGGGGCGCGCCAGGCAGGTTCGGAAACCAGCTCGCAACGGTCTTCACGCGATCCGCACCCGAGGCCCCAAAGGCCCTCGGCGTGCCGATCAGGTATGCATAGTTCGTATAGAACGTCGCCTGCAATCCCGCTTCTTCCGCAGCTTTGATCAACAGGGCGAGGTCGCTGCCCAAATTGCCCGACAACACAGTATCGGCGCCGCTCGACTTGATCTTTGCAATATACGGCGCGAAGTCTTTCACTTTGCCAGTGGGATGCAGTTCGTCGCCGACGATCTGGATGTCAGGACGCTTCTTGGCAATCATTTCCTTGCCAACGCGGCTGACCGCCTGGCCGTAGGCGTAGTCCTGATTGATCAGGTACACCTTCTTTGCGTTCTTTTCCTTCGCGATCGCGGACGTCAATGCATCAACCTTCATGTCCACGCTGCCGTCGAAGCGGAAATGCCAGAAGTTGCATTTTTCGTTGGTCAGCGCGGAATCGATTGCCGCGTGGTTCAGATAGAGCACTTCGTTGCCGGGATTGCGCTGGTTATGTTTGAGCACGCCCTCGGTCAGCGCGTGGCCGACATGCGAACCGTTGCCCTGCGTGACGAAATGGATGCCCTGGTCGATCACCTGCTTCAGCGCGACCAGGCTCTCCTGCGGGCTGGATTTGTTGTCGAGTTCGACCATCTCGAGCTTGATGCCGCCGAGTACGCCGCCGCGGGCATTGATTTCATCGATGGCCGCCTGGATATGGCGGCTGCCGGATTCGCCTTGCAGTGCGAACGGGCCGCTCAGCGGGTCGATGTGGGCAATCTTAATGGTGTCTGCGGCAAAGGCGTTTGCGGCAATCAGGCCCAATCCAGCCGCCAACAGCCGAACAAATAAAATTCCGTGCATGTACTGACTCCTCAAACAAGTTTTGGAAAGTCCGGTCTGCGCCGGAAATTTTGCGGTGCCGCAATTTTGTCGGCAACTGAAGGCGTACCGATCAGGCCGATGATTCAGCATACACCGGGATCACGCCGCATTGCCTGCCGCCTTGATCGACAAGAATGCGATGCAAGTAAAAAGGGCGGCCTTAGCCGCCCTAAAACCCGGGAGAAAATGGAGTGATCGCTAGTGCAAGACGTCCACGTCGTACCAGGAAATTGCTTTCTCCATTTCGAAACAGGCCTTACTCAAGGCAGCTGATACGTCCCGCTCGTCCAAATTGCGTAGCCGGATGAGGTAGGAGCGGTCGTCACGCCCTGAAATCGGTTGCCTCCTGTGATTCCCGCGTACTTGCCCGTCCCGCCCGTCCATTTGTTGTCCCCATCGCAAGGACCAGGGAAAGGTCCCTTGCATGACCACACGGAGTAGGCCTTGTCGCCATCCTTGTCGGTGACAACGCAGTAGCCATCGGCCCTGCCCGGTTGGCCGTCGAGGTGGATATCGTTTGATGCCGGGCAGACCACGGAAGCCATATGCAAGAAGCCGGAACCAGTGTCATTGAAAACAGTACCACTGAATTCTCCAACCCAGTAGATATGGTCCTTCTCCAACTCGAACACCTTGCCGACCGCATACCAGCCGAATTTGGCGGTGAACTTGCCTTGTTTCGGCAGCTCTGCCGCCTGTAGGGGCAACAGCACACCCCCCAACAAACACGCAGCAACAATCGATCTGGCAGCACGCATTTAACTCTCCTTATTCTGCTTCCGACAGGTTGATTTTTCGTTTTGCGCTGCGAGGAGGCCGCACGGACAAGGCACGCCAAAGCTCTTCGGCATTCGCGAAAGGCGTATGGCGGCCCGAGCGCACATCCTCGACCACGCCCGTCATCTCGTGTTGGGCCTGGCGATAAAGTCGAACGATGAACGTAGGCTGCGGAACCATGCTCCCTCCCAGGCGCAACGGAAGGCTAGCCCGGCGGGGATTACGGATAGGTTACGGATTCCGGTATTGCGGGTCAGGCGTCCTGGATGGACTTAAACATCCGCTCGCTTTGCGGGGAAGGAGGAATTCCGAGGGTCACGGAAAGCGTCTGCCGCAGACGCCGATAGACCGCCATCGCTTCGGCGTGGCGGTCCTGCTGAATATGGCAACGCATCACGCCCTGATAAAGTACCTCGGCAAGATCATCGGACTCGATCCCTTTTTGATAGAGCAAGACGGCTTCTTCAAATCTGCCGGCCTGCTCATAAATCCGGCCTACCCGCGTGACGTAACGCAGGAACTGGCTTCGAAGGCGTTCTCTCATGGAGAACGCCCAGGGGAAATCCAGATCATCGGAAAGAAACGGGCCGCCATAAAGTTGCGATATGGACGGCGCACTACCGTTAGCGCGCGTCATGCCGCGTTCATCTTCCACCATTCGGCGCTCAAATACCCAGGCGTCTATCCAGCATTGTCCCCGATCGATGGAAATCATGCCCTCCGAGAGCTGCACAACGTCTGGGTATGCCAGCAATTTTCGCAGCCGGTGGAGGCTTGCGCTCAATGCTTCGCGACCGGCCTCGCCGGACTCTTCGGGCCATAGCACATCGACCAGTCGCTGCTCGGGAACACCCCGCTCGCCGAACGCAACGATAGCCTTGAGCAAAGCCAGCACTTTTCTGGGCGCTTTTCGCGAAAACAAAAGGCTTTGGCCGTCGACTTCAATACGAAATCTCCCCAGTGTGTAAATCCTGACCGGCCAGGGCCAATCCTCGAGTTCAGCTACAGTCGGCCTCCATCGATAGCGCCTGATCAGGTTACGTGTGTACTCGACCTCGATCCCGGCGGAGAGCGCCTCGGCGCAAAGCAGCGGCATCAATTGCTGCAGGCAGTTGGCAAACCCGTAGTCTTCGCCATGAATTCTTCCGTATTCAAATGCCTTCTTGAGTGCGAGAAGACCGGCCGTCTGGCGACCATCCTTGAATCCGGTATAGGCCTCCAGTGCAAGCATCGCAGACACCCACCAATGCGTCGAACTGCCTGATCCTATGCGACGCATATCACTGATTATTTCCCGGACTTCGCCGTAAAGTCCCTTCTGGAGCAGTGGAAGAATGAGATTGATACGATAGGTCAGTTGATGCGTCGTTGATCCCGCCTCATCGAAAATATCGACTGCTTTTAAGGCATCGGCGTACGAAAGGTCGGGCTCTCCTCGTAGCACGTATAGGAAACCCCTGATCCCGTGGAAGGTTGCCATATCGTAGAGATGTGACGGCTTGACGATTTTCTCGAGGCGGCCCAGCCATACCTCCGCGGCATCCAGGTTGTGTGCGTACAATTCAATCCAGGCCCCTATGATGGCGGAGAATTTGTGCACATAGGCAAGCCCCTCTTCTTCGGCAATTCGTTCGACTCTGGCAACCGCGTCGCGACTTTCGCGTTCATTTCTGCAGATGCAATGAACCCAGGAGACCACGAACCATGACCAGGCGGCGTTGGCCGCGCCGATATCGTCGCGATCGAGCAATTTGACCAGAATGGGGAGCCCCCTGAGTGCGACTTGCAATGGCCCGCTTATTGCGCCATACGCGCAAAGATAACCGGCGCTAACCAGACGCAGATTCACATCCACATCCGACTGGACAAGTTCGAATACCCTCTCGATGATCCGAGGCAATTGGGGATGCCCAGGTCGGCGATAGGTCAATGCCATTAATAACGCCCCCAGTACCCGGAGTTCGGCCTCATTGTCCGGAAACGCCCCGCTCTGGTGAACTTTCGCCTCGATAATTGCGATCCAGCGATCGAGTGGACGGAAGTGTGTGTGCTGAAGCACGTAGGTCTGGATGATGGCGGCGGAAATTTCGATCTGGCAGGTTTCGTCGGCGGCATTCCGAGCGCTTTCGTATGCCTGCTCGAATGTCTCGCGTGCGGCGCGGGGATCGATAGCGATCCTCGCCGAGCCCAGCCAGTACCCAAGCCAACAATTCCGCGAAACTGCTTCCTCGGGCAGGGCAGTAATCCAATCAATCACTGTCTGCCGGCGACCCTGTGCAATGAACTGTTTCGCCTTTTTCAGCACGAGTTCCAACGCCGATTCAAAATCTCCGGCACGCAGGAAGAGCGGCATTGCGTCCTCGGGGTAACCGAATTCTTCCAGGAGGCGGGCGGCCGAATTCGCTACGGCGACCAAAGCCGCCGGATCGAGAATCTGCCCTGCGCGATGACGAAGGAATGCGCTAAGCAGGCCGTGGAACTGATAGACAGGTTCGGACCCGTTCCTGCGATCGACGAACAGGTGGGCGCGATAGAGTTCCTCCAGCAATCGTACCGCCGATTTGCTGCCGATCAAACGCTCCGCCGCCGAGACGGGGATTCGCGGGAAAAAGCTCAGTTGCAGCAGCGTCGTCTGGTCGGCATCCGAGGCGCGCGCGAAGAGCTCACCCGCAAAATATCCGAATACGTCCTGAAACGAGTCTGGATTGCCAAGATCCTCTATCGAGCCTCCACGGTGGATCCATTCGCCAAGCAAGCGCAACCCGGCCACCCAACCGCCAGATTGTTCATGAAGCGCTCTGGCAACGCTCGGGTCAAGATTCAACTGCGAGCGAAGTATTGATTCCGCCTCATCCGGAGTAAGGTTAAGCCTGTGCCAATCGATCCGGGCAAGATTCCCGTTTGCCACGTATCGCGCGTATGTTTGATCGGGATCCAGCCGACTCAGAATCGCGACGCATGCTCCTTCCGGCGCCTCTTCGAGCGCCACGCGCAATACGTCGTGCACAAGCGAGGTGGGCGAAAGTTCCTGACAATTGTCGATCACCAACAAGCTCGGATGACCAAGGCGAACAAACAGTTCCCTGAAGTGTCGACGTGCAAAGCCACACAGTTCGGCTAGATATTCCGGGGAAAGAACCGGCAGGGTTTTCTCGTGCGAACGCCGCCCCGGTCTGAGGCGTTCCGCTACGCTCAGATAATAAAAAAAAGTCGCGGGATCGGAATCTGCGGAATCTAGTTGGTACCAAAGACAGGGCAGTTTGCGGCTTTCGACATAACTCGCCAGCAAGGTTGTCTTGCCTGAACCCGGCGGAGCGGCAATCCAGATCCCGGGATGCTTGCGCTTCTCATCCAGCAGGGCAAAGAGACGCTCACGCGGCAGCGCGTCATAAAGACGCGGCCGCGACAATTTGGCCAGCTGCTGTGGTTTCGTCGGCACTCCCCCTCCCGCCGAATCCGGATGGCATGCCGGAGAATCATAGCGCGAAGATTCCAGAAACAGAAAGGCCCCGCGACGCGGGGCTATCGCGGGAGCCAGGCGATTATTTCATCAACCACTGTTTAAACCAGTCCACGGCAGCCGGCGCGGTGATATTGAGCCCCGGCTCCTGGTAGGCATTGAAATGCCCGCCCTTGAACATCACCAGCTTCTTGGGCTCCCTGGCGCGCTGGTAGGCCTCGATCGCGAGATCAGTCGGCGTCAGGCGATCGTCTTCCGCCACCACCATTAATAATGGTGTAGGAGAAATGCGGTGGATGTTCGCGGCCGGATTGTATTCGAGGAATTTCTCCATGGATTCCAGCGTAACCCGGTTTTCCCATCGCGGCGCCGAGCTTGCAACAACTTTGAGGAAAAAATCGTATGACTCCGGCGTGGGCAACGCAGAAGGTTGCCCTTCGGGTGCCACGACTGGAAGATAGTTTATTTTTCCACTGGTGTAGCGCTGGGCTCGATCCTGGGCGAGGAATCCCGCAACAAGCGGCAGGTTGTCGGCCCGGTTCAGACGCGCGGCATTGGCGGGTCCGTCCACGAGCATGACCTGTGAGACGACCGCCTTGACCCGGCGATCGAACGCCGCGAGGTGCAGGACATGAGCGCCGCTATAGGACGTACCCCAGACACCGATGCGCTCGGGATTGACCTCCTTCTGCATTTGGGTCCAGGTAATGGCGTTGCGATAGTCCTCGATCTGTTCGCCTGGAAAAATCTGGTTGCGCGGCTCTCCTTCACTCGCCCCCAGATAGCGATAATCGAAGACGGTGACCACGAATCCGGCTGCGGCAAAGCGGTCCGCGAAGTTCTGCAGCAGGGCTTCCTTGGGTGCGCTGAAGCCGTGCGCCATGACGATCGCCGGCCGCCTCTCATCCGGCTTCAGATTTTTCGGCACGTAATACCATGCGGCCAGTTTCAATCCCTGACTCACGAAGGTGACATCGCGCCGCTCGAACGACTGTGCGAAGGCACCAATGGAAGTGACCAACGGCGCCAGCAGGATTGCCGCGCGGCAAATCTGAACGAGTTTCATTTTTTCTCCTCCTCTGAATAGACATCGACCGTGGCAAGTGCCACGCGATGCCAATGTAGGCCAGGGGAGATGACTTTTCGCTTACGTCTGCGCGCTCAGCGGCTGGAAAGCTTCCGATACAGCTCCTCCGTGGCCGGTGATGGCTGAACACCGTGTACCCGGTTAAGCAACTCGCGCATGCGACGATAGGCATCGAGGGCCTCCGGTGTGCGCCCCACCTGGTGATGGCAGCGCATCAAGCCTTGATGGAAGGTTTCCGCGAGTTCGTCGGCCTGGATGCCGCGGCGGTACAAATCCAGCGCCTCCTCGAGACGGCCTTCCCGTTCCAGACGGCGCGCCGCTGAACTGACCAGTTCGAGGTACCGCGCACGCAACTTCTCCCGCATCGAAAAAGCCCAGGGCGCATCGTCGTGGGCCAGAAATTCGCCACGGTAGAGCTCGATGGTGCGCATCGTGCCCAGGTGTTCCGGCCCGGTTTCGGGCACACAGACTGCGTCGAAGGCCAGCGCATCCACCCACACACGGCTGGTATCAAGCGATATGCGGCCTTCGCGCTGGCGGAGGAGCGTTTTGTCACCGAGCAGTTTTCGCAAGCGATGCAGTGCAGTCGTAAGGGATTGGTGGGCGGTGTCGCCGTCCTCCTCCGGCCAGAGCGCATCGGCCAGTTTCTGCTCGGGCACATCGCGGCTTCCAAGCGCGATGATCGCCTTTAGCAGCGCCAGCAATTTTTTTGGCGTCTTGCTTCCATAGTCCAATGGGCGCTCTGCGGCGAGGATTTCGAACGGTCCAAGGCAGCGGATTTTTATCGGCCATGGCCAGTTCTCCAGATGCGGCCCGGGCGCCTCCAGACCAAATTCCCTAATGAAGGCAAGCGCTGTTGGCACACGAATCCCGCGCTCGATGGCGGCGGCTGCCAGCAGCCCGGCCCATCCGCGGCACCAAGCCAGCATGTGTCCATACTGATCCATGACGGTACGCGGGTGCGCGAAAATCTTGTTCAACCTGTCGTCCAGTGTTTGAAAGTGGCCTCGCCTCAGCGCCATGACTGCCTCGGCTGCATCGGGTGCCCAACGCGCCCATTCCATGTTTGCGCGATCGGACCAGCGGTGGTGCTCTTTGATCCACTTGCGGGTGACCTCATCATCCCCGGATTCAACTGTCCCCCAGATCAGGCCGTTCAGTCCGACGAGTATGTGCGGAATCGATCCGGCTTCGAGATACAACTCATAGGCGTGGAGCCCGTATCGCAACGTAAGCGCCGGGTCACCTGTGTACACGCCGAACCAGGATTTCATATTCACCAGCGACGCAGCCTCATAGGGCTGCGAAGGAATCATGATCTCTTCGAAGCGTTCGATACGCCGTCTGCCCGATTCGAATCGATGCTGGTCCATGTCGAAGAAGTATCCCAGGATGCACGCGAAGCGCTCCGCAATATGCATCCCTTCATCGCTGGCGATCGAAAGGTTGCTTGCCACGGCCTGCTCGCCGAGCGAAACATCGCTGGCATTGCAGGCATACCAGTTGATGACCGCCCAGGCGAAAATTCTACGGAAGACGGTAACGGCCGGGTCTGCAAGGAGCGGTGCGAGCAACAGCGCGGCCCGTCTGCTGATCTGCATGTGCCCGGTAAAACTGCCGTACAAGGTCAGGTGCGTTGCGGCGGTCACACGCAGATTTATCTCCGCGCCGGTGCGCAACAAATCCTCGACCCGCTCCACGCAGTTGTCCAATCGCGGGTGGTCCGGCATCCGGTAAACAAGCGCGATCAGCATGGCCGATTGCGCACGCAACTCGGCGTTCGGTTCCATCGATGGTATTTGCGGATCGAACATTTTTTCCAGGACGGGAATCCAGCTATCCAGTGGCGTGAACACGGCGTACTCGAGAAAATAGGCTTCGACCATGCCGGCCGCCGTCTGTACCTGGCACAGCAGATCTCCTTCTCTGATCGACTGGTGGCAGGCTCGTTCCAGAATTGAGCGGGCACGCGGCGGATCGACCCCAATCCACGCCGTACCCAGCCAATGCAGCAGCCAGCAATCTTGCTCGACCCACTGCTCCGGAAGCGCACCGATCCAATCCACGACCATTCGCCAGCGTCCTTGCGAAATAAATCGCATGGCCTCGCTTAGCACAAGCGCCTGCGCCGCCGTCCAATCCTGTACTTCCACATGAAGCGACATGGCAGCCTCAACATCTCCCGCCCGCTCGAGCTGTCGCGCTGCTGAACTGGCGATCGCGTCTTGTTCGGCCCGACTCAGTTCCTCGCGCGCTCGATGCCTCAGGAAGGCGCGGAACAGCGCGTGGAACTGGTAAACCGGTTCCGAGCTCAGGCGCCGGTCGGTAAACAGGTGACGGCGATAGAGCTGTTCAAGCAACCGGGCCGCAGAAACATTTCCGGTCAATGCTTCGGCCATGCTTTCCGGGATGTTGGGCGGATAACTCAACTGCAGCAGCGTGCGACGGGTTTTCGCATCCGCACGGTCGAACAATTGTCCGGCGAAGTAGCCAAACACTTCCTGCAGGGAACCTGGCGCAGACAGATCGTCGATGCTGGCGCCGCGCTGCAGGCGCTCCGCCAGCAGGATCAGGCCCGCCGCCCAGCCACCGGATCGTGAATGCAATTCATCGAGCAGCCGATCGTCCATCGGCGCATGTTGCTGCACGATCTGCCGCGACTCCTCGAGCGTAAGTTTCAACGGCTCCCATTCGATCAGCGCCAGCGCCCGGTTCGCGCTCAGGAGCGCGAAATTCCCGTCGGGTTCGACACGGCTCACGATGACAACCGGGATGCCGTGCGGAGCATTCTCCATCGCAATCCGCACGATTTCATGGAAGACGGCTTCGTTTCCTGCCTCCTGAAAATTGTCCAGTACCAGCACCGCCGGCGCGGCAAGACAACTGAACAACTCGCGGAAATAGCGTCGGGCAAATCCGGGCACATCGGCCAGATGTTCAGGGGTCAGTAAAGGCAGCGGCCGAGGCTTGCGCGATCGGCCGGGGCGGGCGCGTTCTGCGATGCCGAGGTAATAAAAGAAACTTGCCGGATCGGCGTCCCCTGCATCGACCTGATACCAGATGCCGGAAAGTTTGCGGCTTTCCAGCCAACCCGCGACCAGCGTGGTCTTGCCGGCACCGGGGGGTGCCGCGATCCAAAGGGCTGGCCGCGCGCTGGCCTCATCGAGGAGAGAAAACAACCTTTCTCTTGGCAACGCGTTATAAAGACGCGGCCTGCTGAGCTTCGCCAACTGTGTGCGCGATTCGGTTGCCATCGTCCTCTTCCCAGGTCGATTCGACCGCCTGCCCTCGACCGGAGCAGGGTGTGGCTACGCTTCCATTCTAGGAAGCTTCGTTGGTTTCGGCCAGCACAGGAGCCGCCGGCGCCGGACCAATTTATAGCGCCCGATGGGTGACTTTTGGCTTACTTATCAGCGGGCGATTGAGTGATTCGGCGATTGGGTGATTGGGTAAGGCAGTAGACACTTTAATCGCCCAATCGCCTAATCCCCAACCCCCCGCGCCCCCTACCGCAGCGGCCGGAAAAACTCCCTGATTTCCGACGCGAGTAACGCAGGCTGCTCCAGCGCCGCAAAATGCCCGCCTTTCGGCATCTTCGACCAGCGGCGGATGTCGCTGTACATCTTTTCGGCAAGGGAACGAGGCGGCCGCAAAATTTCCTTGGGAAACTCGGCGTAGCCCATGGGAACCTTGATGACCGCGCCGTCGGGGATCGGCCACGGCCCATGCATGCGCGCGTAGTACGGCCAGAATGAAGACCCGATCGCGCCGGTGACCCAATAGAGCATGATGTTGGTCAGCATTTCGTCGCGGCCGAGATAGCCGTCGAGGTCGCCCTTGTGATCGCTCCAGGTATGGAATTTCTCCACGATCCAGGCCGCCAGTCCCACGGGCGAATCCGTCAACGCATAGGCGAGCGTCTGCGGCTTGGTGCCCTGAATCCAGGTATAGCCGACCTCTTCTTTCATCCAGTGCGCGCGCTCGTCGAAGTAGCGCTTTTCGTCCTCGGTGGGTTTGTCCGGCATCGGCGTATCCCGGCGCAGACTCAGCAAATTGATATGGATGCCGGCAAGCCGTTCGGGATACGCGTAACCGATACGCGAGGTGACGAATCCGCCCCAATCTCCGCCCTGCGCCGCGAAACGCTTGAAGCCGAGGACATCGGTCATCAGCCCGGCGAATACGTCCGCGATCTGCTCGACGGAAAAGCGCGGCTGGTTCGGCGTGAAAGAAAACGTATAACCGGGCAGCGACGGCGCGATGACGGTGAACGCATCCGCGGGATCGGCGCCGAAGCGTGCCGGGTCCGTCAACATCGGCAGGATCTTGTGAAATTCATGCACCGAGCCCGGCCAGCCGTGCGATAGCAGCAGCGGCATCGGCTTCGGTCCTTTGCCCTCTTCGCGGATGAAATGCACATCGATGCCGGCGAGCTTTACCTTGTATTGCTTGAAGCCGTTCAGCTTCGCTTCCTGTTTGCGCCAGTCATAACCGTCGCGCCAGTAGTCCACCAGAGATTTCAGGTAAGGCAGATCGGCGCCGTATTTCCAGTTGTTGTCAGGCACTTCATCCGGCCAACGCACGCGTGCAAGCCTGGCTTTGAGGTCGTCGAGCACGTCGTCGCCGACGTGCAGGGAAAACGGTGACGGATTCGCAGCCATGTATTTTTCTCCGGTTTTGGATGTGGCATTGTTCGGCATGCTGGGCAGTGCGTCCAATATATTGCGCATTCCGGATTGATACGTCCGGGCAATCGAGCGGCTCGACCTCCTAACCGCAAAGTCGCAAAGGGAACGCGAAGGAAGGCGTTAAGAGATCAAGACTGAAGAGAGCTCGTCTGCGCAACCAACCGCCAATTTTGACGCTCCATCGGCCATCAGCTTTTCAACCGCGGACCATTTCTACGGGTTTCCTTTGCGTTCCCTTCGCGACTTTGCGGTGAAGAGTTACTTGGACGCTTCGTCGCAGGTGGACTTGTGGGCCGAGTAGCCGACACGGGTCGGGCTGCCGGTCATGCCGAGGAAGATTTTCTGGATTGCATAGGCTTCCTGCTCGCGCTGGTACCACCGCAGGCAGGGCTTCATATCGGCATGCGCCCCGCTCATGTCCTGTACATAGTGAACGAGCTCATGGAGCAGGATCGAGCGGTCGAACAGGCTGGTTTCCGGCTTGAGGCTGTCATCGAGGTAAATGCCCTCGCCCGGCCGATAGACCGCAAGCGCGGCGCATTTCGCCCGGCACACAATTTCCTCGATGCGCTCGTGCGGTACCCGGATGATCTCCGGCAGGGCCACCAGCCGATGATATTTGGAAATCTGGTCCAGCGCGGCAACCAGCGCGGGCATCAACTCGGCTTCGGACAGTTCCTCGGCACCGGCATTGCCGAGATACTTTCGCGATGTGATGCTGCCGTCGTTGGCATGCTTGCCATAGCTTCTCGCCGGTTCCATTTCAGCGGCGTCCGGTACGGACTGTCCGGCGGATTGCGCCGCTATCGTGACGAGTGGGAGGGCGAGCACAAACACGACGCCGGCCAATACAACGCGGCGAAGGCTCAAGTGGATTTCTCGCCCGGCTGTAACGGCTTCGGCGATTCGGCCTTGGCCGGCTGGGTGAGGACGTCGATCGCCGCGGCCCTGTCCTTGGCGCGAGCGCGTTGCTCTGAGTCCATTCTGAAGCTGAGTTGCGCGATTTCCTTGCGATTGATCTCGGCCTCTGCGGCGTCTTCCGGCGGGTATCGCAAAGCGGCCACGCTGTACCAGGCCAGTGCTTCCACGGGATCGGCGCCGACTGCGCGGCCGTCGACATACATCTTTCCGATGCTATGCATGGCCGAGGCGTAGCCCAGTCCAGCCGATTTGCGGAACCAGGCGAGCGCCTCCACATCGTCGCGCGTAACGCCGGCGCCCGACTCGTACAACAGACCGACGTTGTACATCGCCATCGTCTCGCCCTGCGTAGCGGCACTCTGATACCACGTCATCGCCATCTGCAGGTTGCGCGACGTGCCGAGTCCGTTTTCGTAAAGGTCACCGACGCTGTTCATCGCCCAGGCATTGCCGAGAAAGGCAGACTGATGCCACCAGTTGAACGCCTCGTTGTAATCCTGCTGCACGCCGTGCCCGTTCGCGTACAGCAGGCCGATGTTGTTCATCGCCACCGTGTAGCCGCGCTTGGCTGCTTCCTTCCACCACTTCAGCGCCTCCTCGAAACTCTGTTTTCCGTCGAAACCCTTCGCCCACAGCAGCGCAACGTTGTTCATCGCGCGGACGTCGTTGTTGCGCAGCAACCCGGCAAGCCTGCCCGGGTCGAGCATGTCCTTGCCGGGGGCCAGGTTGGTATAGGTTTCTTCCTGGTCGAACGCGGTCGCCGCGCCCGAAGCCAGGAGGAACAGGGAAAGGACAAGAATGGGGAATTTCATGCTGGTGCTCCCAGTAGTTCGAACCGGCTCGATGGTGTCTCTAGCATAGACCGCCGCCCCGCTCACCGGTTCAACGGCCCTGACCAAGGAAAGACATCAGGTCGCGCAACAGTTCGCCTGGTGCCTCTTCCGGAATGAAATGCCCGCACGGCAATGCGTGGCCGCGCACGTCAGTCGCTTTTTCCCGCCAGGTAGCAAGCACGTCGAACAGCGTATGCATCTTGCCCTGCTCGCCCCAGATCGCCAGCACCGGGCAAGAGAGTTTTTTTCCCAGATCGCGTTCGTCGTCGGCAATGTCCACCGTCGCAGCGGCCCGGTAGTCTTCCAGACCCGCGCGTATCGTTCCGGGTGAGGTAAAAGCCCGCAGGTATTCGGCGAACATCGGCTCTTCGATTGCGTCCTGGCGAAAGGACAGGGCGCGAAACATGCTGCGCAGAAACGGCTCCGCGCTGTTGGCGATCATAATTTCCGGCAGGTCGGGAACCTGAAAGAAAAACCAGTGCCAATACGCGGCGGCCAGATCCTTGCCGGCGTCGCGAAATACGGTGTGGGTTGGCACGATATCGAGCACCGTCAAATTCTTCACGGCATCCGGATAGTCCATCGCCAGCCGATGCGCGACGCGCGCGCCGCGATCGTGGCCGACCAGCGCGAAATGCTCGAAGCCAAGCGCGAGCATCGTTGCCATGATGTCGCTGGCCATACTGCGCTTGTCGTAGCCGTCGCGCGGCTTGTCCGAATCGCCGTAACCGCGCAGGTCCGGGCACACGACCGTGAACCGGTTCAGCAGCGAGGGCGCAACCTTGCGCCACATTTGCGCGGTCTGGGGATAGCCGTGAAGCAATACAACCGGATCACCCTGGCCTCCAACCCACGCGTTGATGCGGATTCCGTTCGCGCGGATGGTCTGTTGTTGCATTCCGTTCATGAAATTGCTCATTTAACGCCTCTACCAAAATAAACCTTGAAACACGGAGGACACGGAGGAAAAGAAGGGCAGAAAATATTCGAGGGTAAACACCTCGCATCGGTAGTCACTCTGGCGACCGGCC
>JANXVW010000174.1 GCA_025351455.1 Betaproteobacteria bacterium | reverse complement strand
GTCACAATGCGAGCAGACATCCAGCAACGCCGCAAATTGTGGCGGATGCTGCCCTAGGGTAGAGTTTCTAATAAATTCATGCTTGTCTGGCAGCGCCAATAGATCGGCAAAACCGAACAAAGGTCAAAAGAAGCATCATCTGCGGGGGGCGCCGACGTAGGTGATCGCGAGCGATCGTCCAATGCGAGTAAACGTTGCCACTGCGCCTTCGATTTTTGCTGGACACCAATATCCTGATTCCGCTTCAGGACTCGATGGTGGTACTGCAGCCTAGCCTCGCGAACTTCGTGCGGCTTTGCAACGAGCACGGGCATCAGTTGCTATACCATCCAGCCTCAATTGAGGACATCCAGCGCGATGGGAATGCGGATCGCCGAAACCGCACGCTGGCGAGGCTCGATCAGTACGTCCGGCTTCAGGCCGGGCCGCGCTGCCCGTGGAACAACGCGCAGACTTCGATTAACGATGCCTGTGACAACGAAATACTGTATGCCCTCCAGCGAGACGCCGCTCACGCCCTGGTAACTGAAGATCAGGGCGTTCACCGCAAGGCCAGTGAGCTTGGTCTCCGCGACCGGGTGTATTTTATCCAGTCGGCGGAAGACTGGCTTCGCCGACTGCACGTCCCTGGCGAAGTCCAACTGCCCAACATCGACGATGTTGAGCTCCACACACTGACGGACCAATTGACCCAGCCGTTCTTCGACAGCGTGCGTGCTGATTACGACGGATTTAACGAATGGTTCCGACGCAAGGCGATGGAAGGAAGGCGCGCTTGGGTATATCGCGACGGTGTAAACCAAGCTATCGCAGCCATCTGCATCTATACCGTACAGACCGACGAGCGGTTCAATGATGCAGGTGACGTGCTGCACGGCGACGCGTTGAAGTTATGCACCTTCAAAGTCGGTGAGGCCGTGCGTGGACGCAAGATCGGCGAATTGTTTCTGCGGGGCGCGTTCCAATACGCGACGAACCACCAGTGCGAGTGGATCTTCCTGCATGCCAACGACGAGCAGCAGAAGCACCTGAAAGACCTGATCGAGGATTTCGGATTCCGCCACACCGGTCTGTATGAGAGCGACGGCGTCTATGTCAAGACTCATCCGATCGCGCCGCCGGCGCTGGAGATGGATCAGTTCGAATACGTGCGACGCTACTACCCGCACTATTTGCGCGGCATTGATGTCCAGAAGTTCTTGATCCCGATCCAACCGCAATTCCATGACATATTATTTCCGGACTACCTGGACTCCGGACACGCACTGCCCGAAGGACATCCACAGCGTCATATTGGCAACGCCATCAAACTGGCCTACTTGTGTCACACCCCGAGCAAGCAACCGCGACCGGGCGATGTGGTGTTGTTCTACCGAAGCCACGATGTGCGCGGAGTGACTACGCTTGGCGTGGTGGAGAGCTACACCTGGTCGGAATCGGCGGATGAGATCGCGCGGATCGTGAGCCGCAGAACTGTGTACTCTGACCAACAGATCGAGGATATGGCGCGGACCGAGACGAAAGTGATGCTTTTTCGACTGATCTGCCATCTAGAGAACTCCGTTTCGTACGCGGAACTGAAACGCCTCCGCGTCGTGCAGGGGCCTATACAATCTATCGTGAAAATCTCCGATGAGTCTTTTTCCAGAATCCTCCGAGCAGCCGAGCGGTAGAGCGGTCCTGCTTTCGATCAAGCCGAAGTACGTCGACTTAATACTCGCTGGCACGAAGCGCGTTGAATTGCGGCGTAGCTGGCCGGCCAATGACATCGGTGTGATGGTGCTGTATTCGTCAGCACCAATCCAGAAACTTGTTGGCGTGGCCTTCATAGATAGAATCGAAGAGTGCGATTTCCAGACCCTATGGAAGCTTGCGGAAGCCCATGGCGGCGGGGTCACACGCGACGAGCTCGATGAGTATGTGAAAGGCAAGAAGACGGCATTCGGTGTGATGATCGACCGAGTCAAGATTGCGGAGGCGCAGGTGGATCCGAAAGAATTTTTTCCGGACTTCACACCTCCTCAGTCATTTCTGTATCTCGACCCAACTGATTTTCGCCGTGTAATGCGTGCCATGTTCCCCTCCGAAGGTCCTGTGTGAACATTTTCGTTGCGGGCGTCCACGGCGTCGGCAAAACCTATCTTGCTTCGCGCCTGCCCAAGAACATAGGCCTGATACATACATCGGCCAGCAAGCTGATCAAGGAAGAGCAGGCGACGCCGAACTGGGGCACCGACAAGCGTGTCAATGACGTCCAAGCTAATCAGATTGCGCTTGCCGCGGCGGTTCGCCGGCATAACGCTGCCCGCACCCGCCTGCTGCTCGATGGGCACTTCGTCTTGCTCGATACCGAGGGCGTCTTCAAGCATCTCGATGCTGAAGTATTCCGTGCACTCAATCTTGACGGTGTGGTGCTTATAGAAGCTGATGCTCCAACGGTTGCCGCGCGCATCCGAATTCGGGATCAACGCGAGGTCGACCTCGCTCATATTGCTGATTTCATTGCCGCGGAGCGTAAGCAAGCGCAAGTGGTCTGCGATGAGCTTGGCATTCCGCTCGTCATTCTGGAATCTCCGAGCGCGGATGCCTTCGCACAAGCGGTCGCGAAGGCTGCACACAAAACCGATAGTAGGCGGTAGGACGCTCCGAGGGCAAAGCATTGCATTTGGCAAAAGGGATCAGACCTATCAAATCTGCCAGCCCCATGAGTTCTGCTAGTTTTGCAATGCAATCGAAACGGCTAACTTGATGCGCGTGCGCCTCAGAGCCCCTACGACTTCCATGTTTTTGAGAAACGAAGAGATCGTCGCCCTCACCAATCGGCAACGCTCCGCCGCCCAGGTGCGCGCACTCCGGACAATGGGCATCGAGCATCGAATACGGCCGGACGGCACGGTCGCGATTTTGCGTTCGCATGTCGAACATTTGTTGGGCTATTCGGTGAGTGCTAGAGTGGCCAAAGAGTACGAATGGGGAGAAGTGCCGTAATGCCGCTGAACCGAAAGCCGGAGAATCGCGGACTACCCGTGCGGTGGCAGCATACTCACGGCGCGTACTATTTCCGGGTGCCTCCCGGAAGCGAACACCTCTGGAACGGCAAGAAACGTTTCCGGTTGGGCAACACCCTCCCCGACGCATA
>JANXVW010000262.1 GCA_025351455.1 Betaproteobacteria bacterium | reverse complement strand
ATGCCGCCTGCGCACACGGCCGTCGGCATCCTGAGCGCGGCCATCGCGCGGCTCGAAGACAATCAGTTCGCGGCGACGATTCCCGACCCGGTGCGCAGCCAGTTCGCGTTCCTCGGTCCGGAGCAGGGCTGGTTCCGGCGGGTGGTCTTTTCGAATCTCTGGCTGTTCGCACCGCTGGTGAAGTCGCAGATGGAAAACGCACCGTCGACCGGCGCGATGTTGCGCACGACGATCGCGCCGACGATGCTCGAGGGCAGCATCAAGGAAAACGTATTGCCGATGCGCGCGCGTGGTGTGGTCAACCTGCGCCTCCTGCCCGGCATGAGCAGCGACCAGGCGATCAGGCGTGTCATCGATATCATTGGCGACCCGCGCGTCAAGATTGCAGCCACCGGTACATCGCGCAGCGAGCCTTCCCCGGTGTCGAGCCCCGACAGCGACGCTTTTCGCAAACTGCATCGCGCCGTAAAAGCAAGCTTTCCGGAGGCCATCGTGGCGCCCTCCCTCGTGCTCGGCGCGACCGACACCCGCCATTTCATCGCTATCTCGGACAACCTGTTCCGCTTCCTGCCGGCGCGATTGTCGCAGGACGACCTGAAGCGGTATCACGGCGTCAACGAGCGCATCAGCGTCGACAACTACGGCGAGTTCGTGCGCTTTTACATACGTTATTTGCGCGAAGCGGCGGGTTGATCCCGTTCGATCGCGCGCAATTCTTCCTCGGTATTGACATTGCGGAAGGCCTGCTGCTGGTCGTCGAATGCGACTTCCACCACGTTCAGGGTCGCAAACCATGCGTCGACCTTGCGCCCCCCACTCTCGAGAAGGCCCGCAAGATGCGGCAGCAGGCGTTTGCGTGCGATGCAGATGACCGGATGCACCTGTGTTCCTGTTTTTGCCACGCCCAGGTCCACGCGTTCGTCCTGCAGCGGTGCGAGCAGGCGGGTGACCAGGTCTGCGGGCAGCAACGGCGTATCGCAGGGCGCGAATGCAACCAGATTGTTTTTCGCCTCCGACAAGCCCGCATGCATGCCAGCCAGGGGGCCGGCGTATCCGCCGATGCGATCCTCAATCACGCGATAACCGAACGCCGCGTAGGCATCCGGGTTGCGGTTGGCGTTGATCAGTATTTCGTCCACCTGCGAAGCCAGACGCTGCAGTACCCAACTTGCCAGCGGGCGGCCCCCAAGCAACTGCAGTCCCTTGTCGACGTTGCCCATGCGGCGGCCGAGACCGCCGGCGAGGAGGACGGCGGTTACCGGGGGACGAGAGAGGACGGTCGAGGGGCGAGGAGCCAAATTCAACCCACCGGGTTATGAATTCAGGTGCCGATGGCACCGGCACGACAATATATTACAAAACGGAAGGTTATCATCGTTGGGTGCGATGAAGGCCGGGTATTGGAACGGGGAAGGATTACGGTATTATTCAGTAACAGCGCAGGGGCCGGGCAGAGTCAGGGCATGAAGCCCGGACTGAAAAAATAACGAAGGGGGAGCGGCACCATGGCCGGAATTCTGGATAAGGAACGTACCATTGCTGGTCCGACGTTCAATCGGTGGCTGGTACCGCCGGCGGCGCTGTGTATCCACCTCTGCATAGGTATGGCCTACGGCTTTTCCGTTTTCTGGATCCCGCTGACCAAATCGCTGGGCATCAGCAAATCCGTCGAATGTCCGGCGGACATGAGCTGGATTGCGATGCTGTTCACTACCACCTGTGATTGGGACAAGCCGATCCTGGGCTGGATGTACACGCTGTTCTTTGTATTCCTCGGTTCCAGCGCCGCCATCTGGGGTGGGTGGCTCGAGCGCGCCGGCCCGCGCAAGGCGGGGGTCGTGGCGGCGTTCTGCTGGTGCGGCGGCTTGGTCCTTTCCGCGATTGGCGTCTACACACACCAGCTGTGGCTGATGTGGCTCGGATCCGGCGTCATCGGCGGCGTCGGACTGGGCCTCGGCTACATTTCACCGGTTTCGACCTTGATCAAATGGTTTCCCGACCGTCGCGGCATGGCGACCGGCATGGCGATCATGGGATTTGGCGGCGGCGCAATGATCGGTTCGCCGCTTGCGGCGATGCTGATGAAGCATTACGCCACGCCGGTGTCCGTGGGCGTTTGGGAGACCTTCGTCACCATGGCGGCGATTTATTTTGTATTCATGATGATCGGTGCGCTGGCTTATCGCGTGCCGCCGACCGGCTGGAAACCGGTGGGTTGGACCCCCCCCGCAAGTGCGACGGCGAACACGATGATCACGACGCGCCATGTGCACCTGAAAAACGCGCACAAGACGCCGCAGTTCTGGCTGTTATGGGGCGTCCTCATGCTGAACGTGTCGGCGGGCATCGGCGTGATCGGCATGGCGTCGCCAATGCTGCAGGAAATCTTTGGCGGGCGGTTGATCGGACTCGACCTCAAATTCGATACCCTGAGCAAGGAGCAACTCGGCCAGATTGCGGTCATCGCTGCGGCGTTTACCGGACTTCTGAGCCTGTTCAACATCGCCGGGCGTTTCTTCTGGGCTTCGCTGTCCGACTACATCGGACGCAAAGCGACCTATTTCACGTTCTTTACGCTCGGGATTATTTTATACGCGTCCGCGCCCTCGGCGGGACATGCGGGCAACATGGCGCTTTTCGTCGGATTTTTTTGCATCATCCTGACCATGTACGGCGGCGGCTTCGCCACCATTCCTGCTTATCTCGCAGACATGTTCGGCACGCAGATGGTCGGCGCCATCCACGGACGGTTGTTGACGGCGTGGTCCACGGCCGGCGTGCTCGGCCCGGTGATCGTGAACTACATTAACGACTACCAGATCAAGCACGGCACGCCGAAGAGCGCGGCGTACGACACCACCATGTACATCCTCGCGGGCCTGCTGGTCGGCGGCTTCATTTGCAACCTGCTGGTGCGGCCAGTCGCCGCCAAATGGTTCATGACCGATGCCGAACTGGAAGCGGAGCGCAAGCTTGCGCATGACGCTGCGGCAAAATCCGCCGTCGGAGGCGATGCGGCGGCGGTCAGTGGTGCCGGAAGCAACCAGGGATTGGTGTTGCTGTTCTGGCTGTTCGTCGGCATTCCGCTGGCCTGGGGCGTGTGGACGACCATCACCAAGGCGCTGGTCCTGTTTACCCGCTAGAGCCGTAGACTGAATTATCGCTGCGGCCCGCGGTCATCTGCGGGCCGTTTCGTTTAATGGAAAGGATTGCGAACATGAAAACCGTTTTGATCACTGGCGCCGCCGGCAATGTGGGTAGTCATTTGCGTCGCGAACTTGCCGGCAGATACAACCTGCGGCTGTCGGACATCGTGCCGGTCAAAGATATTTCGCCCGGGGAGAAGCAGGCGCGCGGCGACGTCGCAAAGATGGCCGACATGCTGCGCGTGACCAAAGGTGTGGACGCGATCGTGCATCTCGGTGGATTCTCGGCCGAAGGGCCTTGGGAAAGCATCCTGCACGCGAATATCATCGGCTGCTACAACGTATTCGAGGCCGCGCGCAGGAACGGCGTAAAGCGCGTGCTGTTTGCGTCCAGCAACCATGCGGCGGGTTTCTACAGGCGCGACGTCAAGATCGACCACCGCGTCTATCCCAAGCCGGACAGCCGCTACGGCGTGTCCAAGGCATTCGGCGAACAGATCGGCAGCCTGTATGCAGACAAGTACGGGCTGGAGGTATTCTGCATGCGCATCGGCAACGTCAATCCGGTGCCGCCGGACAAACGGCGCCTGTCAATCTGGATCAGTCCGCGCGACCTCGCGCGCCTGGTCTCGGTGGGCATCGAAAATCCGAATATCAATTTCGAGATAGTTTATGGCGTGTCGGACAACAGGCGAAGCTGGTACGACAATTCCAATGCGCGACGGCTTGGGTTTCTGCCGCAGGACGACGCTGAACTCTATGCTGCCGAAGTGCTGGCGAAGGACAAGCCCGGCGATCCGCGCACCGAGATGTACCAGGGCGGAACGTTCGTGCTGGCCGAATACGGCGGCGACCCAAGCCGCAAGACCGCCATCAGGAAAGTCCCGAAAGCCGGCACGGTAAAGAAAGCGGCCAGGGCTGGCGGGAAAAAAACGCCGAAATCGATGAAAGCCGCAAAACAGAAAAAGAGAAAATGAACCAGCTTGGTTCGGGGCTGATTGCGCCACCCGGCAGGTGCTACTCCTAGCGTGGCGACCATCCTGCTGACCCACCCGCCGTATGTCCGCGAGAATTACTACAGCGACCGGGCCCTTGCCGGGCTTTCAGCGCTCGGCGAAGTCCGCCGCAATCCGCTCGGACGCGAACTCGATACCGCGGAACTGATCGATGCCGCGCACGGATGCGAAGTCATCGTCACGCATCGCCACGTCGCCGGCGATCCAGACTTGTTCGCCCGCC
>JANXVW010000222.1 GCA_025351455.1 Betaproteobacteria bacterium | reverse complement strand
ACAGTTACTTCGACACGGTGGTGAACCAGTATCTAATCGAGCAAGGTGCGCTGGATCTCGTGAAGAGCGCGGTGATCGGCCTCGTGGTGGAAACCCAGTGCGAGTACTTCGCCCCGCTTAGTTTTCCGGACGTAGTGCATGCCGGACTGCGGGTCGCTAAAATCGGCAACAGCAGCGTGCGCTACGAGATTGGATTGTTCAGAAACGACGAGAACGCGGCCTCCGCGCAGGGATATTTCGTGCATGTGTACGTGGATCGCACCACGCGCCGATCCACCCCTGTTCCCGCCGAAATGCGCATCGTGCTGGAAAAGATCATCGCCGCCCGCTAGCGGAGGCAGTCATTTCTTACCCACATCGGTGAACTCGTTTCCGGAGCGCCAAGTAGCTGGCTTCCGATGACATAGCTAACCGCCCGGCCCGCCACCGTTGACGAATACGATCTGCCCGGTCATGTAGCTTGCGGCATCGGAAACCAGGAAGGCCACCGTTTCCGCGATTTCGCTCGGCTCGCCCCGGCGCCCGAGCGGCACCGATTTGATGAACGCATCCGCGCGTTCGGAACCGATCTTGATGAAAGTTTCTTCCAGCATGTCGGTGCGGATCGGGCCGGGCGCGATCGCATTCACGCGGATGCCGTTGCGGCCCTCCTCCTTCGACAGGATGCGGGTCAGCGCCTCGACGCCGACTTTCGAAACGGTGTAGGCACCGTTGTTCGCGGCAAAGCGGCTGGTAATGTTGGACGACAGGTTGACGATGTTGCCGCTCTTGCGCGCCTGCATGTGCGGCAGCACGGCCTGCACCATGTGAAACGTGCCGTACAGGTTTACGCGAAGCACGCGATCAAATTCTTCCGCCGACGTATCGGCAATGGAGACGTCCGGCAGATGCGTGCCTGCGTTGTTGACCAGCACGTCGATGCGCCCGAAAGTATCCAGCGCGCTCCGGACCACGGCTTTGGCGGATTTCGCATCGGCCACATCGGCACGCAATTTTCTCGCTTCGCCGCCGGCGGCGTCTACATTGGCCTCGACGGCCGCCGCGTCGTTTTCGCGGCTGGCGTAGGTGAACAAGACGCGGTATCCGCGCGCCGCCAGCATCTCGACGATTGCGCGTCCGATACCGCGGGAACCGCCGGTGACCACTGCGACAGGGGGTTTGTCCATGTCCGCCTCAGCTAACGAGCGGCACGCGGCCGGTCAGCGGATATTGTGGATCGTTGTAGCACGGCGTCGAGGGATGGCCGATTGACACAAGCGAATCCACCAGGGCCTCGCCTTTGGCTTCGAACTTGAACTCCAGCGCCTTCACATAGTCCTGCCACTGCTCGAGGGTGCGCGGTCCGCCGATGACGCTGGTGACGATGGCATTGTTGAGCACCCAGTTCACCGCGAAATGGCCGGCGCTAGTCCCCTTCTTCTCGGCAAAGGCGCGGATCTTCTGCGCAATCGCCAGCGATTCCTTGCGGAATTCGGTTTCCATCATGCGCTTGTCGGCGCGCCCGGCGCGCGTGCCTTCGGGCGGGGCTTCGTTCGGCTTGTATTTTCCGGTCAGCACGCCGCGCGCAAGCGGACTGTAAGGCACGACGCCGATGCCATAGTAACGGCACGCCGGCAGGATTTCGACTTCCGGCTGGCGGTTCATTGCGTTGTAGTAAGGCTGGCAGACGATCGGCTGCGGAACATTCATGGCGCGGCACAGACGGACGATCTCGGCAATGCGCCAGCCGCGGAAGTTGGACAATCCGAAATAGCGAGCCTTGCCGGAATGGATGATGTCGCCCATAGCGGCAACCGTTTCTTCGAGTGCGGCGTCGTCAAAATCGCGGTGCAGGTAATAAATGTCGACATAGTCGCTGCCGAGCCGCGCGAGGCTGGCGTCGATCGCCTGCGTGATCCATTTGCGTCCGAGCCCCACTTGGTTCGGGCCCGGCCCGATGGCGTTGCCGACCTTGGTCGCAAGCACCCAGTAATGGCGGTTGGAGGCGATCAGCTTGCCGGTAATGCGCTCCGACTCGCCCTTTGCGTACTGGTCTGCCGTGTCGAGAAAATTCACGCCGGCGTCGAAAGCGGCGGAAACGATGCGTCCCGCCTCCTTCTCATCGGTGCGATCGCCGAACATCATGGTGCCGAGGCACAACGGCGAAACCTTCAGGCCGCTGTTGCCGAGCTTGCGATATTCCATGGAATCCTCCCGCCGATTTATTTTCGTCAATAGAGCGCGGAATGATGCCGCAATGCCCCGCACGGCGCAAACGCGGGAAGTCTTGCGCGCAAAAATGATATAAACACCGATCCAATCCAGAGCCCCGGCCACCATGAACATACCGTCCCAGATGCGAGCAATTGAAATCACCACCCCCGGCGGGCCGGAAGTGCTCCGACCGGGCCAGCGTCCCGTGCCCGCTCCCGCGGCGGGCGAGGTATTGATCGAAGTCGCCTTCGCCGGTGTGAACCGACCCGACGTGCTGCAACGCAAAGGCGGCTATGCGCCGCCGCCCGGCGCCTCCGACATCCCCGGGCTCGAAGTCTCGGGCACCATCGTTACGCTCGGAGCGCAAGTGAAGGAATGGAAAGTCGGCGATGAAGTTTGCGCGCTGGTGACCGGGGGCGGTTACGCCGAGTTTGTGAACGCGCCCGTCGTGCAATGCCTGCGCATTCCCAAAGGCCTCACGCTTGAACAGGCCGCCAGCCTGCCCGAAACCTTCTTCACCGTCTGGGTCAACGTGTTCGACCGCGGTGGACTGAAGAACGACGAGACGCTGCTTGTACAGGGCGGCTCGAGCGGCATCGGCGTCACCGCGATCCAGATGGCGCGCGCGCTCGGTCATGCGGTTTACGTGACTGCCGGCACGGCGGAAAAATGCGCGGCGTGCGAAAAACTTGGCGCGACGCGCGCCATCAATTACCGTAACGAGGATTTCGTTGCGGTCATCAAGGAATTGACTGGAGGCCGTGGCGTCGACGTGATTCTGGACATGGTCGGCGGAGACTATGTGCCGCGTGAACTGGCGTGCCTCGCCAATGACGGCAGGCTTTCGCTGATCGCATTCCTGGGCGGGACGAAGACTTCATTGGACTTGAGCGATATCCTGCGCCGGCGCCTGACGATCACGGGTTCGACTTTGCGCCCGCGGCCGGTGGAGTTCAAGGCAACGGTCGCGCAGGCGTTGCGGGAAAAAATCTGGCCGCTGATCGAGGCGGGCAAGATCCAGCCGGTAATCTTCAAGACGTTTGCGCTGGATGAAGCGGCGGCGGCGCACGCCCTCATGGAATCGAGCGAACACGTCGGCAAAATCATGCTGGACGTGCGCAGGAAAAACTAGAAGATCTGGAGCGCTTCTTCGTCCGGCGAGGGCGGCTCGCGGCGCAGCAACGTCAGGTCGCCCTGTTGTGCGACGGCGCTGGCGTATTGCATGTTCTTTTCGATTTCGTCGAAGTAAAGGTTCTGTCCGCCAAAGTGTTTGCCGGCGTAGCCGTGCGCGCTGCCGAGTTGATCGTTCAGGCGCACCGTCGCAGTCTTGTAGAAGTGCGGGGTCTTCACCATCAGGTCGCCCACGCTCCTGAACATCACGCTGCTGCGCCGATCGGACTCGTCGCGCGCGGCCAGACCGCCTTCGACGAATTCCGGATACAAGCGGTCGCGGCATTTTTCGAGGTAACAGCGGTCGGCCATCTGCGCGATGATGTCCGCGGTGCCGAGCATGTTGCCCAGCAGCCGGAACGACAGGTTCGGCACGTCGATCTTCGCAATCGGTTTTTCGTATCCCGTGAAATGAATGAGCTGGGAGGCGATCGGCGCGAGTTCGGCCATGCCGATGCGGTTCATGTAGTCCTCGAGGAATTTGGCGCCGCGGGTCACGTGCTTGAGCGTGTATTCCGCGCCGTTCTTGTGCCGTGTATCGTTGACTTTGCGCAGGTAGCCGATGTCGTGAAACAGCGCTGTGACGATGCCGAATCGGAACAGCCGGGCGCCAAGCTCGCCGCTGCGGTCCTGTGTGCGTTCGTAACCGTCCATCAGTCGCGCCATCGCCAACGTGACATCCAGCGAATGCTGCAGGTTGTGGTAGCTGGTATCGCAGGCGTGATAGCCGGGATATTCGCCTCTCTGCAGGCGCGTCAAGTCCCGAAAACAGCGATTGAGTACGTGCGTGGAAGCGTTAGGATAAAGCTCGAGAAAGATACGATTGACTTCGCCATTGACCGAAGCCGGCTCGGTCGTGTTGACCCGGTCGGTTACGTCGTAGTCGTTGCGGCGCGGCATTTAAATTAGGGTTCCCGAATCGAATTCCGTGGCCGTTTTGACACCGGCAGACTGCCGCCATGTTAACCTCGCGGCCGCCGGATTTTCAAGGCGAATCTTCTACTTGCATGATCTTCGCAAGGCTCGGCCGGCGTCCTGCGAGATGGTCGTCGTGCAGCTCGCGAATGGGATTAACGATACAGAGGTAATACCTTGAACGATTGGATAAAAAGTCGCACCCATCCGATGCGGTTCATTGCCGCGTGTCTGCTGGGAATATTGCTGCTGTCGGATGCCGCCCCGGGAGAGGCACGATCCGGCTCCCGTAATTCTCTGACGTGGGTCCGGGAGGCGGAACTCCCCTTGGAAGCGCGCGAGACGCTCGCGCTGATCCGGCAGGGCGGGCCCGTTTCCCTACGCCCGCGATGGCGCGGTATTTGCGAACCGCGAGGGCCGATTGCCTTTTGCGGCGCGCAACACTTATCGGGAATATACAGTGAAGACGCCGCACAGCCGCGACCGTGGCGCGCGAAGAATCATCGCCGGGAAAAACAAGTTCTGGTACACGCCAGACCACTATCGCAGTTTCAGACTCATCGTCGAATGAAAACCGATTTTCTCAAACTCATCGAATCGCACTCGGGCGGCGTTTTCCGCTGTCATGCTCCACTGCCCGATCGGGCGCTGGAGTCTGCTGCGAAGGAAATGCAAATCGTCCCGGCTCGCCTGCTTGCGGTCCGCGACAAGAACGCCTTCCTGAATGCGCTCGCCAAGGCGCTGCAATTTCCGGAGTATTTCGGCCACAACTGGGATGCTTTTTACGATTGCCTGCTCGACCTCGAACCTGGCCCGGGCGGCACGCTGCTGGTGCTGCGCGACGCGTCGGGCTTTGCGCGGGCCGAGCCGGAAGAATTCGCCGCCGCGGTGGACACGCTGGCGGATGCCGCGGATTACTGGAAGGGGGACGGCAGGGCGTTGCTGGTCGTCGTCGAGCTGGAAAGTCCGGCGCTGGCGCCGGAGCTTATGGAAATCAGCGGTCCAGCGATGTGAACGGACGTGGCGCGCGTTCCTCCTGCTCACGACGCACACGAGATGCATTCAAGTAGCGCACCAGCTCCTGCAACGCCCGCTGGTAAACCTCGCGTTTGAACTCGATCACGCTTTCCAGCGGGATCCAGTACTCATGCCAGCGCCAGGCATCGAACTCCGGATGCTCGGACTGGCGCAGGCACACGTCGCAATCGCGCCCCACCAACCTGAGCAGGAACCAGATCTGTTTCTGTCCGCGATACTGGCTGCGAGTATCACGACGCACCCAGTTCTGCGGCACGTCGTAGCGCAGCCATTCGCGGGTGCGCCCGAGGATCTTCACATGGCAGGGGTCAAGGCCGACCTCTTCCTTGAGCTCGCGGTACATCGCCTGCTCGGGTGTCTCGCCACCCTTGATCCCGCCTTGCGGGAACTGCCAGGCATGCTCCTTTATCCGCTTACCCCAGAAAACTTCGTTCCTGCCGTTGCAAAGAATGATTCCTACATTCGGGCGATAGCCATCACGATCAACCATGTGAGCCACCCCAAAGCCTGTTCAATGGCCCGATTTTTCCACAAATGGCGCGATAAAAGAAGTTTCGCCATCCGGGATCAGACCAGCAGGCGCGCCGCCGAGCGTGGATTGAGTTCGCGCAATCCCTCCACAAATTTAAGGAATTCAAGGCCGTAGAGCGATTGCAGAGAGCGGGCGGCCGCTCGCAAATCGTCCCAGCGCGGTTGTCCCGGCGAGCGGCGGAAGGCGAGGACCGCCACGTTTCCGCGTCGTTCCGCCGGCACACAAACCACCGCCTCGAACACCCCTTCGATGCGCTGCAGGTAAGCGTCGTAGCGGGCGTCCGAACTCCATAGATTGACTACCAGGACGCCGTCGTCGGACAACGCGTCATGCGCGCTAGCGTAAAAATCCTCAGAGCACAGCTGGGGACCCTGCTCGTTGCCGTTGTAGCCGTCCACCATCAGCACGTCGCAGCAACCCGGATGCGCCGCCACCCAGGCTCCTCCCTCGGCCGCTTCCACGACGAAACGCCCGTCGTCCGGCGGAACATGAAAATACTGGCGGGCAATGGCGATGACCCGGGGTTCGAATTCGATGACCGTCGTCCTGGCGTCGGGTAAATGCTTGTAAACGAACTTGGGCAGCGAGCCGCCGCCCAGACCGATCATGAGCACATGCGCGGGCCGCGGCCGGAACAACAGAAAGGCCATCATCGCGCGCGTGTACGACAGCACCAGCTCGTAAGGATCGGCGAGCTTCATCGAGCTTTGCACCGTGTCACTGCCCAGGTGCAGCGAGCGAATGCCGTCCTTCTCGCTGACTTCCACGCTGACGTCGCGATTCGCGTTGCGATTGATTCTCCACTTTCCGAGCAAGCTTATCCCCTGACAAGATTGATGAATTCCCTGGCACCCGGAGGTCGCAACGGTCAGCAAAAAACAGGGCCGCGTCATCCGGCGCCGGGCGCGGCCTGTAGAATAGCGGCTTTTCGACAACGGAATCAGGCGCATGCGCAGCTCGCAGTTCTTCATCTCCACGCTCAAGGAAGCCCCTAGCGAAGCCGAACTCCTCAGCCACAAGCTGATGCTGCGCGCCGGCCTCATCAGAAAACTCGGCAGCGGACTCTATACCTGGATGCCCCTGGGCCTGCGCGTGCTGCGCAGGGTCGAGCAAATCGTGCGCGAGGAAATGAACCGCGCAGGCGCGGTGGAACTGCTCATGCCGGCAATCCAGCCGGCCGAACTCTGGCAGGAAACCGGGCGCTGGGATGTATTCGGCCCGCAGATGCTCAAGATCAAGGATCGCCACGAACGCGATTTCTGTTTCGGCCCGACACACGAAGAAGTCATCACGGATATCGCGCGGCGGGAGATCCGCTCCTATCGGCAACTGCCGCTGAATTTCTACCAGATCCAGACGAAGTTCCGCGACGAGATCCGGCCGCGCTTCGGCGTCATGCGCGCGCGCGAGTTCATGATGAAGGACGCCTACTCCTTCCACGCGAACTACCCGGACCTCGAGCGCGAGTACCGCAACATGTATGACGCTTACTCGCGCATCTTCACCCGGCTTGGCCTGAAATTCCGCGCCGTTGCCGCGGACACCGGTGCGATCGGCGGCACCGGCTCGCATGAATTTCATGTGCTCGCGGATTCCGGCGAAGATGCCATTGCCTATTCGCCGACGTCCGAATTCGCCGCGAACGTTGAATTAGCCGAAGCCGTGGCGCCTGGACAGCCGCGCGCGGCCGCCGCAAAAAAAATGGAAAAAGTGCCCACTCCGGGAAAAACGACCTGTGAAGACGTAACTGCTTTCCTTAACCTTCCGTTGTCGCAATCGGTTAAGGCGCTCGCGGTGGTAAGCGAAGACAGGATGTTCCTGCTGCTGGTGCGCGGCGACCATCAACTCAACGAAGTCAAAGCGGCGAAACTACCCGGACTCAATGCGCTGCGCTTGGCCGCCGAAAAGGAAATTGAGGCGCGCATCGGCTGCCGTCCCGGCTACATCGGGCCGGTGGGCATACCGGCCGGGGTCACGGTCATTGCCGATCGTTCCGTTGCCGCGATGAGCGATTTCGTGTGCGGCGCCAACGAAGCCGGCTTTCACCTGACGGGAGTGAATTTCGGCCGCGACCTGCCGGAGCCCGCGATCGTCGCCGACATCCGCAATGCAATCGCGGGCGATCCGTCGCCCGACGGCAAAGGCACGCTGGACATCTGCCGCGGCATCGAAGTCGGCCACATCTTCCAGTTGCGTACCAAATATTCCGAAGCAATGAAAGCCACGTTCCTCGACGAGGGGGGCAAAGCGCAAGTGCTGGAAATGGGCTGCTACGGCATCGGCGTCTCACGCATCGTCGCTGCGGCGATCGAGCAGGGCAACGACGAGAAGGGCATCATCTGGCCGCTGCCGATGGCGCCGTTCCAGGTTGCGATTGCGCCGATCGGCTACCCTAAGAACGCGGCAATCAAAAAGGTGGCGGACCAGTTGCACGACGAACTGCAGGCTGCCGGCATCGACGTGCTGCTGGACGACCGCGACGAGCGCCCGGGCGTGATGTTTGCAGACCTGGAACTCATCGGCGTGCCGCACCGGGTGACCATCGGCGATCGCGGTCTGAAGGATGGCAAGGTCGAATACCAGTCGCGTACCGACAAGGCCGCAACAACGATCGAATTGCAGAACGCAGCCGGGCATCTCATTTCGATTTGCGGATGAAATCACCGCCCACACGAACCGGAAACGCCACACGCCTGGCACTGCTGGTCCTGTGCTTGCTGGACCTGCGCGAAGGTGTTGCGGGCGAGCAGCGATACGAACCGTTGTCTGCGAGCGTGCAGGCCGTTTTGCACCGGTCGGTCGCCGATCGGGCCAGCCCCAGACTGACGTTCGCCTCGCAGGCAGACGGCGCCGCCTGGCTGGCGGAAATGTCGAAGCGGCTGACAAAACACATTCCTGACGACATAACCCGCCAGGATTTCCTGATCACCGTGCAATACGAGGCGACGCGGGCGGGGCTCGATCCGCAACTGGTGCTTGGGGTCATCCAGGTGGAGAGCAAATTCCGCAAGTACGCGGTGTCGAAAGCCGGCGCCCGCGGCTATATGCAAGTCATGCCGTTCTGGACAAAATTGATCGGAGACGGCGACCAGAACCTGTTCAACCTGCGCACCAACCTGCGCTATGGCTGCACGATCCTGCGACACTACCTGAGCATCGAACACGGCGACACGTTCCGCGCCCTGGCCCGTTACAACGGGACGCTGGGCAAATCGCGCTATCCGGATAACGTTCTGCGTGCGTGGTCGGGAAACTGGGAATACGAGCGCTCTCGTGCACCCATCGTCATCACACCGACGCGCTATTTCAGCGACAACTGAACGCGATCAGCCGCCTTTACGGGCGCCGATGAGGCGTTCGATCTGCTTGCGCGTGATCTTGCCAACGTGGCGCTCGGCCAGCTTCCCCTGCGGATCATAGATGAAGGTAGTCGGAAGTCCGTCGACCTGGCCGATGCTTTCGGAAACCTTGCGGTCGCCCAGCACGATCGGATAGTTAACGAACATGCCGTCGGCGAATTGCATGACCTGCCGGGCGTCCTGGAACTCCATCGCAATGCCGATCACCTCCACATCCTTGCGTGCCTCCTTGATCGCCACCAGGTCCGGTATTTCCTCCAGGCAGGGCGGGCACCAGGTTGCCCAGAAATTCACGATCACCCACTTTCCGCGGTAGCCGGCAAGGCTGTGCGACTTGCCCTCTGCATCGGTCAGCGTGAATTTTTCCGCGGCGAGTCCGACACCGACCCAAAACAGCACCAAGAGAAAAAATAAACGGCATAGTTGTTTCTTCATGATTTCCTCAGGCAATGCGCGCGGTTCGAGTGCTGCTACCGGCGGCGAACAGGGCGCCCAGGCTAAAATCCAGTTCGCCGTCCACGGTGGCAGATACGTTCGCGACAAGCTTTCGGATTGCCGCTTCCTCGCTGACGTCCGCCGCGCTGCGCCCGAATACGAACAGCCTGAAAATTTCCTTGACCGCAATGCCCCCCGCATCGCGCGCGAGCACCCACCCATTGCCCTGAAGTTTGGCCACCCAGCCCGCAGCCACCAGCTTGTCGAGGATCGCCTCGGCGTCCTCCCATGACAACCTCAACACCGTGCGCAGCTCATGCAGGTTGAGCACGTAGCCGTCCAGGTAGGCGCGATGCAGCATCTTGAGGATTTCCATGGCCGAGACGAACTGCGCGCCCGGCGCCTGCTTGAGCAGCACGCCGCCGCTGCGCCAATAGGGCAGCACGGCGGTAATAACCGCGGCAAACACAACGACCACCCAGGACAGATAAATCCACATCAGCAGGATCGGCAGGCTGGCAAACGTGCCGTAGACCAGTTTGTAATTGGCGATATTGGTGACGAAATGGCCGAATCCCATTTTCATCGCCTCGAATGCGAATGCGGCGATGATCCCGCCGACCACTGCGTCCAGAACGGTTACTTGCCGGTTTGGCACTGTGCGATAGAGAAAGCCGAAAGCGATTGAGGTAAGGAACAGCGGCCCGAGTTTCAGGACCGCAACCACAAGGTCCGGCGCCTGTTTGCCGACGCCCAACGATTGCGAAACGAGCCACGAAGTCAGCGACAGGCTGCCACCGATCAGCATCGGGCCGATGGTCAGCACCGACCAGTAGATCAATACGCGCTGGATCAGGGCGCGCGGCCGCTTGACTCGCCAGATGGTATTGAACGCGCGATCGATGGTCAGCATCAGCATGATCGCCGTGACGCCGAGCAGGATGATTCCGAACGCAGTCAGCCGCGCGGCGTTTTCCGCGAATTGCTGCATGTAGACCGTGATGAGCCTGGACGATCCGGCCGGCACCAGATTGCCGGCGACATACGTGCGCAGCGTTTCCACGACGCTGTCGAATACCGGAAACGCCGTCATGACCGTGGCCATGATCGTGACCAGCGGCACCAGCGCAAGCAGCGTGGTGAAAGTCAGGCTGCCGCAAAGCTGGAAGCAGCGCTCTTCCCTGAAGCGCCGGTAAACCAGCACGACAAAGTTCCCGAGCAAACGGAACTGTCGAACGATGTCCTTGATTGAATGAATATGCAGCTTCATATCGTGGGGGGGCGGGATGCCATCGATATAATACGGATTTCCAGGGTGGGAAAACAGCGATGCAGGAAATTCTGATTCTGTACTACAGCCGGACTGGCGCCGTGAAACAGATGGCGCAATTCATCGCGCGCGGCGTCGAAAAGGTTCCGCAGACGGGCGCCCGGCTGCGCACGGTACCGAAAGTATCCACGGTGGCGGAGGCAACGGAACCCGCTGTGCCTGACGCCGGGGCCCCCTATGTCGAATATAGCGATCTGGAACAATGCAGCGGGCTCGCGCTGGGCAGCCCGACCCGGTTCGGAAACATGGCGGCTCCGCTGAAATACTTCATCGACGGCACCGGCGGCCTGTGGTTGAAAGGCGCGATGAGCGGCAAGCCGGCGGCAGTGTTTACCTCGACGGCGTCCATGCACGGCGGACAGGAGACCACCCTGCTGTCCATGATGATGCCGCTGATTCACCATGGCATGCTGATCGTCGGCCTGCCCTATTCCGAGCCGGAGTTGATGAGCACCCGCGGCGGCGGCACCCCCTACGGCGCCAGCCACCTCGCCGGCGCCAACGCCGATCAGCCGATCAGCGAGGACGAGCGGCGCCTTTGCATCGCGCTTGGCACCAGGCTCGCCGAGGTTGCGCGGAAGCTGGCCAGAACATAAATCTCAAAACCTTCACCACAGGCACAGAGGACGCAGAGGTAAACCTGATTCGGTGTTTAGCCAGGAATTCAGCCGCCCGTCACCCCACCGTCAAGGAACCCTATCGTTTGCTTTCCTCTGTGTCCTGTGGTGACAAGCCTTTAGTGCCTTCTACTATGGAGAAACGATGACCAGAGGGGATGAGGCGCGCAGGTTAATGCGCAGGTTTGCAAGCGGCGTACTCGCCACGCATTCGTTGAAATTTCCGGGCTATCCCTACGCATCCTCCCTGCCGTTCTGCTGCGACCCGCGCGGCCGCGTCGTGGTGCTGATCAGCCATCTTGCGGAGCACACGCAGAATGCGGCCCACGATCCCAAAATCGGATTCCTGGTTTCGCCGCTGACCCGGGACCTGCAGGAGCAGGCGCGCGTGAGCATGATCGGCGACATTGCAGCCATCGATGACGCTGCGGTCTGCGCCCGCTATCAGCGGTATTTTCCCGAGGCCGAACAATATCTGCAGATTGGCGGCTTCCGCTTCTTCCGCATCGAACCGCGTTCCCTGCGCTACATCGCCGGGTTTGGCAGCATCCATACCATTGCAGCCGAGAGCTACCTCGCCCCGGCCTATCCGATTGCGGACACGGAAGGCAACGTCATCGAACATATGAACAACGACCATGCGCATACCCTCCTCGACTATTGCCGCCACGTTCATGGCAAAACGCCGGCCAGCGCCGAAATGATCGGCATAGATTGCGACGGTTTCGATGTGCGCGCCGTTGGAGAGGTTCTGCGCTTCGAATTCGCAACGGTAGTGAAAGATACCGACGAGGCACGCGTGGAACTGGTAAAGCTCGCTCAGGCGAGCCGCAGTTGATGCGCGCCGCGCGGCTCACTGCCAGCGCGAGCCTTATCGCGCTCGTTTTTCTTTGCGTTGCCTGGGAATTGTGGATGGCACCGATGCGGCCCGGCGGCTCGGCGCTCGTACTGAAAGCATTACCCCTGCTGCTGCCGCTGTTTGGCGTGCTGCGCGGCAAGCGTTATACCTATCAGTGGTCGTCGATGCTGATCTTTGCTTACTTCACGGAGGGCGTGGTGCGCGCGTGGAGCGAACACGGCTCGAGCCAGGTAATGGCCGTCGCAGAAATTGTCTTTTCGCTCGTGTTTTTTATCGCGGCCGTCACTTATGCGCGTTGCTCGGCTAGGCGGTCAATTTGAACTCGCCATCGATCGCGGTTTCATGCAAACGCCTCCGCTCGGGAGTGGGTCACGTTCTACGGCGTGCCACGCTCGACGCGATTGAAAGATAGTGTCGCAAATGTCAGGCGGAAGGTGGCATGCGCCGGACATCATCACATAGACGATTCGATTGGAATTGATTTGTGCCGGCTAAAAAAAAGAGGGTGCTTTGCAGCACCCTCTTTGTTTCGGAACGCGGACCCGGGCCTGGGCGTCGTAGCGCCCGCTTGTCCGACCCGCCAATTAGCTCGGGCTTTGGGCGAA
>JANXVW010000167.1 GCA_025351455.1 Betaproteobacteria bacterium | reverse complement strand
GCGGTCGCTGCCAGTTGCGCGCGTTGCGCTTCGACGCGGTTGAGTTGTGCGTCGAGCAGGGCGCGCTCGGCGATAAGCACGTCGAGCAGGCTCGAGATCCCGTTGTCGTAGCGCAACTGCGCCAGCTTCATGGAACTCTGCAATGCGTCGATGCGCAGCTGCTCCGCCTCGATCGACTCCCTGGCTTTACGCTGAATGACGAGAGCGTCCAGCGCATCCTTGAATGCGTTCTGGATCGCCGATTGATATTGCGCAAGCGCCTGCTGTTGGCGGGCTTCCACGACGCCAACCCGGGATTGTGTGCGGCCGGCGTCAAACACGGTTTGCGCGGCCGAGCCGGCGAATTGCCAGATGCGCGCCGGCGCGGTGAACAAGCTGGAAAGCGACGTGCTTTCCCCCCCGAAAAACCCGGTGAGCGATATCGACGGATAGTAAGCCGCCTTAGCCTGGCCGATGCGGGCATTGGCGGCAATCAGGCTTTGCTCGGCCTGGCGCAAATCCGGGCGGCGTTCCAGTATTTCAGAAGGCAGGCCCGAGGGTACGGACGGGGGCACGGTGAGCGCATCCATTGCCGTGCCACGCTCGACGGGTTGCATGACGATTGCGCGGGGATTGCGGCCAAGCAACACGGCAAGCGCTGTTTCCTGCTTTGCGAGCTGCCCTTCGATCGTAGGCAGCAAGGCCTGCGCCTGCGCAGATTCCGCCTCCACCTGGCGAAGGTCGAACTCGGATGCGACGCCGGCTTCGAAGCGCATGCGTTGTAACGCGGTCGAAGCCTGGCGGGTCGAAAGTGTGCGTCGCGTGATGGCTACTTGCGCGTCCAGCGCGCGCAGGTTGAAGTAACCGCGGGCCACGTCGGTGATCAGCCCGAGCCTGACAGCTTCGCGGTTGAACTGTGAGCCCAGCAACTCCGCGCGCGCGGCTTCGGTGGCTCGACGGTACTTGCCCCAAAAATCGATTTCGTAGGACGCGTTCAATGTCGCGCGATAGTCCGAATATTTTGGATCGGTTCCAGGCGGTACCGCAAGGATGGATTCCGTGCTGGCGCGATTGCGCGATGCGCTCGCGTTGGCGGAAACGCCGGGATATTGATCGGCGCGCGAGATGCCGAGTGCGGCGCGGGCCTCGTCGACACGGGCGACGGCCTGGCGCAAATCGAGATTGTGTACCAGCGCTTCGTCGATTATCTGTTCGAGGACAGGGTCGCCGTAGAGCTTCCACCAAAGCGGGGAAACCGGCTCCGATGCCGTGACGCCCGGCCATTGTTCGGGACTGTCGACCTGGGGCCGTGCGTATTCCGGTCCGACGGTCATGCAGCCGGCGAGCGTCGCCGCAGCCAGTATCGTTGCGAATAGTCGTGACCCGATCATGGATTGTCTCCCCTGGGAGGCGGCGTGTGATGCGGATTTTCCGTCGCTTGTTCGGCAAGCGCCTTGTGATGTTCGATTTCGGCGCGGATCTGCGCAGTCGAGCGCTTTTCCGTCAAGTGCCGGTCAGTAATGAGCTTGAAGAACATCGGCACGAAGAAAATCGCCAGGAAGGTTGCGGCCAGCATGCCGCCCATGACACCGGTGCCGACCGCGGTACGCGCACCGGCGCCGGCGCCGGACGAGAACGCGAGCGGCATCACCCCGAGGATGAAGGCCAGCGAGGTCATCAGGATTGGACGGAAGCGCAGCCGTGCTGCCTCGACAGCCGCTGCGGAAGGCGACAAGCCCTCCTCATTTTTCAGCAGCGCATATTCGACGATCAGGATGGCATTCTTCGCTGCCAGGCCGAGCAGCGTCACCAGGCCGATCTGGAAGTAAACGTCGTTGGTCAGGCCGCGCAGGTGGACCGCCGCGAGGGCACCGAACGTGCCGAAAGGCAGCGCCATCATGACCGACAACGGCAACGACCACCTTTCGTACTGTGCGGCCAGAATCAGGAACACCATGATGGCCGCCAGTCCGAGTGCGAGCGTCGAGGTGCCGCTGGATTTCTTTTCCTGGAACGATGCACCGCCCCAGTCGTAACTGAAATCAGCGGGTAGGACCTGGTTGGCAATCTTTTCGACCACCGCGATCGCCTGGCCGGAGGAAATGCCCGGCGCGCCTTGTCCCAGCAATTTCACCGCGGGCAAATTATTGAAGCGGTCCATCGAATCCGGGCCCGACGTGTAGGAGACGGAGGCGAGCGCCTTGACCGGCACCATGGCTCCCTTGTCGGAGCGCACATACAGCTCGCCGACCGAATCGGGTTTGTTGCGATAGCCCGGTTCCGCCGACATGAGCACCTGCCACGTGCGGCCGAATTTGTTGAAGTCATTCACGTAGTAAGAGCCGAGCGTAGCCGACAGCGTGTCGAAGATGTCCCCGATCGGCACGCCGAGCGCCTTGGCCTTCTCGCGGTCCACGTCGACGTGCAACTGGGGCACGCCGGCGCGCCACAACGTCTGCACCCCCGCGAGTTGTGGATCCTTGTTGGCGGCGGCGAGGAATTTGCCCATCTCTGCCGCCAGCCTTTGCGGACCGCCTTCGCCGCGGTTTTGTATATAGAACTCGAAGCCGCCGGCATTACCGAGGCCGAAGATCGGCGGCGGTGCGAACGCCAGTACCAGGCCTTCCTTGATGCCGGCGGTCTTCATGAAGTAGTCGCCGATGAGTTCATGCGTGCCCACGCCCGGGCGCTCGTCCCAGTGCCGCTGCGTCACAAAAATGGTCGCGGCATTGTTGCGGTAGCCGCCGCCCAGAAAATCGAGCCCGGTAAAGGCGATGGCGTATTCGTTGGCGTGGTTGGAATTGATCGCCTTGAGCACCTCGGTGACGACCTTGTCGGTGCGCTGCAGAGTGGCGCCGTCGGGCAGGAATACCGCGCCAATGTAATACCCCTGGTCCTCGTCGGGCACCAGGCTGCCGGGCGTGATTTTCCACAGGCCGATGGTGACGGCAACCATGCCGGCGAACAGGATGACGCCAATCGCGCCGCGACGGATGATCCAGGCGGCGCCGCTGGTATAGCGGTTGGTCACGCGCTGGAACCACTCATTGAACCAGCGGAAGATGCGCAGTGGCGTCTTGTGTTCGCGCTTCAGGATCAGCACACACAGGCTCGGCGTCAGTGTCAGCGCGATGATGCCCGAGAGCACAACCGCGATGGCAATGGTGACCGCGAACTGGCGGTACAACTCGCCGGTCAGTCCACCGAGGAAGGCGATCGGAACAAATACCGCGCACAAGGTAAGCACGATGGCGATTACCGGACCGGTCACTTCGGTCATTGCCTTGATCGCCGCTTCGCGCGCGTTCTTGTGTTCCTCGTGCATGATGCGCTCGACGTTTTCCAGCACCACGATGGCATCGTCGACGACGATGCCGATTGCGAGCACCATGCCGAACAATGTCAGCGTATTGATCGAATAGCCGAGCAGATACAAGCCGGCGAAAGTACCGGTCAGCGACACCGGCACCGCGGCGAACGGGATCAGGGTCGCGCGCCAGTTCTGCAGGAACACGAATACAACGAGGAACACCAGCGCCATCGCTTCCAGCAGGGTCTTGACCACTTCGCGTATCGACACTTTGACGAAGCGCGTGGTGTCGTAAACGTTCTGGAATTCCATTCCCGCCGGGAAGCGCTTGGAAATCTCCGCCATGGTCCGGCCGACGTCGTCGGCTACGTCGAGCGCGTTCGCGCCCGGCTGCAGGAAGATTCCAAGCAAAGCCGACTGCTTGCCGTTGACGCGGCCGATGAAGTCATAGTCCTTCGACGCCAGCTCGACGCGTGCTACATCCTTCAGTCGCAGCGCGGAGCCGTCCGGGTTCGAACGCACGATGATTTCCTCGAATTCGTGCGGATCAGCAAGCCGGCCCTTGGTTGTTATGGTGTACACCAGCTCCTGCGGCCCGCCGGTCGGCGCCTGCCCAACCTTGCCCGCGGCAAACTGGGCGTTCTGCTCGTTCAGGGCGCGCAACAAGTCGGCTGTGGTGAGCCTGAGCTGGGTCATGCGGTCCGGCCGCAACCAGATGCGCATCGCATAATCCTTGGCACCGAATATCTGCACATTGGTCGTGCCCGGCACGCGCTTGATCGTGTCGAGCACGTTCAGCGTGACGTAATTGCTGACATACAGATCGTCGAAGGTGCCGTCCGGCGAATTGAAAGCCAGCACCTGCAGGAAAGACGTTGAATTCTTGTCGACCGTGACGCCCTGACGCCGGACTTCCTGCGGGAGCCTGGCCTCGGCCTGCTTGACGCGGTTGTTAACGTTGAGCGCCGCCTGGTCGACGTTGGTGCCGATTTCGAAGGTGACATTGATTTCGACCGCGCCGTTGGACGAGGAGTTCGAGCTCATATAGAGCATTTTCTCGACGCCGTTGATCTGGTTTTCCAGCGGCGCCGCGACGGTTTGCTCCAGGACTTCGGCTGACGCGCCGGGATAGACGGCACGCACGGTCACGACAGGCGGCGCGATTTCGGGGTATTGGGCGATCGGCAAAGTGCGCATCGCGGCGAGGCCGGCGAGCACCAGGAAGATCGAGAGTACCGCCGCGAAAATGGGGCGGTCGATGAAGAAACGCGAGAACATGGGGCGGGGCTCCGCTGTTTATTTGGCTGGTTGCGGGGCGTTGGCTGTTGCCGCAGGCTTGGCGGCAGGCTGCTGCTCGCCCTGCCCGGGCTGGCCTTGTGGCGGCTGACCGGGCTGTGCGCCTGCAGGGGGCGCCTGTGCGATTTTCACCGGGGAGCCCGGACGCGCCTTGACTACACCGTCGACGATGACCTGGTCGCCGGCTTTCAATCCGCCGGTGATGATCCAATCCTCGCCGGCGGTCCAGTCGCCGACCCGCACCGGACGCGGCTCGACGATGCCTTGGGCATTGACGGTCAGCACGATTTTGCTGCCCGGGCCTTCGAGGACGGCGCGCTGCGGGATCGCGATCGCGTTGGGGCGCACGCCGCCGGACAACTGCACGCGCGCAAATTGTCCGGGACGCAGCAGGCCTTGCGGATTGGCAATGACTGCGCGCGCCTCGATCGTGCCGGTGTTCGGGTCCACGCGCACGTCCGTGAAATCGACTTTTCCGGGGCGCGAGAATTCGCTGCCGTCCGCCAGCTTGAGTTTCACGTCGAATCTGCCATCCTTCGGCAGGCGCAGCGTGCCGTCCGCCATGGCGCGGGTGAATTTCAGATGTTCGGATTCGGTAAAACTGAAGATCACGTGCACCGGATCGATCTGGGAAATTTTCGTCAGCAAGGTCTGCTGGGCCTGGACCAGGGTGCCCTCGGACTGCAGGGCGCGGCTGGTGATGCCGGAGATCGGCGCTTCGACGCGGGTGTAGGCAAGGTTCAGGCGCGCCTCGGTCACCGCCGCCTGCGCGGCTTTGACGTTGGCGCTGGCGATTTGCTCGCCGGAGGACGCGTCATCGTATTCCTTCTGGCTGACAGCCTTGGCTTCATACAAGGGCTTCAGGCGGCCGGCATTGCGTTTGGCCTGGTCCATGGTGGCTTGCGCGCTGACCAGGTCCGCTTCCGCCCTGGCGAGCGCCGCGCGGAAGGGCGCGGCATCTATAGTGAACAGGCTCTGGCCTCGCACGACCTTGGCGCCTTCAATGAAATTCCATTTTTCCAGGATGCCGGAAACGCGCGGGCGTACTTCTACTTCGCGCACACCGGATATCTGCGCGACGTACTCGAAGTTCGCCGGCAGATCGCGGGGCTGTACCACGGCAACGGTTACCTCCGGCGGGGGCATGACCGGTGGCTGCGATTGCGATTTCTGGCAGCCGGCGAGGGCGGCCAGGGCAAATGCGGCGACAACGCCGCGCACTGCAAGCGAAAACGTAGCGTGCACTTGGAACTCCTGTGAGATCTTTGAGTTGCGTGCTGGACCCCGGAATCCCGGGACGCAAACTCCAGGGTAAGTACACCGGCGTCAGACCAGCAAGCGACGGAGTTTACTTACATACAATAATGTATGTAAAGTGCAAACTTGCTGATAGTTTTGTGACGGATTGTAAGGGCATCCGTTCACGCACCACGAAGAGGTGCAATGATGAGAAGGACGAAGGAGGTGGCACTCGAAACGCGCAACCGGATACTGGATAGTGCTGAGCATGTATTCATGGAAAAGGGTGTTTCCAACACTTCTTTGGCGCAACTTGCCGAAGCCGCCGGCGTCACGAGAGGGGCGATTTACTGGCATTTCAGGAACAAGGCCGACCTTTTCGATGCGATGATGGGTCGCGTGGTGCTGCCGATGGAGGAAATGGCGGCGCGCGCGGGCGACGACAATCTGGAGGATCCGCTCGCCTATGTGCGCGCCTGTGCGCTGAATGTGCTCGATCACCTGACCACGAACGAGCAATGCCAGCGTGTATTCGAAATTTGCTGCCACAAGGTCGAATATGTCGATGAAATGGCGCAGGTCCGCCAGCGCCATATCGAGGCTCGCAACAATTGCCTCAAATACATGGAGCGCGGTTTACGCAATGCCGCGAAGAAGGGCCTGCTGGCGCCATCAGTCAATACGCGCCTGGCGGCCGTGGGTTTGCATGCGCTGGTGGACGGATTGATCGTGAACTGGGTACTCGATCCGGCCTACCTGCCTCTGGCACGGGATGCGAAGACCCTCGTGGACCAATACCTAGAACGTCTGCGCGCGCTGCCGCGAAAGACTGCGCTGCGACGGGCGTCTCCCGCGTCGAGGCGGACGCGGCCCGAAACGCGCGATTAATCCGCGGTGACGGTCCCGGTTAATCGCACGGCGCGACCGACGGCGTCGCGTTCGGTGACCCTTGCGCTGCAATAGACCCGCTTCCACTGTCCGGCCCGGGTTTCGATGCGGAATTCCGTGCGTGAGATCGGCTTGTTGGATTTGAAAATCCCTACAAACGCTTCCCGCAGCGCTTCCCGGTCTTCGGGATGAACCAGGTCGTTCAGGCGTCGTGCGGTGGTAGTGAGGGCCTGGGAACCGTAACCGGTTATGGCATTCCACTCGCGGCTGAGAAATACTTCGCCCGAAGGGATATGCCAGTCGAACAACGCGAGCCGGGAGCTTTCCAGTGCCAAATGCAGGCGTTCGTCGCTCTTGCGCAGCGCTTCTTCGGCTTCGCGGCGTTCGCTGACATCTTCAACGCTGCAGGCGAACCCGAGCAGTTGTGCGCCATCGGTCATTCTCGCGGATTTCATCGAAGCCCAGACCACTTTGCCGTTGCGATGCACGTAACGGTGTACCGAGACGAATGCTGTTCCGGCAACCGCGGCTGCATTCCAGGCGGCAACGACTCTTTCCCGATCGTCCGGATGCAGCGTCGACTGCCAGCCGTTGCCCAATATCGCCGCTTCCGGCAGGCCGGTGATGCGTTCAAAGGCGGGATTGGATTGCACACAGCCACCGGTGGCGTCGGCCAGGAACATTCCAAGCGGCGAAGCATCGCTCATCGCGCGTAGCGTGGCGGACGATGTTCTCGTCGCCGTCTCGGCCGCCTCGCGGGAGCGCACCTGGCCGGTCAGTTTTGCCAGCGTGCGACCCAGCATCAGCGTGAGGGCCGCGAGCGCAACCAGCAGGGCAAACGCGCGCCAGCGCATCCAGGAGGCAATGCGGTCGAGCTTTTGCTTGACCGTGAGTTGGGCATCCGCGACGAGTCCGCGTTCGATCTGGATCGACTCGGCAAACTGCGCGACTATGTTTTCCGCCTGGCTTTCTCCCTGACCCTTGTGCATCGTCTCAAGGATCGCAGTCATGGTGCGCTGCGCGTCCTCTGCCGCGCTGCGTTTGACCACGAGCGGAGATGCATAACGAGACAGCCAGTCCTGCGCGGAAGCAGCGCCGCCGTCCACAAGCTGGCGTTGCCTCTCATCTTCGACCAGCAGTGCGCGTGTTTTTTGCACAACGCCGGGAAACCGGTCGGCCGCTGCACGATAGCGATCCAGTGCGGCGGTGGAGCCGGTCAGAATGAAGCCGCGCATGCCGGATTGCATTTCCAGCACCATCATCGGCAACGGCTGCAAGGCTTCTTCGGTTTGCAAGCGCTGGTTCAGTTTTTCGGAGGCCAGTTCCAGATCGCGATACGCCGCCAGCGCAAACAGGTCGATCGCAAACAGCAGGCCGAGAGCGGCCAGGACCAGTAAAACGGGGCGAGGAAGGAAAAATCCGGATTTCTGCATTTGAGATTGACTGCTAGCGATGCTCAGGTTGCGCCTGAATGATCCAGTCGCTTTTCCGCCGCGACGACGCCGTGAAGGGAAAGTTGGAAGAAGAAGGTCGTGCTATCGAAATTATCAAAAATGGGTGCACCAAGTTGATGCGCAATTTGGTGTCTTGCGCACCGACCGATCGCAGACGAAGTGTACTCTCCAGTCTAATTAATTGTTTCGAATAGAAAAAGGTGAATGGCACAGCGGTTGCATTGCATCGACCTGACCTCCACCCGTATCCGTATTGCACGCAATCTTGCTAACACGATGAGTATCGCCCGATTCATCAAGGAAATAGCCAGCGACGCCGACTCTGCCAGTGACCTGAGCGAGGGCGACGCGCACGATCTGTTCGCCGCCATGCTGGATGGCGGCGTACCGGATCTGGAACTCGGCGCCTGCCTCTGTGCATTGCGGATGAAACGTGAATCGGCCGCGGAGTTGCTCGGTTTCTATCGCGCTGCGTCGGAGCGCGTTTACATGCTCAAACCGCCGGCGAAGGCTTTGCGACCGCTGGTTTTTGCGACTTACAGCGGCGCGCGGCATGAACCCAATCTGCTGCCGCTACTGGTGCTGCTGCTTCAGCGCATGGGGGTGCCGATCCTGCTGCACGGAACCCTGGAAGGCAGCGGGCGGGTAGCCAGCGCATATATTCTGCGCGAACTCGGCGTGCTGCCCGGCGGTTCCCTGGCGCAGGCGCAGAAGTCGCTGGACGAAGAGTTGCTGGCATTTGTGCCGACCGCGGTTCTTTGTCCCGGCCTGGCCAATCTGCTGTCCTTGGGCAGCCGGCTGGGCGTGAGGAATCCCGCACACAATCTGGTGACCTTGCTCGATCCGTTCGAGAGTGGCGGATTGCGGATTGTGTGCGCCGACAAGCCGCAGGATATCGAGAAACTGGAAGCGTTTCTGCAGGCCACCGGATTCGACGCACTGTTGATGAAGAGCACCGAGGGCGAACCGTTTGCCAATCCGAAACAGCGGCCGCGTATTAAATTCTTCCACCAGGGTGAGTCGATCGTGCTGTTCGAGGAAGAAATGTTGTCGGCCCGTACTTCCCTGAGCCAGCCGGCGGCAATTGATGCGGCCGCCACTGCGGGATGGGTCAGGCAGGCGATGGCGGGCCAGGTTCCCATTCCCCACCCGCTGGTGAACCAGCTCGCATGCTGCCTGTACGCTTCCGGCTATACGGATGACATGAACCAGGCGAAGGCCATCGCCGCAGTGGAAGCGGGCGGCCTTACGCCGCAGGTTCACGGGCGGTCCGCCGACGGGGCACACACCCGGGGCCCCGGCTGAGCCCGCAGCGCGCTGCCCGCGCGCAGCATGCAGATATCGATCTGAAGCCATGACTATCAAAGACACAACGGTTGCGCCGGAGAACATCGTCTGCACCGGCATAACGCTGGGCAAATCCCTGCTGCTGCAACTGGGGCATGCGACGGCTGCGGTGCCGGGCAAGAACAACGAGGATTTCCATGGCATCGTCACCCCGCGCGAGGAAAAGGAAGCGCAGACCAGGGGAATTGCCGTGGCCATTGCCGACGGTGTCAGCGGAAACGGCGGCGGGCGGCTGGCTTCGGAAACCGCGGTGAAAAGCCTTCTGCGCGATTTTTACGGCGCTCCTGCCATCTGGAACATCACCCGGGCGCTCGACAAGCTTTTGCGATCCATCAACGACTGGCTGTTGTCCGAAAACGCGCGCCACCCGGAATACGAAGGCATGGTGACGACCCTTACCATGATCGTGTTCAAGGGCAACTACTATCACATGGCACACGTCGGCGATACACGCGCCTACCGAAGGCGCGGCGAAGTATTCAAGCAATTGACCATCGACCACACCTGGGAGCGTGCCGACATGCGCCACGTCCTCAAGCGGGCGGTCGGACTCGACAGCCACCTCGTAGCGGACTACACCGATGGCGAATTGATCCCCGGCGACGTTTTCCTCATGGTGAGCGACGGCATATGGGAAGTGCTGGGCGAGCGTGTCGTCCGGGAAGTGATGCAGGAAGGTGGGTCGTCCCAGGCGATCGCGGAAAAATTGGTGGAACGATCGATCAAAAATCAGGTCCAGTACATGGGACGCAACGATGCAACAGCGATTGTCATAGCGGTCGACGAGTATCCGGTCGGCCAGTGATGCGCTTCCGCTGTATTGCCGCGTTCCATTAGGCTAGCGCGCTTTTCAACGCGCAAATTTTCACACACCTGATCAGGAGATCGACAAGTGCAGCATCAGCTCCCACCCCTCCCGTACGTATTGGACGCCCTGCAACCGCATATCTCGAAGGAAACGCTGGAATTGCACTACGGCAAGCACCATCAGGCCTATGTCACCAATCTCAATAATCTGGTGAAGGGCACCGAATTCGAGAACGCTGGCCTCGAGGATATTATCCGCAAATCCTCCGGCGGGATCTTTAACAATGCCGCGCAAGTGTGGAACCATACCTTCTACTGGAATTGTCTGGCGCCGCGCGCCGGTGGCGAACCGAAAGGGCCGCTCGCGGAAGCGGTCAGCCGTAAATTCGGATCCTTCGCCTCATTCAAGGAAACATTCTCGAAGAGTGCGGTCGGCAACTTCGGATCGGGATGGACCTGGCTGGTGAAGAAGGCGGACGGCAGCGTGGACCTGGCGAATACGTCGAACGCCGACACGCCGCTGACCGGACCGGACAAGCCGCTACTGACTTGTGATGTCTGGGAACACGCCTACTACGTGGATTACCGCAATCGCCGGCCGGATTACGTTGCCGCGTTCTGGAACCTCGTGAACTGGGAATTCGCGGCGAAGAATTTCGCCGGCTGATCGTATCCGCGAATCGCATCGGGGGCGTCGTTCGACGCCTCTTCTATTTTTCTCGCCGCATGCCGGCCGACGCCGCGGACATTGACCGCACTATGATGCTCGACTATTGCGGTGCCAGCCTGCGTTCTCTACACTGACCCCGGTTTTATAACGCAAGGGAGGGGAAGATGAAAAATCCGCTTGATTCGCTCTGGGGCACGGTGATAACCGGTTTCGTGCTGACTGTCATCCTGTACTACGTAGTCAAATCCTTCATAGGGGGATAAGCCATGGAAATGCTTCCCGGAATATATCGCTGGATCCATGTCCTGGCCGGCATCATGTGGGTCGGCTTGCTCTACTACTTCAATTTCGTGCAGGTGCCCGCCATGAAGGCGGCGCAGGCCGACGGTTCAGCGGCAGGCATAGCCAAGCATGTGGCGCCGCGTGCCCTGTTCTACTTCCGCTGGGCTGCACTTGTAACCTGGCTTGCCGGAGCGGCTTTGCTCAGTTCGCATTTCGTCGCGGCATTCACGTTCCAGGCGGGTTATCAGAAAATCGGCATCGGCGCCTGGCTGGGCACCATCATGCTGCTCAATGTGTGGGGCATCATCTGGCCGAACCAGAAGAAAATTCTGGGTCTGGTGCAGGCGACGGACGAGCAGAAGAACAAGGCGCGTCGGATTGCATTCCTCGCATCGCGCACCAACACGGCGTTGTCAATCCCGATGCTGTTTTTCATGGTGGCGCAAACGCATATTCCGATCTAGGCGCAACCACATTGGATGCAAACGCCCGGGCGCGCCCGGGCGTTTTTCATTTTGCCGGCGGCAAGGCTTTCAGGCCCTCGACCAGGTCGCCCTTCTTGATGCCCTGCCTCCTGAACCAGCCGCGGTTCATTTCCAGCGCATAGGCGGCCGGGCCGGACGAGGCGTGTGCTTCCTCCGAATACGGTTCCATTTCAGCTATGTTGAGAATGCGCCCGTTCACATCGATGAATGCGACGGCAAGCGCGATCCGGGTGTTCTTCATCCACATCGCCGACGTTTCAGGGCGCGCGTACAGAAAAATCATGCCACTGTTTTCGGCGAGCCTGTCGCGGAACATCAGGCCCCGCCGACGGTCCTCCTCTGTGCCGGCCACTTCCGCGCGGATTTCGTGCTTCTTTATCCGCAACGGGTAGGTGATCAGCGGGTCGGCCTGTGCCGACAGCGTTGTCGCGACTACCAATAGCGTGACTTTCGCGAAAAGCAAGCGGCTTTTTAGGATTCGCATTTTGATTTCGGTAGATGAAACTGGAAGTGAATGCCCAAACGCGATGAAGTTTGCCGACCGCGCGATGTTTTCGTCCAGTCAAATTTCCACCATTAAAGTACTTATGCGGCAGCTGCACACAGATGTGCCCGAGGCGGCGGCCGCCGCATTTCTGCTAGTCCCCGCATGTGCGCCTGAGTCGCAGACTGCGTACGGGCAGGACGGACCGAATGCAGGTGGCATTGAATGCCTGGGACACCCCGTCACGTTATTGGTGCGGCGCAATAATTCTGCCATCGTGAACGCGTTCCGTCACGGGGCAGAAATGTGTTGACAACATATTGCGTAACTCTTATTTTCGCCCTGCAGTAAAGCTGGTCTAGAACTGAAACTTCTCAGGTTGTCCGGTCTTGCTTTACGCATCGAGGCAGTAATCAAAACCTAATGCGCGGTGTCAGGCTCTGAGCACTGCGCACTTCTTCTGGAGGTTTAAAAAAAAATGGTGAAGCAATCGTTGCACCTCAAACGTGCTGCGGTATCCCTCGCTGCAATCGCAGCGATCGGTGCTTCTGGGGTTGTCTCCGCTCAAGGTCTGGATAGCGCTGAATCCAAGCTCTTTCCGAACTACGTGACGGATGACATGCTTCTGAATGCCGACAAGGATTCGCAGAACTGGCTCCTGTATGGCCGTGACTATCAAACTACGCGCTACAGCCCGCTGACCCAGGTTAACCGCGAGAACGTCAAAAAGCTGACGCCCGCCTGGAATCTGTCGTTCGGCGTACTGGAAGGCCAGGACAGCCAAGCCGTCGCAGTTAACGGCATGGTCTACGTCACGACATCTTTCAACAAGGTGATCGCGGTCGACGGCGCTAGCGGCAAGGTGGCCTGGAAGTACGAACGCGAACTGCCGGGCGACGTGTTCCCGAAGCTGTGCTGCGACGTCGTGAATCGTGGCGTGGCCGTCTACAAGAACAAGGTTTACCTGGCCACTCTCGACGCGCACATCGTTGCACTCGACAGCGGCTCCGGAAAAGTGGTCTGGGACAAGAAGATCGGCGATTACACCTATGCCGAAACCTTCACGATCATGCCAATGGCCCTGCACAACAAGATCATCTTCGGCACAGCAGGTGCTGAATATGGCGTGCGCGGCTGGATTGCGGCAATCGACGCCGATACGGGTGCTCCGGTCTGGAAGACCTACACGATCCCCGGCCCGGGCGAACCCGGCAATGACACTTGGCCCGGCGAATCCTGGAAGTACGGCGGCGGCTCAGCCTGGATAACTGGTTCCTACGATAAGGAAACCAATTCCCTGTACTGGCCCGTGGGCAACCCCGGCCCGGACTTCGACCGTCACGTTCGTATCGGCGACAACCTGTTCACCAACAGCAACCTGTTGCTCGATCCGGAAACCGGCAAGATCAAGAGCTATTTCAACTACACCCCGAATGATCCGTACGATTACGACGGCGTGAACGAAATGATCCTGGTCGACGTCGGTGGCAAGAAGCTCTGGCTGCACGGTTCGCGCAACGGTCACCTGTACGGTATCGATCGCGTCAACACAGTGAAGGGCAAGGCTGGCAACGAGCACAAGTGCGTTTGGGTTACGGCACTGCAGCGCGTGAACTGGGTCAAGACGCCGATCAACCCCTCGAACAACTGCAAGCCGATCTACAACTATCCTGAGAAGGATGTGGTGTACGACAAGGTGACCACCGACATCGCTCCGTCCCTGGACGGCGGCAAGGAATGGCACCCGATGGCTTACAGCCACCGCAGCAAGATGGTTTACGTGCCGGTGTACGATTTCGCTATGGATCTCCAAGCCAAGAAAATGGAATGGAAGCGCGGCGAATGGTACTTGGGCGCGAAGATCATCAACTTCAATGCGGGTGCGGGCCACACCAAGGGCTATGACGCTGCGACCGGCAAGCTGGTCTGGCAGAAATCGCAAAGCTATCCGGCAACCGGCGGCATGCTGGCCACCGGCGGCGGACTGGTGTTCTATGGCGATCCCGAAGGCTACTTCAATGCTGTGAACGACGAAACCGGCGAGCATCTCTGGTCCTTCCAGACCGGTTCCGGTATCCACGGCAACCCGACGTCCTTTACCGCGGCGAATGGCAAGCAGTACGTGGCCATCGTGTACGGCGCGGGCGGCGGTGGCATCTGGCCCATATTCTATTCAGAGTTCCTGAAGAAGAATCAAAAGGGCGGCGGCCTGATGGTTTTCGCTGTTGAGTAATATTCAGCAGCGGACGCGAAGTTGAGGTAGTACGCGGCAACAGCAAGGCTAAGGGGGGCAAAGCGTCTGCCCCCCTTATTTTTTGTGCGGAAGCGGCAGTAGACCGTTGACCAGGGTAAACCGGCAAAGCTGCAGCAACGTTGACGAGGAATAAAGGGGAATGGCCGACACGATTCTTAAAGGAGTTGAATGTGCGTAAGTTATTCAGTTTGTATGGATTGACCTTGTTACTCGCGTTGACGTCAGCGACAGTCCGGGCGCAGACCGATCCGGATGAAATTACCGATACGCTGGAGCGTTCGAAAGCGAAGGGCAGGCTGGTGGCGTGTGCCGATCCTTATTCCTTCCCTTCAGCGGCCCAGAATACCGATCCACCCGGATACGACATCGAGATCATCCGCGAAGTCGCGAAACTCGGCGGCATGCGCCTGGAAATGGTTTGGGCGGATACCGGCACCCGTGGCGGCACCTCCCGGGCATTCCGCAACTCGATACTCAGAAAACGCTGCGACGTTTTCCTCGGCATGTCCGACAGTGGCGACGATGACATGCTGATGGGGCAACTGGCCTTTACCAAGCCTTACCTCGGCATGGGCTATGTGTTGGTCGTGCAGGGCAAGGCCGCCGACAAGAAGGCGCTGGCCGAGCTCAAGGACGCTAATATCAAAGTTGGTGTGCCCATGTCCACTCCGATAGACGATTATCTTTTTACCCGCGACATTCCGCGGTCGCTGTACCTGGACAACCGCCGCATCATGCAGGCAATGGCAAATGGCGAAATCGACGCCAGCATGGTGTGGGCTACTGCAATTTCCGTCGCGCGTCGTGAATATCCCGATGCGAAATTCCACATGGTGGAAGGTTACGTGCCCGAAGCCGACCAGCGCTGGAATCTCAATTTCGTCGTGCGCAAGCAGGACCAGACTTTGATGAAGTTCATAGACGACTCGGTTTCGAAATTGCTCGAGAACGGTAAAATGAAGCAGATCGTCGAGAGCTACAGCGTCCCGTTTTATCCGCCTTTTTCATAGGTTTCCTAGGGAGGGTTGTTTGTCATGTCAGGTTTGAAACTCGATACGATATTTGCGAAGCTGGCAGCAATTGCTGTCTTTGCCACCGCCTGTGGCATGGCGTTGCCTGCCGCCGCCCAGCACAAGGCGAATGCCGACGACATGGAGGTGCCGACCAACGACATGAAGGTTGTCGAAACCGGGCAGGCCTGGTTCGCGCGTCGCTGTTCGTTCTGCCATGGCAGCGGTGGGCACGGCGCCAAGGGTCCGTGCCTTTCCTGTGGCGTATTCAAATATACCGGCAACACCAACAGCAGCATTTACATTACGATCGCCACCGGCGTTCCGAAGAATCTCGGGGGTACGATGGGTGCGTTCGGTACGACGATGAACCAGGACGAGATTCTCAGCGTGATCACCTATCTGCGCTGGGAAGAAAAACGTCGCATAGATGCGGGTGAAATTCCCGATCCTTATAAGAACAAGAACGAAGACGCGATGGTGTTTCCGACACAGAAGTAACCGTAAGCCAGTTAACGCAAAAGACGAGGGCCGGCATTTGCCGGCCCTCGTCTTACTGGTCCGCACAACTTCCCAGTCAACGTTTGCCGGTGCTGCCGAAACCGCCTGCACCGCGCGTGCTCTGCGTGAATTCGTCGACGAGGTTGAAACCTACCTGGACGACCGGCACCACGACAAGCTGGGCGATTCTTTCCATCGGATTCAAAGTGAAAGCTACGGCGCCGCGGTTCCACAAGGAAACCAGAATCTGTCCTTGGTAATCCGAGTCGATCAATCCGACAAGGTTACCGAGGACGATGCCGTGCTTGTGGCCCATACCGGAGCGCGGCAGCACCATGGCTGCCAAGCCTGGGTTTCCCAGGTGAATTGCGATGCCCGAAGGAATCAACTCAGTCTGGCCCGGCTTCAAGACGATCGGGGTCTCGATGCAGGCCCTCAGATCGAGTCCGGCGGACCCGGAAGTAGCGTAGGCGGGCAGTTGGTCACGCAGGCGCGCGTCCAGGATCTTGACGTCGATGTTGTGCATCGGATTTCGTCTTGTTGGGATTCAGGCGCGAACGGCCGTCTTGGGTGGCCGATACAGCTTCGCTACATGGCGTATCAACTGACGCGCCTGGTCGAGTTTGGACGAACGGCCAAGCCGATGGCTGCCTTCGTCGTCGAACAGTATCAGTTCATTGTCATCGGCTTCGATCGCTGATTGCACGAGATTCGCGGCAAGCAAAGGCAGCTTCTTGCGTCGGCGCTTTGCTTCCGCATGCTCTTCGAGCTGCTCGCTTTCCGCCGCGAAGCCGACACAGAAGGGCGGATTCGGCCGGTTGGCAATCGACTCGACGATGTCAGGATTGAGCGCGAGTTCAAGGGTTGGAACGCCGCCTTCTTTTTTGATTTTCTGCGTGCCGTTGTTGGCGACGTAATAGTCCGCGACCGCGGCGACCGCTATAAATATGTCCGCGCCGTTTGCCTGGGCGTTCGCCGCTTCGAACATTTGCCGAGCGGTTTCGACGCGGATTACTTGCGCTGCTGCAGGCGGTTCGAGTGCAACGGGTCCCGAAATCAGTGTCACCCTGGCACCGGCTTCCAGCGCGGCGCGAGTCACGGCATAGCCCATTTTTCCCGAGCTGCGATTGGTCAGGCCGCGCACTGGATCGATGGGTTCGAAAGTGGGGCCGGCCGTGACAACCACATGTATGCCGGACAGTAGTTTGGGCCGGAACCACGCCGAGATTTCTCCGGCCACGTCCGCCGGCTCGAGCATGCGCCCCATGCCAACCTCGCCGCACGCCTGGTCGCCCGCGTCCGGTCCAAGCACGACGATGCCGTCCTTGCGTAGCTGCGACACGTTGCGCTGCGTGGCCGGTTTTTCCCACATCTGGCGGTTCATCGCCGGCGCCACCATCAAGGGACATTCCCGCGCAAGGCACAGTGTGGACAGCAAGTCATCGGCACTGCCGTGCACGAGCTTGGCCATGAAATCGGCAGTCGCAGGCGCCACCACGATCAGAGCGCGGTCACGGGACAACTCTATATGCGGCATGCCGTTTGGTACCCGGTTATCCCACATACCGGTGTAGACCGGCTTGCCGGATAATGCCTGCATCGTAACGGGAGTGATGAACTGGCAGGCAGATTCGGTCATGACAACCTGGATGTCGGCGCCGCCGCGTTGCAATTCGCGCAGTAATTCCGCGGATTTATAGGCGGCAATGCCACCAGTGATGCCCAGAAGAATGCGTTTATCGCCGAGTTCTACCATGTGGCCAGTTTACCAAGGTGCCCGGGCCGCAGTGTAAACTGTTGTTGTCAAATATAAAAGTCCACGCATCGCATGGCGATCAACGATTGGCCGGAAGATGACCGGCCGCGCGAAAAATTATTGGCGAGAGGGCCCGGTAGCCTTTCCGATGCCGAATTGCTGGCGATTTTCCTGCGTACGGGGATCAGGGGTAAGAGCGCGGTCGACCTCGCCCGGGTGCTGCTTGGGAAATTCGGCTCGCTGGCGGGCCTTGTTGGCGCCAGCCGCGAGGCGTTTTGCGATGTCCCCGGCCTCGGCAGTGCCAAGTATGCACAACTGCACGCGGCCACCGAGCTCACCCGGCGCGCCCTGGCAGCGGAAATGAAGGCAGGCCTCAATCTGAGTTCGCCGACGGCGGTACGCGACTTCCTACGGCTTTCCATCCAGAACCGCCAGGTCGAAGTCTTCGTGGGATTGTTCCTGGATGCCCAGAACCGCGTCATCGCCGTGGAGGAGTTGTTCAGCGGGACCTTGACCCAGACCAGCGTGTTCACGCACGTGTAACGCTCTAAAAAGTTCTTCAAGCGGTCTCATCAATCTGCCTGTATGGTTCTCGGGCACCGTACATTTCAGGCGGTTTCAGAGTTATACCCTGCGCTGAGTCCCG
>JANXVW010000182.1 GCA_025351455.1 Betaproteobacteria bacterium | reverse complement strand
CTCGCCCAGAAGTCATCGGTCACGACCCAAGACGCCACTCGTTTCTTCGCTGCCCGTTTCTTCGCCACCATCGCACCACTCCGTCGCCGCGTCACAGGCGGCTCGGAATGGAATTATACTATTTACGGATAACTTCTAAGTTGTAGCTAAGTAAAATTGAAGAACAAGAACTTCCGCACCGTGCTGATCCTCAGCGCGCTCGTCGCCTTTGCGCCGATGTCGATCGACATGTATTTGCCGGCGTTGCCCACGCTCGAGCGTTTTTTTGCCGCGGACACGGCTTCGGTGCAGCATACGCTGGCGTCGTTCTTTCTCGGATTGACCGTTGGTCAGATTCTGTACGGCCCGATCGCGGACAAGTATGGCCGCAAGCCGCCGCTGTATTTCGGACTGAGTTTGTATGTCGTGGCTTCCGCGGCCTGCGCACTCGCGCCAACCATCGGCAGCCTGATCAGTTTGCGTTTCCTGCAGGCGCTGAGCGGTTGCGCCGGCATGGTCGTCGCGCGTGCGGTGGTGCGCGATCTTTACGATCGCCAGGAGTCGGCGCGGGTGTATTCAGTCCTGCTGATGGTCATGGGCATCGCGCCGATCGTCGCACCCCTGGCCGGTGGCTATCTGCTGACCTGGTTCGGCTGGCGTTCGATCTTCTGGGTCCTCGCGCTCTTTGGCGTGGCGTGCCTCATCGCAGTCAAAACCGGCTTGCCGGAAACGATCCCGCGCGACCAGCCCCGCATCGCACTGTCGAAGGCGATGGGAAACTACGCCGCGTTGCTGGCGGACCGCCGCTATCTCGGCTACGCGCTGTCCGGCGGTTTCGGCCAGGCGGGGATGTTCGCCTATATATCCGGCTCGCCCTTCGTGATCATCGATCTGTACGGCGTACCGGCGCATTACTACGGCTGGCTGTTCGGGATGAACGCGACCGGCATCGTCGCCTTCACGCAATTGAATCGGCGCATGTTGCTGCGCTACGACGCCGATCGTGTGCTCGATTTCGGCAACCTCGCGGGAATTGTCATGGGCGTGTTGCTGCTTCTCATGGCGTGGACCAATGCGGCGGGGCTGGTCGGCATCCTGGCTCCCCTGTTCTTCGTTGTGTCGCTGCGTGGTCTGACGTTTCCGAATGCATCTGCCGGCGCGATGGCGCCGTTTCCGGAAAAAGCAGGCAGCGCATCGGCGTTGCTGGGCAGCGTTCAGTTCGCCATTGCCGCGTTCGCAAGTGCCGCCGTCGGAATATTCCACAACGGCACCGCGGTTCCCATGGCGGCCGTGGTCGGGACTTGCGGGTTGCTGGCGTTTGTTTCTTATCGCCTGTTTGTGCCTGGAGACTTGAAGTGAGAAGCATCGATAAGTTCTGAATGAGGCTCAAGGATCGCGAACTCATCCACGACCTGGCCCGCCCCGTCGGCGCGCCGATGCCCGTCACCGCCGGCGTCACGGAAACGTTCCGCAAGATGGTCGCCGACGGCCTGGGCGATCATGACAACACCGGGATGGTGAATTTCTACCGTGCCCGAAAAAACTGAATTCGCCGCGCTGCCACCTGCGTCTTTTTGCGTTTCGCCGGCCGTGGCGGCAGAATGTCGCACCAGCGTGTTCCGCGATGCCATCGCGAAAGCAAGCCCCTACGAGAGCTTGAATGATGTCTGCAAATGCAACCGCCGGATTAGTCCGTCACAAGACCAAGGCGAAATACTAGCTCTGCCGGATTCGCGGGTGGACATCGACTGTGCGGACTGACGCGTGGAATCGGTGGCTGTATCCTCCCTTGGTAACGTAGTGGAAGCTCTCGAACTGCAAGCAAAAAGACAAAGGCCGATTCCATGAAGGTTGCAAACATCGCCGACCTGCGCCAACTGGCGTGGCAGCGCCTTCCCCGCGCGCTGTTCGACTATATCGACGGCGGCGCTCAGGACGAAGTAACGCTGCGAGCCAATCAGGCGGACTTCAACAATTTCACGCTGGTGCAACGTGTGTTGCGCGATGTGACGACGCGGGACCAGTCGGTGACCGTGCTGGGCCAGAAATACGACCTGCCGCTGATCCTGTCGCCGACGGGCATGACCGGCATATTCTGGCCGAACGGTGCGCTGGAAGCGGCGCGCGCGGCGTCCGATGCCGGGGCGGGATTCTGCCTGAGTTCGATGTCCACCTCGACGGTGGAGGACATTAAAAAGGTCGCGAAGCGGCCGACCTGGTTCCAGCTCTACGTGATGCGCGACCGCGGCATGTCGCGCGAACTCATCGAACGTGCCAAAGCGGCGGGATGTTCGGCGCTGGTGTTGACGGTGGACCTCGCCATGCAGGGCCAGCGTGACCGCGATGTGCACAACGGCCTGACCATTCCCCCGACGCTGAGCGTGGCCAACATGCTGAACTTCGCCATGCGCCCGGGCTGGGTGTGGCGTTTCCTCACCGGTCCGAAAGTGATGCCGGCCAGCCTGGTCAAACCCGGGCAGAACACGCTGTTCACCATCGCCGGTTACGTCAATTCGCAATTCGACCAGTCGGTGACATGGAAAGACATCGAATGGGCCAAATCGATCTGGGGCGGTCCGATTGCACTCAAGGGCATTCTCGCACCGGAAGATGCAGTAGCGGCGATCGATCACGGCGCCGATGCGTTGATCGTCTCCAACCATGGCGGCCGCCAGCTCGACGGCGCGCGCTCCGCGATTTCGGCATTGCCTTATGTGGTGGATGCGGTGCAGGGCCGCGCCGAAGTATTGCTCGATGGCGGCGTGCGTCGCGGCACCGATGTGCTCAAAGCCGTCGCGCTTGGTGCGAAAGCGTGCATGATCGGCCGCCCCTACATGTACGGCCTCGCGTCGAACGGCCGCGCGGGCGTAGCCAAGGCGCTCGACCTGCTGCGCAATGAAATCGATCTCGCGCTGGCATTGACGGGCAATACGAGTATTGCCGCGTTGGATCGCTCCGCGATAGAAAGGGCAGGACTCAGGACGTAGGACTCAGGACGCAGAAGAGAGGACTCAGGACGTAGGACCGAGAAAAGAGGACTCAGGACTTAGTGGAAAGATCTAGGGCTTTTACTGAGTCCTGAGTCCTACGTCCTGAGTCCTGCCCTTGCTG
>JANXVW010000025.1 GCA_025351455.1 Betaproteobacteria bacterium | reverse complement strand
CCGCTCGACCCTGGAATCGTTTCGCGCGGCAGGCGGCAAGGGCGTCAATGTAACCGTGCCGTTCAAGCTCGAAGCCTTCGATCTCGCCGACGAAGTCTCGCAACGCGCCAAGGACGCCGAAGCAGCCAACTACCTGCGCTTCGACAATGGCCGCATCCACGCCGACAACACCGACGGCGTCGGCCTGACCCGCGACATCGTGCATAACCTCGGCTTCCGGCTTGCCGGCAAGCGTGTATTGCTGCTGGGCGCGGGCGGCGCGGCGCAAGGCGTGCTCACGCCCTTGCTCGAGTATGAGCCGAGCATACTGACCATCGCCAACCGCACGGTCGAAAAAGCCCTGCGATTGGCCGAAACGTTTCGCCACAAGCCGGTCGCCGCATCGAGCGTGCTGTGCGGCCTGCGCTTCGGCGAGCTTGCCGGGCATCACTTCGACCTGGTGATCAACGCCACTTCCACCAGCCTGCAGGGAGAGTTGCCCCCGCTGCCGGCCGACGCCTTTGCGGCCGGCGCACTCGCCTACGACATGATGTACGGCGCCACACCCTCACCTTTTCTCGCATTTGCCGCGGCACACGGCGCAAAAACTTCCGATGGGCTCGGCATGCTGGTCGAGCAGGCGGCGGAATCCTTCCTGTTGTGGCGCGGCGTGCGTCCCGAGACGGCGCCAGTCATCGCACTGCTGCGCAACGCCTGATCCGATGAAACGCGCATGGCGCTGGGCGGCGCGGATCGTGCTGCTGGTGGTCGCGGCCGTAGTCATCTATCAATTCTGGATCTTCGGCAACGTCGTCTGGTGGATCTGGTTCAATCCGTCGACCAGCGCATTCATGGAAGAGCGGCTGGACGTGCTGCACCAGAAAAATCCGGAAGCGGTGCTGCGTCACCAATGGCTACCCTACGAGCGCATTTCGATTCACCTGAAGCGCGCGCTGATCGCCGCCGAAGACGCCAAGTTCCTGGACCATGAGGGCTTCGACTGGGAAGCGATCCAGAAGGCCTATGAGAAAAACCTGAAGAAAGGCAAAGTGGTTGCCGGCGGTTCCACCATCAGCCAGCAGCTCGCCAAGAACCTGTTCCTGTCCGGCCGGCGCACGCCCTGGCGCAAGGCCGAGGAGGCGCTGATCACGGTCATGATGGAGAACGTGATGTCGAAGCGGCGCATCTTCGAAATCTATTTGAACGTCATCGAGTGGGGAGACGGTGTATTCGGTGCGCAAGCCGCAGCGCGCTATTACTATGGCGTCAGCGCGGCAAACCTTGCTCCCGAGCAGGCCGCCCGCCTCGCGGCGATGGTGCCCAAACCGCGTTTCTACGACAAGGTGCGCGAGACGCCTTTGCTGGAACGCCGCACCAGCATCATCCTGAATCGCATGTACGACGTTCAAGTACCGTAGGGAACGCTTCCGGCGAACAACGTTCTCATCGCAAAGACGCAAAGAGCGCTGAGGAAAAACGGGAACAAGGAGTCGATCAGGCATTGACAGTGTGGCAGCACCACGCAGACCCATACCGCTAACATTTCTGGTGACGAACGATCTGCCATCAAACGCTTTGGCACAGATACCGGTTCTGCTCTTGCATTCCCTCTGCGTCCTTTGCGTCTTTGCGGTGAGAATTTCGCACTTCGGCCCTGCGAAGGTGCGACAGCGCGCTAACGTATAATCCGGCGCCATGCTCATCCATCCGCAGTTCGATCCGGTCATCGTTCACCTTGGCCCGCTGGCCGTGCGCTGGTACGGCATGATGTATCTGCTGGCGTTCGTCCTGGTGCTGTTGCTGGGGCGCCATCGCATCCGGACGCAACCCTGGTGCGGCCTGACCGCGCGCGATCTGGACGACATGCTGTTTCTCGGCGTAGTCGGGACAGTCCTCGGCGGCCGGCTCGGGTACATCCTGTTCTACAAGCTCGCCGACTATGTGCGCGAGCCCCTGCACATTCTGTTTGTATGGGAAGGCGGCATGTCGTTTCACGGCGGCTTCCTCGGCGTGATCATGGGCATGTTGTGGTTCGCGCGCTCGCGGGGGAAAAGCTGGATGACGGTGACCGATTTCATCGCGCCGCTGGTTCCGCTGGGCCTGGGCGCCGGGCGCATCGGTAACTTCATCAATGCAGAGCTGTGGGGGCGCCCCACCGATGTGCCCTGGGCGATGATATTCCCGAACATCGACAATCTGCCGCGACACCCTTCGCAGCTCTACGAATTCGCT
>JANXVW010000176.1 GCA_025351455.1 Betaproteobacteria bacterium | reverse complement strand
GTGGCGGGCGAGCAGGGCGTCGCGAAGGTGCTGGAAATCTACCGCACGGAAATCGACCGCGTCATGGCATTGTGCGGATGGGATAGCCTCGACCAGATCGACCGGTCGGTATTGTTCGAGCCGTCCGCGAAAAACGAGTCGGTGTTAGGTGCGTTCGGACGCAGGCTCACATCGATGCTCAAGTAGGGACGAGGGGCGAGGGGTGAGGGATAAAACGTGAAGTGCACTTGACCTGATTCGCGTTCAGTCTAGACTTTCCTCGCCCCTCGCCCCTCGCCCCTCGCCCCTCATTACTTCGGCGATTCGCCGAGTACAGTGCAGCGCCGGATGACGCGACGTTGCGTTGCGGGATCGTAAGACGTCGCGCGATGCTGCACGCAGCGGTTGTCCCAGACTAAAAGTTCGTGCGGTGTCCAGCGATGCTCGTAGGTCAGGTCGGGCTGGATCGCCAGGGAGTTGAGCTCCTCGATCAGCGCACGGCCTTCGTCGTAATCCATTCCCGAAATATATTCCGCGTGGTCGCCGAGGAACAGGCATTTGCGTCCGGTGTCCGGATGCGTGCGCACGATCGGATGATCGACCGGTGGCACGGCATTGCGCTGCGCGTCGGTCATCTGGTCTTCGCCGTGCCGGCGCGTGCGCGAGAAATCCAGGTTATGAACGGCGCGCAGTTTCGCGATTCGATTCTTCCACGCCGGCGTCAGCCGCTCGTAGGCGCCGACCATGTCGCAGAAATGAGTCTCCCCGCCTTCGCCGGCAACGACTTCGGCGTAAATGATCGTGGCCTGCCCGGTGACGCGCTGCCATGAGCCGTCGGTATGCCACTCCAGCGTGCCCTTGTCCGGATGCCTGCCGTTCGGATTGCCGTTCGCGTCGAGGTTGGAAAGCCGGTAGAGCTCCGGATAGCCGTCGGCGTGATACTGGTTCATTACGTGGATCTGCACCTCGCCGAAACGCCGCGCGAATTCGACTTGCCGGCCGGGCGGCAGGTCTTGTGTGCCGAATAGCAGGACCTGGTGTTTGAGGAACGCGTTGTAGATGGCGGCAAACTGCGCGTCGTTCACGCCCCGCGCGAGATCGATGCCGATGATTTCCGCGCCGAGGTTCGGCGCGAGGGGTCGGGTTTCGAACAAATGATTTTGTTGCTTTGCGGCAAGTGTCATTGTGAATGCCTTCGTCCGATATACAGACTAAATGATGGCACAAATCTTAAAGGAGGCCGGGGGCAGCCCGGCCTGATTGAGAGATTAGGAATTAAAAGCGCGAACCGAAAGTGTCGGTCGGCGTCGACGGAAACAGCGAAAAGACTTCTCCCCAGCCAAAGAACACCAGGCCGGAGCGCATAACGAAGAGGAGCGCACGGTGGCCTGGGTGATGCCGAAATCTTCGCCGAAGGCGCCCATCTGCGAGACGACGTATGCGCCTGCTGCCTTATTTTTCCTTCACGAGGGATCGGTCGGGTCCGGCATGCTTTGGATCCTGGCGCTAGACGCAGGCAATGGTTGTTCCGGATTCGGGGGCATGCGAAACGGCGCCACCGATTCGAAAGCGCGCGCAGCCCGCAGCACGCGCGCATCGGCGAATTTGGCGCCGACCAGTTGCATCGCCACCGGCAGCCCGCGGGAGTCGAAGCCGCAAGGCACGCTCGCCGCCGGCTGCTGCGTCAGGTTGAACGCGTAGGTGAACGGCGACCATTCCCACCAGCGCTGCCGCTCGCCGCCGGGCGGAACTTCATGTCCCGCGGCGAACGCGGTGATTGGCATCTGCGGCGTGATCAGCAGGTCGTAGCTCGCGTGCAGTCCGTTCATGCGACGGCCGAACGCTTCGCGCGCCTTTTCGATCTGACGGTATTCGATCGCGCCGATATGAAACCCGGGTTCGGCGAGCGCGAGCAGCGGCGGTTCCACCAGCGCGCGCAGCTGCGGCGTCATCGGCGCGATGGCCAGCGCGAGCGCGACCGACCAGAGCGGTTGCATGATCTCGATCGGATCCTGCAGTTGCAGGTCGATTTCCTCGACTTTCGCGCCCAGGTCGATAAAGACATTCAGCGCTTTCTCGACCAGCATGGAGATTTCCGGATCCACTTTTGCATAGCCGAGCGTGCGGCTGTAGGCAATGCGCCAGCCCTTCACGCCGCCGTCGAGGGCCGCGCGGTAGTCGACGTTCGGAGCCGGAACCGCGTACCAGTCGCGGGCGTCGGGTTGCGCAATCACGTCGAGCATCAACGCCGCGTCCGTGACCGTGCGCACGATCGGCCCCTGGTGCCACAAGGTCCACGCCGGGGAATGCGGATGAACCGGCACGATGCCCCAGGTGGGCTTGAAGCCGAACAGGCCGCAGAACGCCGCAGGAATGCGAATTGAGCCGCCGCCGTCCGTGGCGATGTGCAGCGGTCCCATGCCGAGTGCGGCGCACACAGCTGCGCCGCCGCTGCTGCCGCCGGGCGTGAGGCGTTTGTCCCACGGGTTCAGCGTCACGCCGGTAAGCGGGCTGTCGGTCACGCCTTTCCAGCCGAACTCGGGTGTGGTGGTTTTGCCGAGGAACACGGCACCTTGTTCGCGCATGCGGGCCACCGGTGGACCGTCCTCATCCCATTTCTGCGCGGGATCGATCGTCTTCGAGCCGCGCCGCGTGGGCCAACCCTTGGCGAGGATCAAGTCCTTGACAGTGGTCGGCACACCGTCCACCAGTCCGAGCGGCTCGCTGCGCCGCCAGCGTTGCTCCGATTCCCGCGCGCTTTTGAGGGCGCTGTCTTCGTCGAGCACGCAGAAGGCATTGAAAACCGGATTCAGCGCCGCGATGCGGTCGAGCACCGCGCGCGTGACTTCGACCGGCGAAAGACTGCCGGCACGGTAATGGTCGACCAGCGCTGTCGCCGACAGATAGAGAATTTCTTCGGACACGTTGGGCGTTTCCGTCCGTTGTTGGGAAGAGCGGACGGGAGAACCCTCTCCCGTCCGGGTCGTGCCGGATGCCGGCCGGTCAGGCTTTCTTCAATCCGTCCAGAATGGACTGCGGTGAAATCGGCATGTGGCGTACGCGCACCCCGATGGCGTTGTAGATCGCGTTCGCCACTGCAGGGGCCACCACGGTGGAAGCCGGTTCGCCGACGCCGGCCGGATGGCGGTCGGACTGGATGATGGTCACGTCGATCTCAGGAACCTGTGCGAGCCTGATCGGCGTGTATTCATGGAAGTTGCTTTGCTCGAATGCGCCGTTCTTGAGCGTGAGCTTTTCCGACATGATCTGGCTTGCACCCCACAACGCTGAGCCGCGGATTTGCGCCTCGATGTTTTTCGGATTGACGGCCACACCCGGATCCATCGCGATTGTGATCTTGTTGATGGTGAATTTTCCGGTGGCGGGATCCACGGTGACCTCGGCCACGCCGGCGACCCAGGTCGGGCTTTGACGCTCTTCCGCAGCGGTCACTGCGATGCCGATGCCCGTGTTGGGCGGCAGCTTCTTGGTGCCGTAACCCGATTTGCCCGCCGCAACGCGCAGGCAGTTTGCCAGGCGCAGCGCCCCGCCGACGGTGCCCGACTCGTACACCGGCCAGGACCCTTCCTTCGTCCAGGGCAGCGAGATCCACAACTGGTCCATGTAATAGTCGGAACCGGTACCCGGTGCGTAACCGCTGTTGGGAATGCCGCGGTTGCCGCCTTTGCCGTTGAGCATCGACAGGCGGAATTCGAGCGGATCGCGGCCGGCAGCGTGCGCCACCTCATCCATGAACGACTCGACAACGAAGATGTTGTAGGAATTGGAGACGGTACGCAGCGCACTGGCCTGCACCGCCCAGGTCGTGGGTTCGTGGTTCCAGGCGCGCACACGATGGTTCTTCATGTAGTACCAATGATCGCTGCCGCCGATGGACCACTGGTCGATGTCCTGTTTCTTGGCGTCCCAGGAATCGAGCTGCAACCAGTCGGTGCCGCCCTTTTTGCCGACGCCGAAACGCGCACCCATCCAGCCGCACACGATGTCCTGGTTCATCGCGACCAGTTCGCCGTTCTTGATGCCGGCCTTGAGCTTGTGATACGTCGGCGTGCGCGCGAAGCTGGTCGCAAAATTCGATTCGCGCGTGTGGATCAGCTTGATCGGGCGTCCGGTCTCCTTGGCGCAATACGCCGCGGCGAGGATGTCGTCGTAATCCTGCTTGCCGCCGAAGCCGCCGCCCACCAGATACTGGTGCACATAGACCTTCACATCCTCGGGCTTCTTTTTCAGCACTTTGGACAGGTAGGCGTTCAGGGTCATGCGCGCGAACGATGTGCTTTGCGTGCCGACATAGACGTGCCATTCTCCATTGGAGTGCTGCACCGTGGCATTGAGCGGTTCCATGGTGGCGTGGCAGACCATGTCGGTCGTGTATTCCATCTCGAGTACTTTTTCCGACTCGCCGAAACCCTTGTCGACGTCGCCTTCAAGCACCCAGTTCGCGCCGAGTTTCTCGTCGGCATGAAGTTGCTTGTACTGCTCGAGCAGGTCGGCGGAACTCAAGCTTGCATACGGACCCGCATCCCATTTGACCTTGAGGGCCTTGGCCGCCTTCTGCGCAGTCGGGAAACGATCGGCGACGGCGACGACCCAGCCTGTGCATTTGCCCATGGAGTCGTCGATTTTCACGGCCTTGATGAAGCCCGGGATTTTCTTCGCTTCGGAATCGTCGATGCTGAGCACCTTCGACGAATAACGTGTGCGCGGGATCACCAGTGCGCCGTAAGCCATGTTCGGCAGGAACACATCGATGCCGTACTTGGCCTGGCCGTTGGTCTTGGCAGGGATGTCGAGTGCGGGCATCGACTTGCCGATGATCTTGTAGGTGGAGGGGTCCTTCAGCGTGACGCTTTTCAGGTCGTCGGGGTAGGCGAACTTGCGGTCGATTTTCACCTTCTGCAGGATGTCGCCGTAGCCGATGGAAAGTCCGGACGCCTTGTTATAGACGCGCCCCGAGTCTGCATAACAGTTGCCCGGCTCCGTACCGAGCAGTTTCGCGCCGGCTTCGACCAGGGCGATGCGACCCACCGCGCCGGCGCGGGCAATGCGGTCGAACTCGGTGGTGACGCTGCCGCTGTTGACGGTGTACGCGAGACCATAGATCGCGAAGTTCTCGACGCTTTCCAGCGGCGCATCGAGTTTGACGTCTTCCCATTTCAATTCGAGTTCTTCGGCGATCACCTGTGCGAGGCCGGTGCCGATGTGCTGGCCCATTTCCGCCTTGACGATATGCATCGTGGTCTTGCCGTCGGCCGTGATGGTGAACCAGATCGACGGCGTGAAAGCGTCGGTGCCGGCAGCCTGCGCGGAACCGTCGCGCAGCAGGCCGGGCATGCCGATGCTGAAATAGGCGCCGGCCGCGGTGGCGGCGGACCGGACCAGAAACTGGCGGCGCGAAGCGCCGATGTGCGTGAGCTCAGACATGTTTCGCTCCTTCGCCGATGATTTCGGACGCGCGCTTGACGGCGCCGACAATGCGCGAATACGTGGCACAGCGGCACAGGTTGCCGTTCATGCCCTCGACGATCTCCTGTTCTGAGGGCTTGGGATTTTTCGCGAGCAGCGCGGCCGCCTGCATGATCTGGCCGGACTGGCAGTACCCGCACTGCGGCACCTGGTGTTCGATCCAGGCTTGCTGCACGGCGTGGGTATTCGACGGATGCAGGCCTTCGATGGTGGTGATCATCGCGTTTTCGGAGACGTCCTTGAATTGCACCATGCAAGAGCGCACCGCCTCGCCATTGATGTGCACCGTACAGGAACCGCACACGCCCAGGCCGCAGCCGAACTTGGTGCCGGTGAGGCGAAGATCTTCCCGCAGCACCCACAGCAGGGGCGTGTCGGGCGGAGCGTCAGCGAAAAAACTCTGACCGTTGATCGATAGTTGCGGCATGGTGGACCCCCCTTGGAAAGAGAAACGAACGTCGTTGCACGAATCGGGCCGGGTGGCGTGCGTCGGACAAACTGAAACGACGCGCAATCGGCAAGCGCAGTCATGATAATCGCTTCTGCCGGTCGGACCGCTCAACCTTCGTTTGGATGGAGCGATCTCACCCTTTCGGGTGAGGCAAAATGCGCGTCGGGGCAGATGCACCGCAGGATCAGAATCTTACGAGTCCGCGGCGGGCGGCGAAGGCAATCGCTTCGGCCCGGCTGGTCGCATCGAGCTTGGTGAACAGGCTCTTGAGGTGGGTCTTGACGGTGCTCTCGCTGATGAACAAGGTCTGGGCGATGCCTTTGTTGCTCTTGCCTTCGGCCAATAGGCCCAGGATCTGGACTTCGCGGTCAGTGAGCGCTTCTTCCTGTACGCGCAGCGCCAGCTTGGACGCGATCTTGGACTGCAGGTAGGTTTCGCCGCGATGCACCGCGCGAATGCACTTGAACAGTTCTTCGGGCTGCACGTCTTTCAGCAGGTAAGCCCGGGCGCCGGCGCGCAGTCCCGCATAAACGTCCTCGTCATGGTCATAGGTCGTCAGGATGATGATTGCCGCCTGGGGATCTTCGGCTCGGATAAGGCGGATCGCATCCAGTCCGTCGGTTTCCGGCATGCGTAGATCCATCAACACCACGTCGGGTCTGAGCCGGCGCCACATCTCAACGGCCTCGGCGCCGTCCGCCGCCTCGCCGATGACGAGCGCGCATTCCTCCATATTGACGATCGCCACCAGCCCGCGGCGCACCAGCGACTGGTCTTCCGCAATGAGCACGCGAATCGGATCGCCCTTCATGCGGGTAATTCCGCCGCCGGATTCGGTAACAGAACGCGGACCGTGGTGCCCGCGCCTTTTTGCGTATTGATCGAAAGGCGGGCGCCGAGCCGTTCCGCGCGCTCGCGCATGCCGATCAGGCCGAAGCCTTCATGGCGGGCTTTCTGGTCGAACCCGGCACCGTCATCCGTGATGGAGAGGACGACGGCATCGTCCGCGAAGCCGAGCGTGAGGCGGATCTGCCTGGCGTGCGCGTGCTTGAGCACATTGGTCACCGATTCCTGCGCGATGCGCAACAGTTCCACTTCCGCTTCGCGCGCAAGCGCGCGCCGCGTGCCGACGACGTTCAGCGCTCCGCGCACGGCGCCGGTTTCCTCGATGCGTTTGACCAAGGCAGCAAGCCCTACGCTCATGTCCGCGGTCGCCTCCGGCCGCAGCGCGCGCACTGACAATCGCGCTTCCTCCAGGCCGGCTTGCGCGAGCTGCTGCGCATGCTCGATATGCTCGAGCGCAATATCGATGCATTGTTTTTTCAGGGCGCGGCTGGAGGCTTCCAGGTTCACGACCACGCCGGTGAATCCCTGCGCGAGCGTGTCGTGGATGTCGCGCGCGATGCGGTTGCGCTCCTCGAGGACGGCGGCCTGGCGCGCCTGCTCGGCCAGCCGCGCCATCTGGATCGCCAGCGTCGCCTGGCCGGCCAGCGCTTCGGCGACGCGGATGTTGCTCTTCATCTCCCGCGTGTCCACGCGGGTGCTGCGAATGCAGATCCAGCCCACCGTTTCCCTGCCGAGCACCATCGGCACCGTGAGCAACGCGCGCACGCCGAGCGACATGATGTAGGCGCGGTTTTCCTCCGGCATGCCGGAGACTTCATAGGACAACACGTAAGTCTCGGCGCGATCGCCGGGAAACGTCGACATCGGGTCGCCGCCCATCGGTGGCGGGTGCCGGACTGCAGGATGGCGCGATTCGGAAGCCGGGATGATGCGCGAGTCGAGGTATTCGAGGTGAAGCCGTGCGGTGCCTGCTTCGCGATCGGGAAACCACAGCGTCCCGCCGACCCCGCCGAACTGGTCCACGGTGACTTGCAGCACGTGGCCGAGGAATTTGTCGAGGTTGGATTCGCTGGCCAAAATCCCCAGCGACTGGATCAGCATTTCAGACTGGCAATGCGCCAGTTCTTCCGCGAGGCGCCGTTGGGTGACTTCCAGTTCGAGGGCTTTCTTTTCCTGCTCGAGGCGCCAGGACTGCTCCTTCGCCTGGCTCAGGCATTGCCGCTGCCGGGCGAGTTCCCGCGTCAGCGACTCAAGCGTGCTCTGCGCGGGTTGTTCGCGGAGGGGCTTGTCGTCGGATTGCTTCGGGCCTGGGTCCAACGCGTTGCTCATGGCCGGTGATTGGTGAACAGTGAACAGTGAACGGTGAACAGTAAACAGTGAACGGTAATCAGTGAACAGCAAATTGGGACGGGTGCCAAGCGAACGGCAAACAGTGAACAGTCGCCAGACAATCCGGCTTTTAACCGTTCACCGTTCACCGATCACCGTTCACTGCCATTCAGTCATTGATCGCAGCATAGACCAGCTGCTTGAACAATTTGCGGTAATAGGCGCGGATGGGGCTCGGGGCCTGCGTCATGTAGACCGCGACGATCTCTTCCTTTGGATCGACCCAGAAATAGGTGCCGGCATAGCCCGCCCACATGAACTCGCCCGCCGATCCGGGCACGCCTGCTACCCCCGCCCCCTGGCGCACCGCGAAGCCAAGGCCGAAGGTGTAACCGGGCACGCCGAGCAGCAACTCTCCCGGTGTCACCGGAGCGGCGATGCGGGTGCCGAGATGATCCGAGGCCATCAACGCCACCGTGCTGCGGCTCAACACACGCGTGCCGTCGAGTTGGCCGCCGTTGAGCAGCATTTGCGTGAAGCGCAGATAGTCCGCCGCTGTGGAAACACCGCCCGCGCCGCCGGAGTCATTACCGGGCGCAGCCGAGACGTCGATGAGGTTGTTCGGTTTGCCGCTGCTGCTGTCGGTGGGCAGCGCTTGGGCTAGCCGGCCGAGCTTGTCCTGCGGGACCCAGAAGCCGGTGTCGCTCATCTTCAAGGGTTTGAACAGGCGTTTGTCGAGGAAATCCGCAAGCCGTTCGCCCGAAGCGGCTTCGACGACCCGGCCGAGCACGTCGCTTGCATGGCTGTATTCCCAGACGGTGCCGGGCTGATGCGCGAGCGGCACTTTGGACAGACGATCGATTTCTTCGGCGGGGCTCAGATCGCGTGCATCGAAGTCAATTGCACTTTTGTAGAAGCCGGCCTTGCCGAGCGCTTCCTTCACCGGCGCGTTCTGCGTGATTTCGCCATAAGCCAGGCCGGCCGTATGGCGCAGCAGGTCCTGCACAGTCATTTCGCGATCGGCCGGTACCTGCGCGTACGTGACTTTAGCGAATTCGGAATCTGCTCTCGCGGCGCTAACGCTCATGCCTTTCATGGCCGGCAGGAATTTCGAGACCGGATCGGTGAGCTCGATCTTGCCTTCTTCGACCAGCATCATCGCCGCCACCGACACGATCGGCTTGGTCATCGAATAGATGCGGAAGAGGGAATCCTTGGCCATCGGCTTGCCGGATTCCTTGTCCTGGAAGCCGATCGCGTCCGAATACACCAGCTTGCCTTTGCGTGCCACCAGGAACACCGCGCCGGGCAATTTGCCCTGCTCGATCTCCTTTTTAAACGCGTCGCCGATGCGTGCGAGCCGCTGCGCGGACATGCCCACCGATTCAGGCGCGGCGGAAGGCAGGCCTTGCGCGCCCGACGCGATGGTCCAGGCCAGGACGATGCCGAATACAAGACCCGATGCGATTCGTTTCATTTTCGATTTCTCCCACGAAGTTTCAACTGGAACGCAACGGTAAGGCTGAGCCCCGACGGTGTCAATGCGAACGGCTGCTCGCGCGGATTGCGTGACGGTGATCGCAACATCACTATCTTTAATTGCGTGTTTTTTACCGTGCTAGGATGAAGGGCAACCGGTCGACGATCGGTGACCTGTCAGGCAAGGGAGGTTAAGAAATGAAAACGAAGATCAGAACAAGGGCCGCGCTTTGTGTTGCCCTGCTGTTCGGCACCGCAGCACAGGCCGCTGAACCCATCAAGATCGGCGTCGTCAACGAAATCACCGGTGTGCAGGCGCAGGCCGGCGAATTCACCGTCAACGGTATCAAGCTTGCGCAGGAAGAGATCAACAACGCAGGCGGCGTGCTCGGACGCCGCATCGAACTGCAGATCGAAGACAACCAGAGTACGAATCCGGGAACAGTGCTCGCGTTCTCCAAACTCGGCGGACGTGGCGACATTGCCGGAATCGTTGGCCCGATCCGCAGCACGCAAGTGCAGGCTGCGTCGCCGACGATCGCCAAGTCAGGCATTCCGACGATGATCGGCGGCACCGATACGAGCCTTACGCACGTCAATAATCGCTGGCTGTTCCGCGCGCGCCCGAACGACAGCTATTCCTCGCGTGTCATTGCCGATTTCGGCGTCAATACGCTCAAGATGAAGAAGTGGGCAATCATCCATTCGACGGATGCGTTTGGTTCCGGTGGCGCCAAGGCGCTGACGGCGGCGCTGGCTGCGCAAGGCGTCACGCCCGTGCTCGACCAGGGCTATACCAACAATTCGCAGGATTTTGCCGCGGTCGTACTATCGATCAAGAAATCCGAAGCGGATATTCTCGCGACGTACATGACCCTGGAGCCCGATGTCGGCATCTTTGCGCGCCAGTTGCGCCAGCTCGGCGTGACGATTCCCTGGGTCGGCTCGCCCTCGCTCATCGCTGTCACGTCCCTCAACCTGGCGGGCGAATCGCTGTACGGCACGTATGCCATCACCGATTTCACCACGGGCGCGAACGACCTGACGCGGTCTTTCATGAAAAAGTACCACGACAAATACGGCGTCAATCCCGACACCTTCGCGAGCTGGTCGTACGATGCGACGCAAGTCCTTGCGCAGGCCATCCGCAATGCCGGCAGCACGGAACCGGAAGCGGTGCGCTCGGCTATCCTTGCAATCAAGGGCTACAAGGGATTGGAAGGGACTTATGAATTCGACCAGAACGGCGACGGACTTCACGGCTACAACATCGTGAGGAACGAGGGCGGCAAGATCGTGTTCATGAAACGGGTAGATTTCCCGGCGCAGTAGATTCACTCATTATCCCAGGCGAAATTCGAATCCATTCACCGCAAAGACGCAAAGGACGCGAAGGGAGCGGGACGAACAATAGATGGGATTGGGCGCTGGCCATGAAGAACTGGTCCAGTGTCGTGACGGTTTCCCTGGTTGCCAGAATCAGCCGCATGCCCATGATATTTCGCGACTCGAATCACGTTGAATGCCGGGGATCTCCTTCGCGTTACTTGGCGCCTTTGCGATGAGTGCAAGTAAACTATTTTTGTTCTAATCGTTTTTCGCCTTAGTTAGGCTGCGCGATCGCGCCAGCGCAGCGGGAAGACGGCGCGCACGCGCGTCCCGCTGCCGCTGGCCGATTCGATCTCGAGGCGGCCGCCGGCGAGCGCAGCGCGTTCTTTCATCGAGATCAATCCCAGGCTGGAGCGGCCGGCGGGGCGGCGGCGTACGGCTTCCTGATCGAAGCCGCAGCCGTCGTCGCGCACGGCAAGTTCGATTTGTTCCGCGTTGATCCGCAGGTGCACGGTGATTTTTCTGGCATTGGCGTGGCGCGCCGCATTGGTCAATGCCTCCTGGGCGACGCGGAAGCAAGCGGTTTCGGTTTCGGTAGCAAGCCGCCTGTCAATCGGGTCCGCCGCGAATTCTATTTCCCATCCGGTGGCCCCCTTCTGCCGGTCCAGCGCCCACTGCAACGCCGCCGCCAGACCGAGGTCATCCAGCGCGGGCGGCCGCAAATTGAGCGACATGTTGCGCACCTGTTCGAGCGTTTGGCTCGCGATCTCCACGCATTCCTGCGTCAGCGCCCGGTCATTGCCGCCACGATGTAATGCCATCTGCAGTTTGATCTTGACCAGCGTCAGGGATTGGCCGATTTCGTCATGCAGCTCGCGCGCGATGTCGCGCCGCTCCTGTTCCTGCGCTTCGAGCAGGCGGGTGGACAAGGCCTGGAGTTGCTGCCTGGCCTCGCGGATTTCGGCTTCGGCGCGCTGCCGGCGGATCTCCTGTGCGAAACGATCGAGGGCGAACGCAATGCCACCGGCGAGTTCATTGAGCAGGTGCATGCGTTCATCGTCGAAGTGATCGACCTCAGACGCGTACAGGCTGAACGAACCGATCGGCTTGCCTTCCTGCAGGAGGGGAACGGACGCCGCGGAGCGCACCGAGAATCCGCGCATCCTTTCGTGCCAGATGGCGATGTCCCGGTCAGCCAAAGTGTCGTTGCATACGCGAGCAAGGCCCTCGCGCGCGGCGCTGGCCGCCGGCTGGCGCCCGCCCGGTTTATCCGCATCGACCGGCAGGTCGATGCCGTCGAGGAATCCATCGGCGTTGCCAAAAGTGGCCGCGGGCACGAGGGTGCCGGACGACTCGTCGATCAGTCCCACCCAGGCGAAATGAAAACCGCCGCGGGTGACCGCAATGCGGCACATATCTTGAAACAACTGGTCCCGCGATTGCGCGCGTGCCAGCGCGGCATTGGCTTCCGACAATGCGGCGTACAGGTTGGCGAGATCAAGAACGCGCAGTTCGGCCTTGCGGCGCGCGCGCTTTGCTTCGGCCTCCTCGATCGCCCGGATCAGCGTCGAGGCCAGGCGGGTCAGATTGGTCTTGAGGACATAGTCCGTGGCGCCGCGTTTGAGCAATTCCACCGCCTTGTCTTCGCCCAGTGCCCCGGAAACGAAAACGAAAGGCAGGCCGGGAACATGCTCCCTGGCGATCTCCAGTGCCAGCAGGCCGCTGAAACCGGGAATGGAATAGTCGGACACGATGAGGTCCGGGCCGTAGGCGGTGATCTGTTTCACGAAATCGGATTCGGTCTGCACCCGCCGCGCCTCGAAGGAAAGGCCGGCGCGCTTGAGTTCGCGGGACTGGAGTTCAGCGTCCAGTTCGGAATCTTCCACCAGCAGAATTTTGAGCGCGCGGTCCATCGGTCCTGAGGGCCTATTGAATACCGCAACTGCAGCGATCCCGCAGGCGGAATGCAGGAGTGAGATTAGATTTTTTCATCATCCCTCACGCCGCCGCCTTACACCCATCCCCATGTCAACCTCCAACCGAAGTGCTCGCTGCAGCGCCACCGGTCCGTTGAGCGTGGCTCCGCGCTATTTTCCGGCGCAGGGGAAGGTCTCGCGCATCGCATCCTCGAGTACCAGCCCGGCCGGAAGCTTGAGCTTTTCCGGATTTTTCTCCAGGAACTGGACGAAGGCACGTGCAAGCTGGCCGCGGTTTATCGTATCCGGGATGCAGAGGTGCCCGTAGATTTCGTCGATCTTTTCATCCCGATGATGGAAGGCATGATAAGTCTCGCCGACGTAGTGACCGGCTGCGAAGCCGTCTATGAAACCGATGCAAATGCCGCGGCCGAAGTCCTTGACCGGGTCCTTTTCCTCCGCCCGGCAATGGCTGAGCATTTCCTCGCCGGTGAAGCCGCCGCGGAACCCGGCGGCCGCCGAATCCGGGGGTTGAAAAGTCCACAACAGGGTGCCAATCAGCGCCAACGCTGCGGTTTTCATCGAAACAACCCCCGGAGGGAATAGGACGGCATGGGAAGGCCTACTCTATCCGAAACCGCCGTGCCTGGCATGGACCACGCGCTTCCTGCCCCGCAAAAATATTCCTCCCTGGGCACCAATATTGCCGGCATTTCCGTTTTTTCCTTCACGCCGGCCGCAAAGCGCACACGCAAGATCAGTGCAGGGCAAGCCGCCCCGGAAAATGCGGCTACGTGAGCGCCATGTCATGCGCCGTGAAACAGGCAGGAACTTGGCGTCGTGTCAGCAGTCTTCCTTGCAGGCGGTTCACCATGCTTCTCGAGCTGAATCGGGGCCATGTCCCAATCGCGGCTCGGCGCCTTTCGAGCCAAATGAACCATGGCGCCGGATTGCAACGCCAACACGAACAGGAGAACGCACCATGAAAAAGAAAACGATGGAAATAGCGGCGCGAGTGGGCCTTGCCGTCGCGCTGGCGTTGACTGGCGCTGCCATGGCGCAGGATCAGTCGCGCGATGATCAGGCGCGCAAGGATCAGCCCCAGCAGCGTAACGACCCGGGCCGGCAGGACAATCCCGAGCAACGCAACGATCCGTCGCGACAGGACGAGGCTTCGCAAAACCGGCCGGCCGGCACGAGCGCAGGCCAGCAGGCCCGGCCAGACCCGAATGCCCGCCCCGACGAGGGGACCACGGGAACGTCAGCCGAGTATTCGGCGGAACTGAAAAAATGCGAGCGCTTCAGCGCTAACGAGAAGACACAATGTCTCGAAGCGGTCATGAAGAAATTCGGCCAGATGTAAACTGCGGGAAGCGCGCTTGCAGCAATGACGCATGGCGGGCACCGCGGTGCCGGTCACGCGCTTAGAAAAAATTCGCGACGACATTTTTCGAGGACGAACGATGAACGAGCTCAATCCCGCACTGATTCCCGAACTGGCAAGCTTGTCTCCCCGCTGGGCATGGACGCGGCGCGACTTCATGGCGACGTCACTTGCGGCTGGATTCGCGCTTGCGGTGCAGCCCGTGTCCGCACAGACCATTGCCACCGATGCGAAGGGCCTGGCTGCCGGGGAAGTCCGCATCCCCGTCAAGGGCGGGGAAATCCCGGGGTATCGCGCCATGCCCGCCGACGGCAAGGACCTGCCGCTGATCCTGGTCGCGCAGGAAATTTTCGGTGTGCACGAGCACATCCGCGATGTGTGCCGCCGGCTGGCGAAACTCGGCTACATGGCGGTGGCGCCCGAACTCTATGCGCGGCAGGGCGATGTTTCGAAGCTCACCGACATGAAGGAAATCATGGCCGTCGTCGACAAGGTTCCCGACATGCAGGTCATGCATGACCTAGACGACACGATGTCCTGGTCGCGCAAGAACGGGGCGAATGTCACGCAGATCGGCGTCACGGGTTTCTGTTGGGGCGGGCGCATCGTCTGGCTGTATTGCGCGCACAACCCGATGGTCGCTGCGGGCGTCGCCTGGTACGGACGCCTGGAGGGCCAGGTGAATGACTTGCGTCCGACGTTCCCGCTCGATGTGGCGCCGACGCTGAAAGTCCCCGTGCTGGGCCTGTATGGCGCCGCCGATTCCGGCATCCCGCAGGAAAGCGTCGAGAAAATGCGCGCGGGGTTGAAGACGGCGAACAGCAAATCGCAGATCGTCGTCTATCCCGATACGCCGCACGCGTTCTTTGCCGACTACCGGCCCAGCTACCGCAAGGAAGCGGCGGAAGACGGCTGGAAAAGAATGCAGGAGTGGTTCAAGACCCACCTATCCCGCGTGTAGCAGCTGGGCTGCCCCCTTGCCTTGCTGGATCGCGGGAACGTAGGAATCGAGTTCCGCGAGAATTGTCTTGTCGGTGAGGTCGATGGTCTTGCCGCGTTCTGCAGACAGATAGCTCGCCATGACCAGCCGCTGGATTTCCAGGCCATAGTCCCAGGAGAGCATCGCGTTGCGTCCGGCAGTAAATGAATCCAGCATGTCCTGGTTCTCGTCGGTGTAGCCATACAAGTCCGCTTCGTTGTACTGCACCGCCAGCAGGCCGCGGCTCGCCGTGGCTTTTTCCAGCGCACTTTCCTGGTCGGCGATGGCCTCGGCCGCCACGTCGCCGATGAAAACGCTCAGCGGAGAGACCAGCGTATTGATCTCGAAGGCATAGCCTGGTCCCATGCCGTCCATGAACAGGCGCAGGCCCTGCTTTTCGAACATCCATGAATCGGTGAACTGGGATTTCACGATCTGCCCGGTTTCCGGGTTGCGATACGTGATCATGCCGGTCGCGAAATCTTCCGCCGGCGTTTTCGAATAATCGATACCGCGATCCTTCAGCAATTTTTCGCGCCACTTCTTCTGTCCCCACTTCAGCAGGCCGAGGTCCGCGCTGACGGATACCGGTTGCAGGAACAGCAGGCCCTTGTCCGGCGGAGTCAGCACATGGCGGCCGACGGCAATGCTGTGGCAACCCATGTCGAGCAGCACGCCGCCGCCTTGCCGGGTCGGATCCCAGAACCACGGCTCGTGCGGTCCGCCATGTTCTTCCGCCGAGCGCGTCAGGGTCAACGGTCCCATCGTTCGCGCCACGGGCAGCAATTGCGCGCGCCGGCTCTGGATCGCCTTCATGAAAATCTGGTTCTCGAAGTAGGCAGTCAGCAGCCTCGCCTCGCGGGCCAGTTCCACCATGCGCCGCGCTTCCTTCATGTTGCGCGCGAGGGGCTTGTCGATGATTACGCCTTTCAGGCCGGCGCCTGCTTTGACCGCGGCAACGACTTCCTCCATGACTTCGACGCGGCAATAGTTCGGCACGTACAGGGCAATGACGTCGACGTTCTTTGCCAGTTCGGCAATGCTGCCGTAGAGTTTCGCGTCGCCGAGCCGGTTCTCGCGGCAGAATCCCGCGAGCGCTTCCGCACCGCGCCGCTTGAGGATGCCCGCGATTTCGAGGCCGCGGATCTGGCGGATGGCGACCGACTGGAAGTCGGGCGATAAAGCCGGCGCCAATGAACCCGAGTTTCATTTTTGTTCCTCCCCGGATAATTCTGCGACAGCGTATCGATGGCGGACGACCGGCAAGGGGCGGACGCATGCCGCTGCCGATCACCGCCACCGGTTTGTTGCTTACTTTAAACCGGTGGGGCTTTTCGAGCGCGCTTTTTGTGTCTGAACATCTGCGCGTATTGCACGGCACCCTTTGACGCCTTCAAGGCTGGCCAGGTAAGCCCTAAGCGGTAAAACTTTGCAGAGCGTGGGGTCTGGATTGAACGCTTTGAGGGTATCCTTCGGTTCGGGACTCAGCACCGCATCCGTAACTATCGAGGAGGTTGAAGTGAAGTGGAAGATCTGGCCCGCCGTTGTCGTCGCGGGTTTTTTTGTGTCCGCGGCGATTGCGGAAGATCAAAGCGTAGAGGAACTGAAGCGCGACGCCGTGTTGCGGGTCATCGAGGCGCACGATGTGGCTCTGCCGGTCTACATCGGCCGGGTCTATGTGAAGCAGGCCGCGCTGACCGCGGCGCGCGAGCTGCTTGCGCAGAAGGGCAAGGCCGCCGGGCTGGACAGAAAACGCTGGAACATGGATTCACCGCAATGGCAGGGCGCCGAACACGATCTGATGCAAGGCACGGACGCGCTGATTCAGCGCAAGGTCGCCAGCGGCTACTGGGTGCAGGAAGCCTGGTCGGAACAGGTTGCGACCATTCTCAATGGCGAAGAGGCCGACGAGATCGCGGTACACTTTCGCAGCGAAGGCGGCGAGCTGCAACGCCGCGTCATCGAATGGTTCGTCGGCGAACTGACGCTGCAGACCTACACTTTTACCGATCGCGTGAAATACGGCGTGCCGGGCTCGGAGCAGGAGATGCGCGACTTACAGATCGCGACTTATGAGGCGAAAAGCCACTTCGCGCCGATCTACGACCTGACCAAATACGACAACAACATGCGCTTTGCCGCCAGCGAGGCCGGCATCAAGTATTTCAAGATGATGGCGATCCAAGGCGTGAGCCTGGTGCATCAGCATCTCGAGGAAGTGGCGCAAGAGGCGAGGAAGACGATCGCTTCACGCGCTGCGCTGGTGGACCCTTATATAGAAAAAGAAAAAAAGCAGTAAAGGCCGCGAATCAACAAGAACAAACTCTACTCAGCACTCAGCCCCGAGAACCCAATTCTGCCTCACGCTCCAAATCCATTCGCCACACTCACGTCCAGCAATCTCGGCCCGCCGCTTTGAAGAGACTCACGCAACGCAGGTCCGACATCCTGCGGATCGGTGATGCGGCGCGCGGGAACGCCCATCGATTGTGAGAGCGCCACGAAATCAATCGCAGGATCGTCCATGTCCATGCCGACGAACTTGTCTGTCTTGCGGAAAGAGATCAGCCGCTCCTTGAGGATGCGGTAGCTGCGGTTGTTCGGGATTACATACGTAATCGGCAGCTTCTTGTGCGCTGCGGTCCACAGCGCCTGGATGCTGTACATCGCGCTGCCGTCGCCGACGATGGCGACGACCGGACGGTCGGGCAAGGCGATGCTCACGCCCACTGCTCCGCCCATGGCAAAGCCGATGCCGCCCGAGGCCAGGCCATGGAAGCCCTGGTGGTCGCGCAGCCGCAGAAAATTAAGCAGCGGGAACGTCGACGTCAATCCTTCCTCGACGACTACGGCATTTTGCGGGAGGGCGTCCGAGATACGCATCATCAGCACTCTGGGATCCATCGGGCGCGCGCCTTCGAGTTTCACGGCTTCCTCGCAGGCCCTGGCGCGTTTCACGCTCCAGTTGTTCTTGGCAACTTCCGCCAGGCGCACTGACGCCGCCGCCTTCTGCACCGCCGTCATGCGCGCGCGCAGCACCGCATTGAGCGCGCGCAGGGTCTCCTTGACGTTCGCGTTGATGGCTGTTTCGGTCGGGTAATTTTTTCCCAGTTCCCAGGCCCGTTCCGAGATTTGCACGATCGGCATGCCGTCCGGCAGTGCGTCGATCGGGTTGTGCACCGACATGCGCAGCACGTCTGCGCCCAGGCATACCAGCAGGTCGTAGGGTTGCAGCCAGCCGCGGACCTGCGTCTGGCTCCGGGTGAGCTGGCCGACGAAAGCCGGATGCTCGGAAAAAAAGTGCGCGGCATAGGGGACGGTCTGCTGCCAGACGGCGGCGCCCAACGTCTCGGCGAGATCGGCCGCTTCCTTCAATGCATCCCGGGTAGCAAGTTCGTGGCCGGCGATCAGGACCGGATTGCGCGCGGAGAGCAGGCGATCGGCCAGCCGTTCGAGCGCGGCATCGGAGGGACGGACTTCGGCATCCACGCGCGTCGGATGGCCGAGATCGAGCGGTGCTTCGGCATCGAGGATGTCGCCCGGCAGGCTGATGAACACCGGTCCGGTCGGCGGGGTCAGCGCGACTTTCGCGGCGCGATGCACGATGCGCGGCAGATCCTGCACACGGGTCACGTCGACCGCCCATTTCACCATCGGCTGTGCGATCGGCACCAGCGGATCGTAGAGCATCGGCTCCATCAGGCCGTGGCCTTGTTCCTGCTGGCCAGCGGTGATCAACACCGGGGAGCCATAGAACTTCGCGTTATAGAGCGCGCCCATTGCATTGCCCAATCCGGGTGCGACGTGCACGTTGCACGCAGCCAGCTTGTTCGAGGCGCGGGCATAGCCGTCCGCCATGCCGACCACGACCGATTCCTGCAAGCCGAGCACATAGTCGATGGCCGACTGCTGTGACATCGCCTCCATGATGGCGAGTTCAGTGGTGCCGGGATTGCCGAACAGATGGGTTATGCCTTCCTGCGCGAGCAGGTTCATGAAGGCGGTGCGTCCGGTGACGGTGGGCGGGAGAGTAGAGCGGTCCATGAAATTCGGTGATTGGTGATTAGTAATTGGCGGGGCTATCGTATGCGCGTGCCGCAGTGCGGGCAGGCGCGCGGGCTCATGAAGTTTGCGCGGGTCGGGCCGAGCCCGCCGCATTTGTATTCGTTCAGCGTCTGGTAGGGCAGTACACCGCAATTCGGGCAGCGATAGAGCACATGTAGGGCGCGCACAATACGCGCAACGGTAACGGCGACGATTCCGGCGGTCAGGATAGCCGCTGCCCACGACAGTTGTACCGGCATGTTCAGAATGCCGGCAACCAGGGCCATCAGCGCAATCGCTGCCGCGCAGACCCATAGCAGGCGACGGTTTACCCGCCAGATTTCCAGGCGGCGAATTTCGAAGGTCGGTACCCGGGCTTGATCCACGTGGAAGGGTGCGCAGAGTTGGGACGCGAGGAGTCCATTGTGCGGCGTCGGCGCCGCGTACTCAAGCCTTGCCGTTGCTCTGCGCCTTTGCCCACACGAGGACGTTGGCGAATGATTTTTCCGCTGCGTGGGTCTCGACGCTCGGTTCGAAACCCAGCGTGTCGAGCAGGCGCAACCACTGGTCGATCGGCCTGTGATACTGCTTTGGCAAGCCGCGCGCCGATAGCAGCGAGCCGAAACGGTCGGCGGCCTTGCCAGCCTGGAAGCGCCAGCCCGCCGAAATGTCCGCCACCCGCAGGACGAGCTGTCCGCCGCCACGCAGCGATTGCGCGACTCTTTCGAGCAACGAAATCTGAATGTCTGTTTCCAGATAATGCAGAACGTCGATCATGACGACGAAGTCCGCTTCCGGCAGCGGCGCATTGCGCAAATCGCCAGTGCGAATGTCCACGCGATCGCCCAGCGTGAGCCGGGCTCGCCGTACTGCCCTGCGTTCATATTCGATGCCGTGCAGAAGCAATTGCAAAGGCGGCGCAGTCCATTTGGAAGGCCATTGGCCGGATTCGAACCGGGCCTGCGCCGCCAGCATGAGCGAGGCGAGCACGGCGTGGCCGCAGCCGAGGTCCAGCACCCGCGCCTGATCGGGAATGCGCCCCGTGCGCAGAAGCGAGAAAAATACCGGGTCGTGCCTGAGCTTGCTGCGCGCAGAATAATACGCATAACGACCCGCTGCTAGGTAAGGCCGCGAGGCTGCATCGATCAGGGCGTCGAACTCGGAATGCATCAGTGCATCGCCTGCGGCAGGGACACCGGCTTCAGGCCGGCGGCGGCGATTCTCTCCAGCAACGCGGGCAGGACTTCGAGTACCAACGCGCGCCGGTTGCGGACACGGCGATCGTGCAGCAACAGGATGTCGCCCGCGGAAAGATTTCGGGTGAGGCGTTCCAGCACGGCGGCAGGATCGCCGGCGACGGTGTCGAAGCCGCGCCGTGTCCAGGTGATGTAGCGCAAACCCAGGCGCGCGATTACCGGGTCAAGCAGCGGATTGCGGATTCCCATCGGGGAGCGGAAGAATGCGGGCGCGCGTCCGGTGATGCCGGCGATGATTTCCTGCGCCGCGCCGATGTCTTTGAGAAGGGCCGTCCAGGCGAAGAATCCGTAGAAGTTCGAATGACTGCAACTGTGGTTCTCGATGCTGTGCCCGCGCCTGACGATTTCGCGGATCAAGTCCGCATGAGCCGCGGCCTTGTCGCCGATCACAAAGAAGCTGGCCTTCGCGTGATGCGCATCGAGGATGTCGAGCACCTGGGGCGTAACGTCGGGATCCGGCCCATCATCGAAAGTAAGGGAAATCTCGTTGCGGTTCACCGCGGCATCGGGCAGGCGCAACAGGTTGTCGCCCAGTGAACGGCTCTTAGGCCACAAGCCGATCAACGCGAGAACGACGTGATTGAGCACCAGCGCGGCCAGAATCCATTGCCACGCGCGCGGCTTCATGAACAACGCGATCACCGCCGCGACATGCACCCCGGCGGAGAGCCAGAGTGCGACGCCGGGGTGCCAGGCTCGCGGCTGGACCCCTGCGTTATCCGGAGAGGAATTCAGGTCGACGGTTTCCCCCATGAGTCGCGTAAGGTGACCGTGCGATTGAACACCGGCGCGCCGGGTTTGGAATCACTGCGGTCCGCGCAAAAATAGCCGTGCCGCTCGAACTGGAAGCGCTCTTCCGGCTTTGCGTCCCGCAGCGCAGGTTCGCACCAGGCGTGAACGAGTTTTTTCGAGTCCGGATTCATGTCGAGCAGGAAATCGCGCTCCGCGCCGGGATGCGGAACGGCGAACAGGCGATCGTAAAGGCGCACGTCGGCTTTGTACGCGTGCCGTGCCGAGACCCAGTGGATGTTGCCCTTTACCTTGTAGGCATCCGCACCTGGCGTGCCCGATTTGGAATCGGGCATCACCTCGCAGTGGACGGCGGTGATATTGCCCGCCGCGTCCTTTTCCGCGCCGGTGCACTTCACGACGAAACCGAATCGCAGGCGCACCTGGCTGCCGGGGAACAGGCGGAAGTAGCCCTTGCTGGGGATTTCCATGAAATCCTCGCGCTCGATCCACAGTTCGCGCGAGAACGGCATCGCGCGCTTTCCCCACTCAGGCTTCTGCGGGTGGTTGGGCGCTTCGCAGTTTTCTTCCCCGTCCGCTTGAATGTTATCGACGATCAATTTGACCGGATCGAGCACGGCCATGCGGCGCGGGGCGGTTTCGTTCAGCGTTTCGCGCATGCAGTCTTCCAGCACGCTCATGTCGATCCAGGAGTCGGACTTCGACACGCCGATGCGATCGGCAAACAAACGAAAACCTTCCGGCATGAAGCCGCGACGGCGCGCGCCGACCAGAGTGGGCATGCGCGGATCGTCCCAGCCGTCGACGTGCTTTTCTTCGACGAGCTGGATCAGCTTGCGCTTGGAGAGCACAACGTACGACAGGTTCAGGCGCGCGAATTCGTACTGTTGCGGCAGCGGATAGGCAAGTAATCCGAAGCTCGCCAGCTTTTGCAGCACCCAGTCGTAGAGGGGGCGGTGGTCTTCGAACTCCAGCGTGCACAGCGAGTGCGTGATGTTCTCCAGCGCGTCGGAAATGCAGTGCGTGTAGTCGTACATCGGATACACGCACCATTTGCCGCCGGTGCGATGGTGGTGCGCATGGCGGATGCGGTAGATCACCGGATCGCGAAGATTGATGTTCGGCGACGACATGTCGATCTTGAGGCGCAATACGTGCGCGCCGTCCGGGAATTCACCGGCCTTCATGCGGCGAAACAGAGCGAGGTTCTCGTTGCGGGAACGGTCGCGATACGGACTGGACTTGCCGGCCTCGGTCAGCGTGCCGCGGTATTCGCGCATTTCGTCGGCGGAAAGGCTGTCGACATAGGCCAGGTCGTGCTGGATGAAGGCCTCGGCGAAATCATAGAGTGTGTCGAAATAGTCGGACGCGTAGTAAAGATTCTCGCGCCAGTTGAAGCCCAGCCACTTCACTGCATCCAGGATCGAGTCGACATACTCCGTGTCCTCGGTAACCGGGTTGGTATCGTCGAAGCGCATGTGGCAGCGCCCGTCGTACTGCAGCGCCGCGCCGAAGTTCAGGCAGATCGATTTGGCGTGCCCATAATGCAAATAGCCGTTCGGTTCGGGCGGAAAGCGCGTGCGGATCTTTGCCGGATCGGGCGGTGCGGGCGCCTGGACCGCTGCCGGACCGGGCTTGCCGCTCCAGGTGCGCGCGGCGTTCTTGCCCTGCGCGAGGTCGGCTTCGATGATGTTGCGGATGAAATTGGTGACTTGGGCGGCGGAATGCGGCTGCGCCTTATCGCCGGTTGCTGGTTTGTTCACGCTGGCTGACGGAGTAATCAAAATGAGGCAGGTGCAATCTTAATGCCTCGCGGGGTTTTGGTGGGCGGAAACTGAAGCTCTCAGGCGGTAAGGCATACCTCTCACCGCAAAGGCGCGAAGGCGCAAAGGGAGCGCAAAGGAAGGCGGAAACGAAGAATTGCCGGGGCCGGTTCTATATTCTTCTGAAGATTGACCGCAGTCGGAATGATCCCGGCCAAATATAATCCGATCCCCTCCACCGCTAAGTCGTTGCTACGGCCTGACTGGCAATCAATCATTTATCCCTTCAACTAACGCCTCGCTCTCCTTTGCGTTCCCTTTGCGTCTTTGCGGTGAAGGTTCAAGGCATAGTCGAAGGATTTCACTTCGGTTTAACCCCGTTTCCGGAATACGCCCGTTTACAGCAGGGCAACCCACCCAACCGGAAAGGAATCCCATGTTTACCCGCCGCCTGCGCGCCCCGTGTGCCTTGCTCGCCTTAGCCGCTTCCTTCGGCACCGTTGCCGCGGAAGATGGCACCCATGCCATTACCATCTACAGCACTGCGAGCCCCGGCTCGATTTCGCCGGACCAGTATCGAAACGGCGGTGGGGGCGGCAACTTGCCCGGCTATGCAACTGTGCGCCACGAACGCGACATTCCACTTAACGCTGGACGCAATACGATTCGCTTTACCGATGTCGCCGGGCTGATCGACCCGACCACCGTGTCGTTTTCGTCGCTGACCGACCCTGCCGGCACACGGGTCATGGAGCAGAATTTTCAGTTCGACCTGGTCAGCCCGGAGAAGCTGCTGATGCGCTTCATCGATCGCGACATTGCGGTCGAACGCATGATCGGCAACAAGATCGAGACGCTCGAGGGCAAGCTGCTCTCGATGCAGGGCGGCATGGTCATCCGGGAAGCCGACGGCTCGGTGCGCACACTGCCTTACAACGCCGGTGTGAAGCTGCCTTCGCTTCCGGGCGGACTGATTACCCGTCCGACTCTGGTGTGGGATGTGATTACCGGCAAGGCTGGCACGCACAAGACGCGCGTGGCGTATCAGACCACCGGCATCACCTGGTGGGCGGATTACAACCTGACCTTTGCAGAAGGCAAAGACGCCAACTCCTGCAAGCTCGACATCGGCGCCTGGGTCAGCATCCTCAACCAGTCGGGCGGCAGTTATCCCGACGCGAAAATAAAACTCGTCGCCGGTGACGTGCACCGCGCCGAAACACCCGCCGCCGTCGGGCGAATGATGGCGAAGAGCGCGGCAATGGACCGGGCCGAAGAAGCAAAAGGTTTCGAGGAAAAATCCTTCTTCGAGTATCACCTTTATACCCTCGGGCGGCCGAGTTCTCTGCCGGACAATTCCACCAAGCAGATCGAATTGTTCCCGAAGGTGGCGGGCGTGGCCTGCGAAAAGACCCTGGTCTATTACGGTCAAGCCGGTCAATGGTATGGCGGCGGGCCGATGACCGACCGCAATTACGGCATCACCGGCAACAAGAAGATCGATACCTACCTTTCATTCAGGAATCGTTCCGAAGACGGCATGGGCGTGCCGTTGCCTTCCGGTCGCGTACGCGTCGCCAAGCTCGACACGGCGGACGGCAGCCTGGAATTCATCGGCGAGGATCGCATCGACCACACGCCGAAGAACGAAACGGTCCAACTCAAGCTCGGCAGCGCCTTCGATGTCGTCGGCGAACGCAAACAGGTCGACTTCAAGGTCGACTCGAGCCGCAATACCATGACCGAGGAAATCGAGGTCAAGATCCGCAATCGCAAGAACGAATCCGTGCGAGTGGTCGTGAAGGAGAATCTTTATCGCTGGACGAACTGGAAGATCACGCAGGCCAGTCAGTCGTTCGAGAAGCAGGATTCGCGGACGGTTTGCTTTCCGGTGAATGTTGCGGCGGATGGGGAGGCGGTGGTGCGGTATACGGTGCGGTATACGTGGTGAACGCTAACCTGGCCGGCCGGAGACCGGCGACGGCGCAGTAGGCGAAGAACGCACGCATCGAGTTTGGAGTCCTGTTGGTTGCCCTGCCGTTCACCATCCGGTCGTTCCCGGCCCTCCTTTCCACGGGCCGGCAATGGCCCCCGTGACCCATCCCCCATAGAACCCGCCCTCTTGCGCCATCACGCGTTCGCCGTCAACGAAGCAAGCGACGCGCCCCGGGTAAACGCAGAAGCACTCCGCGATCGCCCCGTAAGGCGCCTTTGGCGACGGGTACGACCAGGCGATACCTTCCAGTTTCACATTGCCGCAGAGGATGGACCAATAGCGCGCATTTCCCTTCCATTCGCAATGCGAACTTCCCATCTGGGGCGTCTCTACCAGCAGGTCGCGTCGCGCGTCGGCGAACGGAAGGTAGACCGTCGGCGGGCTCGCTGTCTCGAGCATGCGCAGGGCGCGAACCGTTCGGACAATCTCCACGTCGCCCACCCGTACCACCACCTCGCCTGCGTCCGGGACGAGACGTGGCGGACGCGGGTAGTCCCAAACGGATTCGCGGCCGGGGCCGGGAGCCTCGGCAAACGCGGGACGGTCATGACCGGTATAGCGCCAGCGTGGGGACATTTCTCAAATACAAGGCGGCTGATTTTGCCGGGTTCGAATGGGCAGTCTTCACCGGGACAATAGGGCTCTCCCGATTGGATTCAATTCGTTCCTCTGACCTGGGCGCGCAGTTTTTCGACGCGTCTTGCATTGGTGCCCAAATCGCTGATCCCGAGCCGCGAAGAGGAATACACGTGAATCAATCGAGAGTCGGGAAGAAGCAGGAGCTGAACGTCATCCCGAAATCTCAGGCCAGGCGTTGTCACAACGGCCTGGATGAAATCGCCGTCGTCCACGGTAACCTTCCAGTCCGGCTGCCTGATAATCCAAGCCTTGAGTTTCTGCCACTGTTCAGTGTCGGCGTTGATCGGCTCGATGGCCTGTACGCCGCGACCCGACTGGCTGTTCACGCAGTGGGGCAACCAGCCACATTCCGACAATGCCAGCGTTGCCATGGGCTTTGTGGGAACGCCGGTGCAGGCGCCAAGCAACAAACCAAAAGCCAGGGCTGGGAGGCACCGGGCGCGGATATTCAATCTCATGGGTTGGAACCTTCGCATAAGTTAAGGCGGGGGGCGCAGTCGATTCTTCATGCTTGCCGCTGGGGAACCTGACGCTGACCCGACGATTCTTTTCGGCGTAAGCGGACCAGTCCAAACACTAGACTCCGCGTCCTCGTGGAGGTTCAGGGGAAATTTTCAAGTAGTTCGTCATGCCAGAGACTTGACCTTGATGCTAATTATTCACGCGCACGATTTACTTTCCGGTCTGCGTTGCAGTGGAAGGCAAGGCGGTGGTGCGGTATGCGGTTCGGTACACGTGGTGAGTGTCGGCGCCAGCCGGCCAGGGGCCGGCGTTTAGGCGCGTTGACGCCAAGGACGCGGAGGAAAAGCAGGAGAGGGCGCGGAGGAAAGCGCCAGGATCGATTGACGCATGTGCAATGAGGATAGGGCGTATGCGGAGGAAGGATGGAGTTCAGTGGTTTTTGGAAAACATGAAACTCGATACGCTGCCGCTGCCGAAAAAAGTATTCTCGTGATAGAAGCGAGTGGCGACGTCCCGCTCGGCGGCGCCGACGGCTACCATCAGCGGTAGCAGATGTTCTTCCCGGGGGTGCGCGACGCGCGCAGATGGCGCGGCTTCCCAGGAGGTCAGCGCGGCGGTGCGTTTTTCGAAATCCGTCCCTTCCAGGGAGTGCTGAAGCCAGGCGTCGAATGCGGCAGACGGCTCTTTGGATTCCGGGCCCAGCATTCTGAGGTTGTGATAACTCGATCCGCTGCCGACAATGAGGATGCCTTCGCTGCGAAGTGTTGCCAGCGCACGACCGGCAGCAAAATGGTCTTGTGGATCGAGGCCGCGCTTGAGGGACAGTTGCACGATGGGAACGTCGGCATTGGGATAGGTCACGAACATCGGGACGAAGGTGCCGTGATCGAAACCGCGCGCCGGATCGAGTCGCGCGGCGATGCCCGCGCTTTGGAGTAAGGCATGCACGTGTTCAGCGAGTTGCGGCGCGCCGGGAGCCGGGTACCGGACCTGATACGTGTGCGCAGGGAAATTGTTGTAGTCGTAGAGCATCGGGGGACTGGGGTTGCTCTGAACGCAGAAGTCCTGTTCCTCCCAATGCGCCGAAATCATCAGCACGGCTTTCGGCGTTTCGCCGACGACCTGCGGCAGTTGTTTTAGCGCTGCTTCGAGATTTCTGTGGGTCTCGCGCATGCGGCCTTCCACCCAAGGCCATGGCCCGCCGCCGTGCGAGATGTAGAAAGTGGGAAGTGTCGATGTCGTCATTGGATGTCTTTGCGTGTGATTGGTTTGGAAGTGTAGTCCTTGTCATTCTTCCGGCTACTGGAAAGTTTGACTGTCGTGTCTAAGCCAGCCTGCTTCGTGGCGTCCAGTTGGGTCGTGGTGCGTCCAATGAATGACGCCGCCCTTTTCGTTCCATTCGAACACGCCATTGAATGCGACAGTATCACCGGCTTTTAGTGAAGCGATGCGAGGAGCAATGTCGATGTTGTGGGCGACGAGGACGGCTTGGCCGGCGGCAAGACGCAAGATGAATCGTTGATGCCGGCTGCCTTCAGTGTCATCGGGCAGAATTTTAGTGACGATCCCCTTGCCGGTTACTTGAGCGCCGCTTTGCTGTGCGCTAAATACGTTCCCGGTTGGCGCAGTTCGAGTGCCGGGAAGACTTCCGAATGGGAGTGGGCTGTTGGTTTGACCTAGTCCGAAGTAAATAGCCGCGATGACGGTTGCCGCGACAAGATATTTCTTCATGATGTTTCCATTTTATGCCGGCTCATTCGGCTTTCACTCCCGAATCTTTGATGACTTTTGCCCACTTCGTCGTTTGTGCAGCGATGAGCGCCGCAAACTCTGCCGGAGTACCGCCTGCCGTCTCGACGCCCTGGTTATTGAAAGATTGCCTGATCTCCGGCAGCTTGAGGATGGCATTGATCTCGGCGTTGAGTTTCGCGATGATCGGTTGAGGCGTTCCGGCGGGAGCCACGACACCGAACCAGACCGACACGTCGAAGCCGGGCACGCCCGCTTCTGCGACGGTCGGCAGTTCCTTGATGAAGGGCGAACGCTCCTTCGTGGACACGGCAAGCGCGCGCAACTTGCTCGCCTTCACTTGGGGAAGGACATTCGGGACGTTGTCGAACATAACGTCAACCTGTCCGCCGATCAGGTCGGTCACCGCAGGCGCGCTGCCTTTGTAAGGAATGTGAACGGCATCGATACCGGTCAGGCTCTTGAACAATTCCATCGATAAATGATTCGACGAACCATTGCCCGCCGATGCGTAATTGAGCGTGCCGGGCTTCGATCTGGCAAGCGCGATCAACTGCTTTACGGACTTCGCCGGTAACTCTGGATTTACAACGAGCACGTTCGGTGTGCTGGCGGCCAGGACGACGGGTACGAAATCCTTGTTCGAGTCGTAGGGCAGTGTCGCATACAGCGCGGGATTGACGGCGAAAGCGAACGATACGATCAGCAGCGTGTAGCCGTCAGGCGCGGATTTCGCGGCGAGATGGGTGCCGATCGTCGTTCCGCCGCCGGGACGGTTGTCCACGATGACTGCTTGTCCCCATCGTTCGTCCAGCTTTTGCCCAAGCGTGCGCGCCAGCGTGTCGTTGAACCCACCAGGCGGGTAGGGGACGATGATGCGAATGGGCTTGCCTGGGTAGTCTCCCGCGAAGGCCGCCGGCCATTGACCATGCAGAATGCTCAGGACACAGAACAATAAAGCGTAGCGCGGGACACGATGGGCCACGAAGGAAACACGAAGGAACAAGGTGGAGCGGAAAAATAGATGGCAGGTGAATAGACTCTGGGCCGCACAGATATTGCCGTTTTGCAGAAATAACGATGCAAATATTCCGGTTTGCCGGAGCCGCATACCGACATCCTCCCCCTATACCGTATTCCCTTGCCGTTGCCTTTCCTTCGTGTCCCTTCGTGTTCACGCGTTTCAGCGGTATTGCAGGAATTTCAGCGCTTTGTCCTCGCTTCGAGAAATTTACGCATCGCTTCCTGCGGTTCCCCGCTGGCGTACGCTTCTTTCTGTGCGGCCTTGGCAGCTTCCAGAGCAGCGTCGAAGCCTTCTTGTGTGAGCGCACGGAAGCGCTGCTTGGTGAGGCGCAGCGCGGTCGGAGCGAGTTTCGCCATTTCGGTCGCGAGCGCCAGGGACTTGGCCATGACTTCGTCGCGAGGTACGAGGTGATTGAGTATCCCGATATCGTGGGCGACCTTTCCCGAGATCATGTCCCCGGTCAGGGACAGCTCGACATTCTTCGAGAGCCCAAGATGCATGGTCATCAAATACGAGCCGACGATGCTGGCGAGGCCCGCCTTGATCTCCGGCTGACCGAGTTTCATCTCCGGATAACCGATGCGCAGGTCGGCGCAGAGCGCGATCTGCAATCCTGCGCCGGCCGCGACACCGTTGAATGCGACGATGCAGGGTTTGTCGAGATCGCGCACAGCGGCATACATCGCGTGTTGCCGGGTGACCCATGAATCGATGTGGTCCACCGTGTAGCGGACAATTTCTTCGAGATCCTGGCCGGAGCAGAACGCGCGGTCGCCTTCGCCGGTCAGGACTATCGCGCGCACGTCGTCGGCCTTGTTGAGTTCCGCGAGCAGTGTGATCATCGTCTCGCGCATCGCCATATCGACCGCGTTGAGGACGTCCGGGCGGTTCAAGGTGACGATTGCGACTGCATTCTTACGTTCTAACTTGACGCTATTTCCCATTGATTGTTTTCTGTGTTGTCAAACATAACCCGGGCCTTCGATGACGGGGTGGGCCTGCAGGAAACCTTCATCGAGCTCGAGGCCGATGCCGTGCCCTTCAGGCGGCAGGACGTTGCCATTCCTGTCCGTCGTGTAAGGCGTGGAGACCAGTCTGTCGCGGAACAGGTTGTTCTTTGAAATGTCAGCTTCGAAGTATCCGCCGTTTTCGATGGCCGCGAGGAAATGAATGGTCGCGGCCATGTTGAGTCCGGTCATCGAGGTGTGCGGATGGATCGGCAGCTTCCAGCTCGACGCCAGCGCGGCGATCCGCAGGGCTTCGGTAATGCCGCCCGTCTTGGAAAGATCCGGTTGCAGGATGGTAATGGCCCCGTCCTCGATCACACGGTTGAATTCGAAGCGCGTGTAATGGTTCTCTCCCGCGGCGAGCGGCAGGCGCCCGTGCCGCGCCGCTTCGCGATAGGACAGGTAGTCATGCGCCGGAAACGGTTCCTCGAGCCAGCCGACGTCCAGTTCATCGAGCGCAGGCATCGCCGACCGGGTATCCGCCACGGTGTAGCTGGTGTTCGCGTCGGTGAGGATCACCAGATCGTCGCCGAAGGTTTTGCGCACCATGGCAACCCTTTCGATGTCGCGGGCGACGCTGTCGCCGATGCGTAATTTGATCGCCTTGTAGCCGGCTTGCACATGCGGCCGTGCTTCTTCTGCCAGCGCCCCGGGATCCTGATAGCCGAGCGAGACGCCGCCGGCATAAGCCGGTATCGGCTTCGAACGCCCGCCCAGGAGTTTATAAAGTGGCAGCTTGAGCGCCTTGCCGCGGATATCCCACAGTGCCATGTCGATGCCGGACAGCGCGAGGCAGGCACCGGCGCCCATGCCATGGCTGGCCAGTTGCTTGTCGTAAACCCTCTTCCACACCCCGGTGATGTCGTTCGCGTCCTGGCCGACGACCAGTTGCTTCATTGTCGTGTTGACGAGGTGCGCGACTGCACCCGGGCAGCGGCCGTGATGCGCCTCGCCCCATCCCGTTACGCCATCCTCGGTGGAAACCTTGACGATGACGGCATCGCGCTTGACGGTGCGGCCAATGCCGAGCGTGACGCTGTCTTTCGGGTCAACCGGAAACGATGTCGGGTATGCCCGCACGTCAATAATACGCAGCCCTGCCATTTATTTTCTCCCGGAATCTTCTAAAACGACTATCGCACCTTGAGACACCCCCTCTCTCCAACTCTCTCCCGCGAGGGGAGAGAGGGTTTTAAAGCTCTATTGCTTTCAATCTCCCTCTCCCCTCGCGGGAGAGAGTTGGAGAGAGGGGGTGTCTTCGTGGTGCGCAGTTGCGATTGTCATGTTGATTGCAACAGATCGATAGCGACAACGCGATACGCTGGCTGGTAGGCATTGCGGAACGCTTCGGAATGATGGATTGCAGGATAGCCGCCTTGCGCGATTAGCTCGAAATAGGCGACCACTTCTTCCTGCGTAAAAGGAATGCCGCCGGCCGCTGCCAGATCGCCGAGGCACCCGCAGAATTTCGCCAGCTTGTCGGCGGAGGCAGGATAAGTGTTGGCGGTTTCCACGAAGGCGCGATGCAATGCGTCGACATTTCCGCCGCCTTCGAGGTAGGTGCGCAGATGGACGCGGCCGAGCCGTCCGTCCGGGGAGATGATGTCGTGCCGGGTTCGGTTGTTCCGCTGCCCAATGCCTGGATTTCCTGGTCCAGGCGCTTGCGCGCTGCAGCAGGATTGTCCACCGCATGGCCCGGACCCAGCGCTGCCTGATGCAGCAGCTTGTAAACATCGTCTAGTTGCATTGCGGGATAACGCTCAAAGTGGGCGGTCAACAACTGACTGACGAATTTCATGCTCTGCTCCAGGGCAATTTCCGCATCTTAATCCATCGGGGCGTCTCGAATGGAGACGGGTTGCCAATTGCCCTCTGGAAGATTAAGGTTCCTGCGTCGCTCGATCGATGCCGGAGTAAAGGAAATTCCGGCGGCGGCCAGTCGAAACTATCCTGCATGGCCGCCAACATAAGGACCTCGCCGGGCGCGTATTCGCCACAGTGGGGCAAAGCAGTGACCAGGGGTGGAAAGCAATAATTTCAATAACCAGGAGGAAATTCCAACATGGAACGAGAACAAAATATCGCGCCGATGAAAACAGGCGCAGAAAAACCGGCGGCAATGAGCCGCCGCAGTTTTCTGGCTACTGCGGCAGCATCCGCGGCGGTTGCAGCCACTGCAGGCTCTGCGTTTGCCGGCACCGATAAATTCGGCAGGGACCGCGACTGGACCGGCAACGAATCTGTCACCTATCCGGAACCCGCATTCGAAGTGAAGGACAAGCGTTTCAGCGGCCGCCAGGGTAACTCGACGCTGCAGCGCATCTGGCACGGTCAGGGCAACGACGCGGCGCTGTGGTGCGAAGGTCCGGTGTGGATGGGCGACTGGGGTTGCCTGATCTGGAGCGACATTCCGAACCATCGCACGCTGCGCTGGAGCGAAGACGACGGTCACGTCAGCGTGTACCAGACCGAGTCCGGCTATTCGAACGGTCATGCCCGCGACAACCAGGGCCGTCTGATCGCCATGGAACATGACACCCGCCGTGTTCGCCGCCGTGAATACGACGGCACATGGACGATTCTTTGCGACAGCTTCGACGGCAAGAAACTTAACGCCCCGAATGACGCCGCGCCTTACCATGACGGCTCGATCTACTTCACGGATCCGGGCTACGGCATCATGGGCCCGTACGAAGGCCACAAGGCGGAGTTCGAACTGCCGACCCGTGTCTATCGCATCGATACTGCCGGCAAAGTCACCATCGCCGCCGAAGGCCCGATGCGCCGTCCGAATGGCATTTGCTTCTCGCCGGACTTCAAGCGCTGCTACGTGGTCGATACCGGCGCGACCGATGGCCCGGGTAACCCCGCCAACATCATCGTGTTCGACGTCAAGAGTAACGGCGCATTGTCCAACCCGAAAGTGTTCGCGGACTTCGCGCCGGGCTTCACCGACGGCATTCGCTGCGACACCGACGGCAACGTCTGGTGCGGCTGGGGCTGGGGCGGCATGGACACCAATGGCGTTCGCGTGCATCACCCGGACGGTTCGCTGCTGGCATTCCTGCACACGCCGGAAGTCATTGCCAACCTGTGCTTCGGTGGCACCAAGCGCAACCGGCTGTTCATGTGCGGCAGCACGTCGATTTACGCGCTGTATGTCAACGCGCAGGGTCACGCACTGAGCTAAAAGGCAGTTCTGCGGTCCGCAAGGGCCGGCGCAAGAAAAACCCCGCACGGTGCGAACCGTGCGGGGTTTTTTGTGGGTTGCGCAAAGAACGTCGGCCGCGTTCGGCCGCCCGTTCAGAACGGCATGCTGTACCCGACCGTTATATAGTCGACGTAATCGTTCACCTGGGTGTATTCGACATCGAGTATTCCACGACCCATGCGGAAGCCGATGCCGATGCCCGCGGACAGGCTGGTATCATGATCGAAATCGTCGTTCCAGTAAGCCACGCCGAGCTTTGCCTTGAGGTGGATATCGCCGTCGGTGCGATACACGCCATAGGCTGCCACCGAGTTGATGTTCCAGTCGTGGTTCGCGCCGATCTTGCCGTCGATGATGCCCAGATTCAGGTCGGCTTCCCAGGAGAAGTTGCCCTGGATCTGTTTGCCGAGCCGCGCGCCGATCGTCACACCCGCATCGTTGTCGGAACCGTGTGGCTTCGTGAAGCCGGCCATGCCGCCGAACATCAGGCCGTTGGTACTCTGCGCCATTGCGGCAGTCGAAAGCATCGCAGCGATAAGTCCAAATGCCATCAGGATTTTCTTCATGTGGATTTCCTCTTTGCTGATTGTCCAATTAATGCGAGCACACAAGTATGCTCAGGCGATTAGTCAGGATCAAGTGGAACTAGTTCTGCGCGGGAAAGTCTGCGCAGAAGTGTCGTTTCGCGGCGACAGCGACGGCCGGAAAAATGACAGCGGTATCAGAGCTGTTTTTTGATCAGCTCGCCTAGTTTGGCGATCGCCTGCTCGACGCGGGGCGACCACGGCTCCGCGCATCCCATGCGGATGCAGTTGCGATAGCGGTCCGTTGCCGAGAACAGCGTGCCCGGGCCGAGCGAAATCTTGTTGCGCAACGCCTGGCGGAATAACTCTTCCGAGTCGCAGCCCTCCGGCAATTCGACCCACAGGATGAATCCGCCGGCGGGACGCGTAATGCGCGTGCCAGCGGGAAAATAGTTGGTGACCGCGGTGGAGACGTGGGAAACCTGGTGGCGGAATACGCGTCGCAGGTTGCGCAACTGGCGGTCATAGCCGCCGCTGGCCAGAAAGTCCGCCAGCACGAGTTGCAGAAGTTCGGGGTTGCCGACCGAGTTGATGAACTTTGCCATCTGCACTTGCGCAAGCCAGCGGCCCGGGGCGACCCAGCCCAAGCGAAACCCCGGGGCGACCGTCTTGGTGAAAGAGCAGCACAGCATCACGTTGCCGGTTCGGTCGAATGCCTTGGCTGGCAGCGGCCGCTGATCACCGTAGTAAAGGTCGCCGTAGACGTCGTCCTCGATCAGCGGCACACCGCGCTTGTCGAGCATTTTCACCAGGCGCTTCTTGTTTTCGTCGGACATGGTGAAGCCCAGCGGGTTCTGCGCGTTCGGCATTGCGATGACCGCCGCTATTTTTGAACGGTCGAGCGCAAATTCCAGGGCTTCGAGGGAAATGCCTTCGCGCGGATGCGTCGGGATTTCCAGTGCCTTGATCTGCAGACTCTCCAGGATTTGCAGCAAACCGAAGTAAGTCGGCGATTCCAGCGCAATCGTATCGCCGGGCCTGGCCACCGCGCGCACGCACAGGTTGAGCGCTTCCATGCAACCGTGCGTCACGATGATGTCCTTGGCGGCGAGGTTGCAGCCGAAGTCCAGCGATTTTCGCGCGATCTGGCGGCGCAGGTCTTCGTTGCCGGGGGGCAGCACGTATTGCGTCAGCGACAGCGGTTTGCGGCGCGCGATCGACGAAATCGTCCGCTGCAGCCGTGCGGTCGGCATGTGGTCGGGCCCGGGACAGGCCGCGCCGAAGGACACCACGTCGGGTCGGCGCGAATCGAGCACTTCCTGCACCAGCGCGCCGATGCCCACCAGCCGCGGCGCGACGGGCGGACTCGATATCGACGGTTCGTCCGCGAATGGGATGCGATGGCGCACGTAATAACCGGCATTTGGCCGTGCCTCGATCAGCCCCTGGTTTTCCAGGACTTCATAGGCGCGCAACACGGTGGCCACGGATACTTTGCGCTGGGTGGACAGGCGCCGGACGGACGGAACGCGTTCGCCGGGGCGCAAGGTGCCGGCGGAGATCATGCCCGAGATGGAATCCGCAACGGTTTCGTAGAGCACGGCGGCTTGTGTCATGGGCGCACTCTACTCAAGAAGGGGGCCGGCGCGACAGGTACAGTTCGCCCCGCAATGGACCGTAACGGCTAAGGGTTTAACGAACTGTAACGCAAACAATTGCGTTTGGGTGAATCTGTTATGGTCGACGCCGAGCGCCTAGGATGGCGCCATGAAAACGCCCCCGCAGAATGCAGTCCTTGAACTCCGGCCAGCGCAAATACTGCGGCTGCGCCGCGCTGCGGGCACCACGATCAGTTGTGAAGACGGCACTTTGTGGGTGACGCAGGAAGGCAGGTTGCGCGACGATTTCCTGTCGGCCGGCCAATCGTTGTGCATCGCCTCTGCGGGTACGACGCTGGTCGAGGCGGTCGGCGGCGCGCCCGCCAGGCTCAAGTTGCACGCCCGTTGCGCACCGGAGCGCGCAGCCGCGGCATTTCAGGCGCGCACGGCGTCCTGATGCCGCCGCTGCGGTTACTTGTATACGAGCACGGGGATCTTTGAATGCGAAATGACTTTCCCGGCCTGGCTGCCGAGCAACAATCCGGATAGCCCGGTGCGGCCATGCGAGGCCATGAAAATCAGGTCGCACTTTTTCTTCTTCGCCGCCTCGACGATCGCTTCCCACGGCGCCACGCTGTCCAAGTACAGTCCGCTGTACTTGACGCCCGCGGCCAGCGCTTCCTTTTCGATTGCGGCGAGAAAACGCACCGCGGTTTTCTTCGAGCGATTGTCCCATTCCGCGCGTGACATCAGGTCTGGGGGGAAATACTCGCCGTAAGCGAGGATTTCGTATTGCTCCGGCGAATAGAAGCCTGTCACCCGCGCGCCGACCGCCTTGGCCAGCGCCACGCCCGCCTTGACGGATTTCCGGGACAGGGCCGAGCCATCGGTCGGGATCAGAATATTCTTGAACATGATGTACTCCTGCAGGATTTGATGCGCTGGAACGGACGCGGCTGTGGCGTACGGTGGGACTCGCCCGCCTGGGCTTACGGTATAGTGCGGCGGATACTCCTGAACCCAATCCACCAAACCTTTGACCCCGCATACGCTCGAAGTTCTACGTCTCCTGGAGGATGGAGAATTTCATTCCGGCGAAGCGCTGGGCCGGGTGCTGGGCATTACGCGCGGGTCCATATCGAATGCCCTTGCGGATGTGGATGCACTCGGGTTGACTGTCCACAAAGTGCACGGCCGGGGCTACCGCCTGATGACGCCGGTGCAGTGGCTGGCGCAAGAACGCGTTGTCAGCCATCTGGGCCGGGAGGCGTCGCGGTTCGAAATCGACATCGTCGACCAGACCGGTTCGACCAATACCGATATGCTCGATCGCGCGATCCGCGGGGCGCGTTCCGGCAGCGTGCTTGCGGCTGAATCGCAGACGCAGGGGCGGGGCCGGCGTGGTCGCGACTGGCATTCCAGTCCGGGTGGCGCGCTGACTTTCTCGATCCTGTGGCGCTTCGACCAGGGGGCGGGCTTCCTGAGCGGACTGAGCCTGGTGGTCGGCATCGCCCTTGCCCGCGTATTGCGAAAGCACGGTGCCGCGGAGGTGATGCTGAAATGGCCGAACGATTTGCTGTGGCGGCACCTCAAGCTTGCCGGAATCCTCATCGAACTTGCCGGTGACGTCATGGGTCCCACGGTTGCCGTGATCGGAATCGGGATGAACCTGCGGCTGCCGGAATCGGTGAAGTCGCGCATCGATCAGCCTGTCGTCGATCTGGTGAAAATCGGCGTCGATGCAGACCGCAATGCTCTGTTCGCGGAAATCCTGGGCGGGCTGGATGCTATCTTGCGGCAGTTTTCCGCGGAAGGCTTTGCACCGTTCCGGGAAGAGTGGGATCGGCTGCATGCCTACCAGGATAAAATGGTTCGCGTGCGCCTGCCCGACCGCTCTGATATTGAAGGCCGCGTAAGCAGTGTCGGGGAGGATGGAGCCTTGCATTTGCAGACGCGCACGGGACTGCGCAAATTCTACGGCGGCGAATTGAGCCTTCGCGGCGCTACATGAAATTTTCCAACAAGGCGATGATCCTCGCGGTGGATGCCGGCAACAGCCGGGTGAAATGGGCCTTGCACGACGGTCGCGCGTTCGTGCGCGACGGCTGGGCCCCGCACGCCGACTTCGACGCGCTCGATTCCCAATGGTCAACATTGCCGCCGCCAAGCTCGATCGTGATCGCCAACGTGGCGGGAGATGAAACGGGTCGGAGGTTGCGGAAATTCTCCGGCCGCTGGACGATCGCACCAATGTGGGCCGCCAGCGCGCGCACGCAGGCCGGCGTGACCAGTCTTTACGACGAACCGTCGCAACTCGGCGTCGATCGCTGGGCGGCGCTGATCGGCGCGCGCGGATTCTCGTCCGAAGCCTGCGTTGTGGTGAATGCCGGCACCGCGATGACGGTCGACGCGCTGACCAGGAAAGGCGAATTCATCGGCGGCATTATCGTTCCGGGGTTCGACCTCATGCACGAAGCACTGGCTGCGAACACCGCGCGGCTGTCCGCGGAGCGCGGCGACTTCGCTCCTTTTCCGCGCGCTACCCGGGATGCAATCACCAGCGGCGCCATCCAGGCGTTATGCGGGGCGGTCGAGCGCATGCGCGATGCGATGCAGGCCGCCGGGCATGGGGAACCGTCGCTGATCTTCAGCGGCGGGACAGGCGAACTTGTCGCGAGGCACATTGGCAGGCCGGTGCGCATTGTCGACAAGCTGGTCCTGGAGGGATTGGTGCGCATGGCGCGTGAGCCGCAATGAAGCGGCTGTTCTTCGCTCTGCTTGCTGCTAACCTGGGCCTGGCCGCCTTTGCCTACGTGCGCGACCGGATGCCGAATCCGGATGCGCAACTTGCCAGACAACAGATGAATGCCGACCAGATCCGCATCGTCGCACCGCGACCGGCCCCGTCCCCTGTATTGGTTGCGGCTGCGCCTGCGCCGGGATTGTGCATGGAGTGGGGCAGTTTCGGCGGCGCCGAAGTACCCAGGGCCCAGGCTGCCCTCGACGCGCTGGCGCTCGGCGAGCGCGTGCGCAGGACGGAAGTGGCCGTGACGACGAGTTACTGGGTTTATATTCCGCCGCTCAAATCCAAATCGGAGCTGGACAGGAAAGTGGGCGAATTGCGGGAGAGGGGCGTGTACGACTACGCACCGATCCTGGAAGCGGGACGCTGGCGCTATGCGATTGCGCTGGGTGTTTTTCGCGGCGAAGAAGCGGCGAAAAGACATCTGGCGCAGTTGCGAGAAAAAGGTGTGCGCTCCGCGCAGCTCGGCGAGCGCGAACAAAGGATCATCCAGGCCGCTTTCCTGGTGCGCGATCCCACTGAAGAGCAATCGGCGCAATTGGCCGATCTGAAAGCCGGATTTCAGGGCTCCGAATTGCGCGCGGTGGATTGCCCCCCGCCCTGACCCGGCGTTGTCATGCTGGGGCGAGCGTGCGCGAGCCCTGCGCGTCGTCTTTCAGTTCCAGTTGCCGGGCATGCAGGTTTTTCAATGCGGGACGATGGCCGATGCTGATGATCGCGGACTGCGGCAGTCGGTCTCGGATTAGCTTGTAGAGCGCCGACTCGGCCCCCTCATCGAGGGCCGAAGTCGCTTCGTCCAGGAACAGCCATTTCGGCTTTTGGAGCAAGACGCGGGCGAACGCGATGCGTTGTTGTTCGCCCGGGGAGAGCTGCAGCGACCAGTTCTGCGGATCGTCCAACTGTTCGACCAGCTTGGGCAATCCAACGTCGGTAAGCGCCTGCCCGATCTGCTCGTCGGAGAATTTCTCCCGCCCCGGAAATCCGACCACATCCCGCAGCGAACCGATGGGAATGTAGGGCCGTTGCGGCAGAAACAGGATATTGCGCGCATCGGGCAGTTGCACGTTTCCCTTGCCGTAAGGCCAGATCCCCGCGATCGCACGGAACAGCGTGCTCTTGCCGCTTCCCGATGCGCCGCGTATGAGCAGGCTTTCGCCGGCGCGGGCGTTGAAGCTCGATGCCGCAACCAGGGGCCGGCCGTCGGGAAGATTCAACTCGATGTCGCGCACAGACAATTCCTCGTCGCTGCCGCGGGTCAACTTGGCGCCGCCGTCCTCGAGCATTTCGCGATGCGCGTCCTCGATTGCCTGGTGGAATCCGATAAGGCGGTCGCTCGTCGCCTTCCACGATGCAAATATCGTGTAGGCACCGATGAACCACGACAATGCGCCCTGCACCTTTTCGAACGTATTCGAGATCTGCATCAGGTCGCCGAGCTTGATGGCACCGGAGAAATAGCGCGGCGCGGCCACGATGAAGGGAAACACGCTGGCAATCTGGTTGTAGCCCACCCGGAAAGAGATGAGGATTTTCTGCCGGTTCAATATGCTCAGCCAGTTCGACACGACGTTGGAGAAACGCCCGCGAAACCCTTGCATTTCAGCCTGCTCGCCCTGGTAGAGTGCGACGCTTTCGCCGTTCTCGCGAAAACGCACCAGCCCGAAGCGGAAGTCCGCCTCATAGCGCTGCTGTACGAAATTGAGTTTGACCAGCGGCTTGCCGATCTTGTGCGTGGCCCAAGTGCCGACGAATGCATAGATGACCGCGGCCCAAAGCATGTAGCCGGGAATCGTAATCTGCGTGGTGCCGAAGGGAATGGTAAGCGGTCCGGAAAGCGTCCACAGGATCGCGACGAAGGAAACCAGCGTGACGACCGAATCCAGGAAACCGATGCTCAGGTCAAGCGTCGAATCTACGAACAGCTTGAGGTCTTCGGCGATCCGTTGATCCGGATTATCCGCAGGATTGCCCTTTAATTGCATGCGATAGTAGGCAAGGTCGGACAACCATTCCTTGAGGTAGCGCTCGGTCATCCAGCGGCGCCAGCGGATCTGGAGCAACTGGTTGAGATAGAACGAATACACGGCCATGGCGATATAGATGGCCGCCAGCATGCAAAATCGCAGGATCTGGGCCCAGAAAATTTCCGCGTTTTTTTCCTGAAGCGCGTTGTAAAACACGTTGTACCACTCGTTGAACAGCACGCTCATGTAGACCATGGCCAGCGTCAGGCCGATCACCGCACCCAGAAGCAAGGACGCAGACAGCCGCTCCTCCGATGTCCAGTAGGGTTTGATCAGGCGCCACACATCGCGCACGAAAGATTTTCTGGCTGACATCGTTGCTTCCTTCAGGAAAGTATGCGGATCAGGAGCGGCGTATGCGGGACAGCAAGGCGGTCGTGGAGCGCTCGAACTGGAATGGAATGGATTTCACGCGTCCGCCCCGATCCATCACTTCGCGTGCTCCCACGATCTGGTCCACCGGCCAATCCCCTCCTTTGACCAATACGTCCGGTCGGCAAATCAGGATGAGGGAAAGGGGGGTGTCTTCTTCGAACCAGGTAACCAGGCTTACGCTCTCCAGGGCAGCCACCACCGCCAGGCGATCTTCAAGCGGATTGACCGGCCGGTCGGCGCCCTTGCCGAGCCGTTTGACCGACGAATCCGAATTCAGTGCGACGATCAGGCTGGCGCCGAACGCGCGGGATTCGGCGAGGTAAGTGGCATGCCCGCGATGCAGCACGTCGAAGACGCCATTGGTGAAGACCAGTGGACGCGGCTGCGTGCGCAACCGCGCGGAGAGTTCTGCGGGTGGAACGATCTTGTTTTCGAAGTCGGGAGTCTGGTTCATGGCGCTGGCCGCCATGATACATGGCGTCCAGCGCCATGCGCGCCGCCCGGCTAAGCGGCCAGCCTGGACAATTGCTTGCGGTAGCGGGAGAGATCCTGGAGCGTGCGGATCGGCAACTCGAACAAGCTCGACAAATTATGCAGGATCATCCTGACGACGCGCGCTTCCCATTCCTTGTCGAAACTGATCTGGGTGTCCAGCCAGTGCTCTAGCCACGACGGATCGGGCAGGCGGCTTTGCACGGTGTCATGCGGGAACAAGGCCTTGTTCACATGCAGGTTGGTCGGATGCAGCGGCTGGCGGTTGCGCCCGCTCGACGCCATCAAAAGGCCGACCTTGGCAAAGGCCGTTCGTGCCACGTCGCCGCTGCGCCCGATGGCCTTTTTCATGTAACGCAGATAAGCGCCGCCGTGGCGCGCTTCGTCGCGAGAAATCAGATCGTAGATTTTTCTGATTACCGGCTCGGTGTGCCACTGTGCGGCGCGGCGATACCAGTGATTGAGGCGGATCTCGCCGCAGAAATGCATCATCAGGGTTTCCAGCGATGGCGCGGGATCGAAATCGAAACGCACCGCATGCAGTTCCTGTTCGCTCGGCAGCAGGTCCGGACGGAAGCGGCGCAAGTATTCCATAAGCACCAGCGAATGCTTCTGCTCTTCGTAAAACCAAACCGACATGAACGCGCAAAAATCGCTGTCCTCGCGATTGTCCCTCAGGAACATTTCCGTAGCGGGTAGCGCGGCCCATTCCGTGATTGCATTCATCTTGATCGTAAGCGCCTGTTCGTCGGAAAGTTTTGCCGCATCGAATTCGGCCCAGGGAATGTCTGAATCCATCGTCCAGCGGACGGCTTCGAAGGCCTTGAACAGTTCGGGATAGAGCATCTTGGGCATTTTCATTTAGGAGGTTCCGCGAGTCTTGCAGATCAGTGTGACAGGAGATTTACGAAGTGGCGAACCATCCGGATGCGCTTAGAGGTGGTCCCAAGAAATCGGACAGCCGTATAAGTGAAGTTTCTGCTCTAATCGACGGCGCGAGCCGGATGAAAAGGAGCAAGACCGATGAAACGACCCCGCCGCAACCACGCAGCGGCCTTCAAGGCCAGGGTGGCA
>JANXVW010000150.1 GCA_025351455.1 Betaproteobacteria bacterium | reverse complement strand
GATCGTGGCGGTCCTGGTTATCAAGCGCATATCGTGGGGTACTACGATCAACTGGTGGTGCTTCCCGCGCACAACTCACCCCGCGTGATCGACGTCTACATTGACAATGCCCGTTACACGCGCGTGCGCTGGTAGGGCGAGCCGTAGTCCCTATTACCTCACGCTGCAGGGAGTACGAGAGCGATTTTCCCCTGCAACGCTGGCGCCCGGAGCCGCCTGAAGTGCTCGCGTTGCCGGGCTGCTCCCAGCGTGAAACGATCGCCGCTCGTGGCGAGTGCAGGAAGGCTACAACATTTCTGTTACCCCCGACGGATTGCGAGAGGGATTCAGAGTGAGCCGGATTCGAAAGAGGGTGCGTAGCAAACAAACAGCCACCGAAAGGAGATAGCCATGAGAAATAACCAACAAAGCCAGCCCGCAACTACGCCTAATGCACAGGCAGAAAATCCGACGATGCCGATACCCTATCCGATCGGCAGGCTCGGCAACGCGAGAATTCTAAAGCTCAAACAAGTCGTTACCACGGTAGGCCTCGCCAAGAGCTCGATCTACCGCAAGATTCAAGTCGGGACGTTTCCTCCACCTATTAAGTTAGGCGGCATGCGCGCGTCTGGATGGCTTTTGTCGGAGATTGATGAGTGGATTGAGGATCAAGTCCGGCGACGTCCGAAAACCGAGAGCTCCCGCGAGCTGTAGTGAGTCCGGACCTTGGAATCTGCCGCAGTACCGATAAGTGCGACTTTAGACCAGACTGCCCATTACACAGTCATTCTTTTGTTGATGTTTTCTTAACGCTCGACGCAAGTGTGTCGAGGTAATCCGCCCATGCCTGCATCATCTTGCGCCGGTCAGCTAAGTATTCCGAGCGATGGTACGCGGCGCGGACCTTATTTTTCTCGGCATGAGCCAATTGACGTTCGATTGCGTCCGCCCTCCATCCCTGCTCATTTAGAATCGTTGACGCGGTGGCGCGAAACCCATGCCCGGTCGCGCGCGAATGATAGCCCATGCGGTATAGCGCATAGAGCATTGTGTTTTCGCTCATACAGGCGGTCGGATTGTGCTGATTCGGGAATAGATATTCCTGGTCAACAGTGATCGGCTTCAACTGCTCCAACACCCCGAGGGCTTGCCGCGAAAGCGGTACAATGTGCGGCGCACGCATCTTCATCCGCTCAGCAGGAATACGCCATTCGCCAATATCAAGATCAAACTCCGACCATTTCGCCCCGCGCAACTCGCCCGTGCGAACGAACGTCAATGCCAGTAGCTTTAATGCTAGCTTCGTTTGCAACTGCCCGTCGTAGGTTTCGAGCTTCTGTAGATAATCCGGCAGATCTGCCGCTGAGAGGGCCGCCCTATGCTCGCGCTTCGGGGCTTTCAATGCGCCTCGGAGGTCGGCCACTGGATTGCGCTCGCAGCGACCGGTTGCAACGGCGTAGCGGAATATGGCGCCGAAGCGTTGATTTACGCGCGATGCCACTTCAAGCGCACCGCGCGCTTCGATTTTGCGGAGCGCTGCCAGCAGTTCGGGCGCGGTAATTTCAGCGATCGAGCGAAAGCCAATTTCCGGGAATGCGTCTGCCACGAGCGAATCGAGGACCCGGCCCGCATGGTTGGGAGTCCAGCGGTTACGTTGCTGTTCAACCCATTCACGCGCGACGATTTCGAACGTATTTGCAGCGGAGATTTGCGCCGCTAGCTTGTCCTCTCTGCGCGCGTGCGAAGGATCGTGTCCATCGGCAAGTCTGCGCTTGGCTTCATCTCGCGCCGTACGGGCAGCCGGCGCGCGTACTAGCGGATACACGCCAAGGGCCAGCAACTTTTCTTTGCCGGCGAAGCGATATTTCAAGCGCCAATACTTGGCGCCGTCGGGTTTCACCAGCACATACAATCCTCCACCGTCGGCTAATTTGTACGGTTTAGAGGAGGGCTTTGCATTGCGAATCTGCACGTCTGAAAGTAGCATCCCAGATACCCCCACCAGATGGAGGTACCCCCGCTGCCGCCGGACGGTACCCCCAATCACCAGCTTCGATACCCCCAAAAATACCCCCGATGCAGTGGGATGTCAAAGGATGTTCTGGGTCGGTTTGAAGCCCTGTGCTTGCGGTTTTCCCTATGAAGATAGGGTAGGATATGGACTTACTGGGACGTTCTGGATTTCCGACATGGTGCCGAGAAGAGGACTCGAACCTCCACAGTGTTGCCACCGCCAGGACCTGAACCTGGTGCGTCTACCAATTCCGCCATCTCGGCACGGAAGGGCGCAAAATGTAATGAAAAAGCGCTGCTTTGTCAACGAAGCGGAGCTTGATTCCAACCGATTGCCTGAATGAAAACCACCAAGAAAACTTCCAAAACCGCAGGCGGCAAGACCGCTGCGCGCGGTCGCACTGCGGATATCCGCGGGCGTGATCCCTTTCTCGAACGCGAGCGTTCGCGTTACGAACATCCGCTGCCCAGCCGCGAACACATCCTCGACGTCCTGCTGGAGCAGGGCGTGCCGGTTTCGGCGGACGAGCTGGTGCAACTGCTCTCCATCGCAACGCACGAAACCGAAACCTTCGAGCGCCGCCTTGGCGCGATGGAACGCGACGGCCAGATCATGCGCAATCGCAAGAATGCGATCTGCGTGGTCGACAAGCTCGACCTGATCAAGGGCAGGGTGCAGGGCCATCCCGACGGCTTCGGCTTCCTGGTGCGAGACGGCGAAGGCGAAGACCTGTTCCTGCATCCGGGCGAAATGTCCAAGGTGTTGCACGGCGACCGCGTGGTCGCCCGCGAGGGCGGCATCAATGCGCGCGGCCGGCGCGAGGGGCATATCGTCGAAGTCATCGAGCGCGCCAACGTGAAGGTGGTCGGCCGTTTCCTGAATGAGCATGGCATCGGCGTTGTAGCGCCCGAAGACCGCCGCATCAGCCAGGACATCCTGATCCCGGCCGGAGCCAACGGCGGCGCCAAGCCCGGCCAGGTCGTGATCGTCGAAATAATCGAGCAGCCGCAGCGCCACTCGCAACCGGTCGGACGCATCGTCGAAGTGCTGGGCAACTACGCCGATCCCGGAATGGAAATCGAGATCGCGCTGAGAAAGCACGACCTGCCCCATGAATTTTCCGCCGAAGTTGAAAAAGCCGCGACAAAGTTTCCGCCCGGGGTGATCGACAAGGATCTCAAGGGTCGCGAAGACCTGCGCAATCTGCCGCTGGTGACGATCGACGGCGAAACCGCAAAGGACTTCGACGACGCGGTGTACTGCGAGCGACGCGGCAAGGGATTCAAGCTCTGGGTGGCCATCGCCGACGTAAGCCACTATGTCCAGCACGGTGATGTTATCGATCTGGAGGCGCGTGAGCGGGGCAATTCTGTGTATTTCCCGCGCCGCGTGATTCCGATGCTGCCGGAAGTGCTGTCGAACGGCCTGTGCTCGCTTATGCCAAAAGTCGACCGCCTGTGCGTGGTGTGCGAGATGGATATCTCGGCGCGCGGCGACATTGCGGTCTACCGTTTCTACCCGGCGGTGATGCATTCGCGCGCCCGGCTCACGTATACCCGGGTCGCACAGGTCATCGAGGATCCGCAAGGCGAGACCGCGCGCGAACTCAAGGAACTGGTGCCGCATCTACAGGCGCTCCATGCGCTCTATCAAGGCCTCGTCAAGGCGCGCGCAGTACGCGGCGCGATCGATTTCGAGACGGTCGAAACGCAGATGTTTTTCGACGATGAGGGAAAAATCGAGCGCATCGTTCCCACGCAGCGCAACGACGCCCACCGGCTGATCGAGGAATGCATGCTCGCCGCCAACGTCTGCGCATCGGATTTTCTGTCAAGCCGCGAACATCCCGCGCTTTATCGTGTGCACGAAGGGCCGACGCCGGAGAAGCTCGCGGCCTTGCGCGAGTTCCTGCGTGAATTCGGCCTGCAACTGACTGGTGGCGACAATCCCCAGGCCAAGGACTATGCGCGCCTGCTGGAGAAAATCAAGCCACGCCCGGATGTGCAATTGCTGCAGACGGTGATGCTGCGCTCTTTGCGGCAGGCGGTATACAGCCCCGAAAACGTCGGCCATTTTGGACTGGCTTACGAGGCCTATACCCACTTTACATCGCCGATCCGGCGCTACCCGGATTTGCTCATCCATCGCTCCATCAAAGCAGCCCTCGCGGGGACGCGCTATGAGCCCGGCAACTGGCAGGAACTCGGGGTGCATTGCTCCGAAACCGAGCGCCGCGCCGATGAAGCCACCCGCGACGTCGAGGCCTGGCTCAAGTGTTACTACATGCAGGATCGCATCGGCGAGCGCTTTACCGCGACCGTCAGCGGCGTAACCAGCTTCGGTGTATTCGTCGCGCTGCACGAAGTCTATGTGGAAGGCCTGGTGCACATCTCCGAACTGGGCGCCGACTACTTCCACTTCGATGCGGCCAAGCATCAGTTGCTGGGAGAACGCACCGGCAAGCGCTTCCGTCTTGGCGACCGCATTCCAGTCAAACTTGTCAGGGTCGACCTTGAAACTGCCAAGATCGATTTCGTGCTCGACGAGGCGGCGAAAGACCCGCGATGAGCGGCAGGCGGGTCGTTTATGGCTTGCATGCAGTAACTGCCGCGTTGAAGCGGCGACCGGGATCGGTATTCGAAGTGTTCTTGGACGCGGGTCGCAGCGACCCGCGCGCGCGGCGCGTGGCGGACCTGGCCAAGGCGGCGGGTGTGCGCTTGCATGAAACCGATGCCGACCGGCTGGAGGGATTCGCCAAAGGCGGGCGACACCAGGGCGTGGTGGCTTTTGTGGAGGAGGTGGAACTCGCCGGTTCGCTGAACGAAGTGCTCGACGATCTTTCCGAGCCCGCATTTCTGCTGATACTCGATGGGGTGCAGGACCCACACAATCTGGGCGCCTGCCTGCGCGTGGCCGACGCCATGGGCGTCCATGCCATCGTCGCGCCAAAGGACCGCGCCACTGGCCTGACTTCCACTGTTCACAAGGTTGCCTCGGGCGCCGCGGAAAGCGTGCCTTTCATTCCTGTTACCAACCTCGCCCGAACGCTGAGGGAACTGAAAGATAAGGGGATTTGGGTCGTCGGCACGGCTGGCGGGGAGGGCCGAAGCCTGTTCGATGCCAAGTTGTCCGGGGCGCTGGCGCTGGTCCTCGGGTCCGAAGACGAGGGATTGCGCCGGCTGACGCGCGAAACCTGCGACGAGCTGATTTTCATCCCCATGCTCGGACAGGTGGAAAGCCTGAATGTTTCCGTGGCGGCCGGCATCTGCCTGTATGAGGCACGTCGCCAGCGCTACGCGTCGCCCACCGGTTAAGCCTTTGACCCTGCATCAAAATGGTTGAGACGATCAGGCGTGCGCTGATATAATTTCGAGTTAACCGCGGTCAATTCGGATCGGGGTAATACACACGCCAGCCAAGTATGGGTGCCCACACGGGGTCCGGCAGGCGGAGGCTTAACCCTTACAGGAGAAGTTCATGTCAGTCACCATGCGTCAAATGCTCGAAGCGGGTGTGCATTTCGGACACCAAACCCGTTACTGGAATCCGAAGATGGCACCTTTCATCTTCGGCCATCGCAACAAGATCCACATCATCAATCTCGAGAAGAGCCTGGTCATGTATCAGGAAGCGGTGAAATTCGTCCGCCAGCTTTCCTCGAACAAGGGCAGCATTCTATTCGTAGGCACCAAGCGCCAGGCACGTGAAATCGTGCGTGAGGAAGCCATGCGCGCGGGCACGCCGTTCGTCGACCATCGCTGGCTCGGCGGCATGCTGACCAACTTCAAGACCGTCAAGATTTCCATCAAGCGCCTGCGCGACATGGAAGTGATGGTGCAGGACGGCTCGCTCGAGAAGCTGTCGAAGAAAGAGCAACTGACATTCCAGCGCGAGATGGTGAAGCTCGATCGCAGCCTGGGCGGCATCAAGGAAATGAACGGCCTGCCCGACGCGCTGTTCGTCATCGACGTCGGCTACCAGAAGGGCGCGATCACCGAAGCCAACAAGCTCGGCATCCCCGTGGTCGGCGTGGTGGATACCAACCACTCACCCGATGGCGTGGACTACATCATTCCGGGCAACGACGATGCCAGTCGTGCGGTGCGCCTGTACGCGCGCGGCATTGCCGATGCCATCCTCGACGGACGCAGCCAGACCATCAAGGAAATCGTCAGCGACGAATTCGTGGAAGTCGACAGCTCGGAAGAACAGGCAACAGCCTGATCGGCGCAGTCGCCTTGGAAAAAGGGGCGCACGCCCCTTTTTTTGCAACTGGATTTTTAACGCACATCAAGACGGCCGCCGGCGATTGCCAGGGCGGACAGGACTTCAAGGAGCAGGCGAGAATGGCGGACATTACCGCAGGCATGGTCAAAGAATTGCGCGAGCGCACCGGGCTCGGCATGATGGAATGCAAGAAGGCGCTCGAAGAAGCCGGCGGCGACATGAAGAAAGCCGAAGACTTGCTGCGCATCAAGAGCGGCGCAAAGGCGGGCAAGATGGCAGGCCGCATTGCTGCGGAAGGCGCAGTCGGCATTTACGTTTCCGGCGACGGCAAGCTGGGCGCGCTGGTCGAAGTCAATTGCGAAACCGACTTCGTCGCCAAGGATGCGACTTTCGCGGGCTTCATGAAATCGGTTGCTGAACTCGCGGCGTCCAAGGGCATCACTGATGTAGAGGTGCTGGGCAAGGCGGAACTGACTCCTGGCCAGACCGTCGAGGCGACGCGCCAGGCGCTGGTCATGAAGCTCGGCGAAAACATGAGCGTGCGCCGCATCGCGGTTCACAAGGCCAGGGGCAAGCTCGCGCACTACCTGCACGGCACCCGGATCGGCGTCATGCTGGACTTGGAGGGCGGCGACGACGTGCTCGGCAAGGATTTGTCGATGCATATCGCGGCGACCAAGCCGATTTCGGTTTCGAGGGACCAGGTGTCCCCAGACCTGATCGCGCGTGAACGCGAGATCGCCAGGGCGCGCGCGCTGGAATCCGGCAAGCCGGCCAACCTCATCGACAAGATCGTCGAAGGCAGCGTGCAGAAGTATCTGTCCGAAGTCACGCTGCTCGGCCAGCCTTTCGTCAAGGACGACAAGCTGACAGTTGAAAAGCTGCTCGCAGCGAAGGGCGCGAAGGTCAATGCTTTCACGCTGTTCATCGTCGGTGAAGGCATCGAGAAGAAATCGACCGATTTCGCCGCGGAAGTGGCCGCGCAGGCCGCCCAGGCGCGCTGAACGAATCGGCCGCGGATGAAGCCAGCTTACAAGCGCGTCCTGCTCAAGCTGTCGGGGGAAGCCCTGATGGGGGACGATGCTTACGGCATCAACCGCGAAACGATCGATCGCATCACCGCCGAGGTCAAGGAAGTGCTTAACCTTGGCGTCGAAGTCGGCGTCGTCATTGGCGGCGGCAACATCTTTCGCGGCGTGGCCCCGGCTGCGGCGGGAATGGACCGCGCGACCGCGGACTACATGGGCATGCTCGCCACGGTGATGAATGCCCTCGCCCTGCAGGATGCGATGCGGCGGCAGGGACTCAAGAGCCGCGTCCTGTCGGCGCTCAACATCGAGCAGGTCGCGGAGCCCTACATCCGTGGCAAGGCAATGCGTTATCTCGAGGAGGGCCGGGTGGTTATTTTCGCTGCCGGCACCGGCAATCCCTTCTTCACCACCGATACCGCGGCGGCATTGCGCGGAATGGAAATGAACGTGGACATCGTGCTGAAGGCGACCAAGGTGGACGGCGTCTACACCGATGACCCGAAGACGCATCCGGACGCGATGCGCTACCAGCGCATCAGTTTCGACGAAGCGATCGTAAAGAAGCTCAAGGTGATGGACGCCACCGCGCTGACCCTGTGCCGCGACCAGAGGCTGCCAATCTGCGTGTTCAGCATATTCAAGGCGGGAGCGTTGACGAGGGTGGTGCTGGGCGAGGATGAAGGCACGCTGGTCTACGCCTGAAGCAGCCGCAAGGAGGAAGACGACATGACCGTTGCAGAGGTAAAGAAGTCGGCCGAGCAGAAGATGCAAAAGACGATGGAGACGCTGAAGGCCGACCTGGGCAAGGTTCGCACCGGCCGCGCGCACACCGGCATCCTCGATCACGTCCACGTTGATTACTACGGCAACGCCACGCCGCTCGGCCAGGTCGCGAACCTGTCCCTGCTGGATGCCCGCACCATCAGCGTGACGCCGTGGGAAAAGAAATTGGTGCCGGCCATCGAGAAGGCAATCCGCGATGCCGGACTGGGACTCAATCCTTCCTCGATGGGCGAGGTGATCCGTGTGCCGATGCCGGCCTTGACCGAGGAACGCCGCCGCGACCTGACGAAAGTCGTGCGAGGCGAAGCGGAAAATGCGAGGGTCGCCGTGCGCAACATCCGGCGTGATGCCAATACCGGATTGAAGGAACTGCTCAAGAGCAAAGCGATCTCGGAAGACGACGACCGCCGCGCGCAGGATGACATCCAAAAGCTCACCGATCGCTTTATCGCCGAGATCGACAAGGCTCTTGCAGCCAAGGAAGTCGATCTGATGGCTGTCTGACCTCGCGCGTGTTCAACAGCTCTACCATCACGGTCCCCCCGGTCGGCGCAGTTCCGCGCCTCGTCGCCATCATCATGGACGGCAACGGGCGCTGGGCAAAAAGCCGCTTCCTGCCGCGCGTGGCAGGACATAAACGCGGACTGGAAGCTGTGCGCGCAGTGACGAAGGCGTGCGTGACGCAGGGCGTGCAGTACCTGACCCTGTTCGCCTTCAGCAGCGAAAACTGGCGGCGTCCGAAGGATGAGGTTTCCTTTCTGATGGAACTGTTCGTCATCGCGCTCGAACAGGAAGTCGCCAAGCTGCACGAGAACGAAATACGCCTGAAAGTCGTCGGCGACCTGTCCAGTTTCGATCCGAGACTGAATCGCATGATTGCGGAAGCCGAGGCGCTCACCGCGGCCAACGACCGACTCACCTTGACCATCGCCGCGAATTACGGCGGACGCTGGGACATCCTGCAGGCGGTCAACCGCATGGCGGGGGACCTGACCCAGCCACCCGGGGGCTACCGCGAAGCGCATCTCGCGCCTTACCTCTCGATGAGTTACGCGCCCGAGCCGGATCTGTTCATCCGCACCGGCGGAGAGCAACGCATCAGCAATTTCCTGCTCTGGCAACTCGCCTATACGGAATTTTACTTTACCGACGAACTCTGGCCCGATTTCAATGCGCAATCGCTGAACCGGGCCATCGATTCGTATCGCAACCGGGAACGCCGCTTCGGTCGAACCAGCGAGCAACTCGTCGGCGAACCGGCGCCGGCCGATCCGCTGCTCAAGTCCGATGGGGATTCCCGCTAGCCCGAAAGCGGCGGGGGCCGCTGCCCGGTCCGGTCTCAAACAGCGGATTGTGACCGCCCTCGTGCTGGTGCCGCTGCTGCTCGCTGCCATGTTCATGCTGCCGAACATGGCCTGGGCGCTGCTGATGTCCGTGGCGGCGGCGCTAGGTTCCATGGAATGGGGCAGGCTCGCCGGTTACCGGCGCGGCGGCTGCACACTTTTCGCTGTGGCAGTGACCGCGACGTGCCTCGGCTTCATCGGCCTTACTTATTCCACGCCCTCGTTCGCGGCTATCACCGCCAGCGTTACCGTGCTGCTCTACGTGGTGGCGTTGCTGTTCTGGGCCATCGCGGCGCCGCTCTGGCTGTTCCGCGGATGGCGTGCGACGCAACCCCTGCTGCTCGGTGTGGCGGGCTGGATCGTACTGGTGCCTGCATGGCTTGCGATCGTATCGTTGCAGAACGCCCCGCGTTTTCTGCTTGCCGCGCTGTTCGCGGTATGGATCGCCGACATCGCCGCTTACTTCGCGGGCCGCCGCTTTGGCCGCCGCAAGCTCGCGCCGCAAATCAGCCCCGGCAAGACCTGGGAAGGCGTCGCCGGGGCGTTCGCGGCCGTGGTGATCTACGCCCTGCTTGCGAGCTTCGTGCTGCAACCCTCCGCCAGTTTTTATGACCGAACGGGGATGCTGTTTTTCTTCCTTGCCTTGACCGTACTCGGCATTGTCGGCGACCTGTTCGAATCGTGGATCAAGCGCGGCGCCGGTGCCAAGGACAGCGGTAACCTGCTCCCGGGCCACGGCGGCGTGCTCGATCGCGTCGACAGCCTGACGGCGGCGTTGCCGTTCGCGGCGCTGTATTTCCTGCCCGCGCTCCGGTGAGCATGAAGCGCCTCGCGATCCTCGGTTCGACCGGCAGCATCGGCGCCAATACGCTCGCGGTGGTGGATCGCCATCCCGATCGCTTCGCAGTTGTGGCTCTGTCGGCGGATCGGCAAGTCGATCGTTTGTTCGATCAATGCCTGCGCTATCGGCCGCGCTATGCCGCGATGGCGGATGCAGCGGCGGCCGGACGGCTGCAGAAGAAAGTACGCGAATCCGGTTTGGATTGCGAAGTATTGTCCGGCGCGGCCGGCCTGGAGCAGATCGCCGCGGCCCCGGAAGTCGACGCGGTCATGGCGGCGATCGTCGGTTCGGCGGGCCTGCGCTCGACACTCGCCGCCGCGCACGCCGGCAAGCAGTTGCTGCTCGCGAACAAGGAGGCACTGGTCATGGCCGGCGGCCTGCTGATGGATGCGGTGGCGGCCAGCGGGGCGATGCTCCTGCCGATCGACAGCGAGCACAACGCGATTTTCCAGGCGCTGCCGCGCGACTTCGATGGCAGTCTGCCGCGGGCCGGCGTCAGGAAATTGTGGTTGACCGCATCGGGCGGCCCCTTTCTGCGCACCGAGCGCAAACTGCTGGACGGCGTTACGCCGGACCAGGCCTGCGCCCACCCGAAGTGGAACATGGGACGCAAGATCTCGGTCGATTCGGCGACGCTGATGAATAAGGGACTGGAAGTCATCGAGGCGAGTTTCCTGTTCAAGGCGAACCCCGCCCAGATCGAGGTGGTCATACACCCGCAAAGCATCGTGCATTCGCTGGTGGAATACGTCGACGGTTCTGTGCTGGCGCAACTTGGCAATCCCGACATGCGCACGCCCATTGCGCATGCCCTGGCTTATCCGGAGCGCATCGATCCGGGCGTGCAATCGCTGGACTTGTGCGCCATTGGAACCCTGCAATTCGAGCGACCGGACCTCGATCGATTCCCATGCCTGCGGCTCGCTTACCGGGCGCTCGAAGCGGGTGGCAACGCACCCATCGTGCTGAACGCGGCAAATGAAATCGCCGTGGCGAATTTTCTGGCCGGCGCATTGGCGTTTTCCCGGATCGCGGGTTTTGTGGAAGAGGTGCTCGCGCGCATCACGCCCAGCCGCGTGCGCACCCTCGAAGATGTACTGGCGGCCGACGCGCAAGCGCGGGCCGAGGCCGAACAACAGCTGGGCGCCGTGGGGGTATCCCGATAATCATGTCCATAATCTCGACCCTGGTTGCATTCGTCGTCGCGCTCGGTTTGCTGATCGTATTCCACGAACTGGGCCATTACTTGGTTGCGCGTCTGTGCGGCGTGAAGGTGCTGCGCTTCTCGGTGGGTTTCGGCATGCCGTTGTGGCGCCGCAAGTTCGGCGCCGACCAGACGGAGTGGGCGATTTCGGCCTTCCCGCTGGGCGGTTACGTCAAGATGCTCGACGAACGCGAAGGACCGGTGGCGCGGGAAGAACGCCATCGCGCCTTCAACACGCAGACCGTGGTCAAGCGCTTCGCGATCGTGCTAGCCGGTCCGGTTGCCAATTTCTTGCTCGCCATTCTGCTTTACTGGGTGTTGTTCATCCACGGTGTGCCGGGCATCCGCCCGATCGTCGGCGTCCCGGTGCCGGGTTCGCCCGCGGCACAGGCCCAGCTCGCATCGGGCGAATTGATCGCGCGCGTCGACGGCGCGGAGGTGCCCACGTGGCAGGACCTCAGATGGGTATTGCTGGAACATTCGCTGCGCAAGGACACGGTTGAACTGGAAATGCACGCTGAACGCGGCGACATTCAATTCCGCCGGCTCGACCTGTCGTCGATCGGTGCCGACAAGATCGACGTGGACCTGATGCAGGCCATCGGTTTGACGCGTTATCAGCCGTTGCTCAAGCCGGTCATCGGGCGCCTCATCGCGGGGGGAGCGGGCGAGCGCAATGGCCTCAAGGAAGGCGACGAAGTTTTTGAAGTTGACGGCCACGCGATTGCCGGCTGGGAGAATCTCGTTGCGTCGATTTCCGCCGCGCCGGGACGCGCGCTGCAGTTCAAGATTCTGCGCGGGGGCGCGGTACACCAGCTCGCCGTGACGCCCGAGTCCAAGCAGGAGGGCGGCAAGACACTCGGACGTATCGGTGCCGCGCCGAAAATCGACGAAGTCGCCATGAAGCGCCTGATTACCGAAGTGCGCTATGGGCCGTTCGAATCCGTGGCGAAGGGCGTCCAGCGTACGTGGGAGGTATCCGTCTTCACGCTCAAGATGCTCGGCAAGATGATCGTCGGCGAGGTATCGCTTAAAAACCTGAGCGGTCCGATCACCATTGCCGACTATGCCGGGCAGTCCGCCCAGATGGGGTGGCTTGCCTATGTGAGCTTCCTGGCGCTGATCAGCATCAGCCTCGGCGTGCTCAACCTGATGCCCGTCCCGTTATTGGATGGCGGACACCTCATGTATTATGTCGCCGAAATCGTCAAAGGCAGCCCGGTATCCGATCGGGTAATGGAGGTGGGCCAGCAAGTCGGCATGGTTCTGCTGTTCAGCTTGATGGCGTTCGCGCTCTATAACGACATAAACCGCCTTTTCGGCGGCTGACAAGCGGATGAAGAAGCGTTTTCTGTTCCTGGTCTTATCGAGCCTCGCCAGCCTATCCGCCCAAGCTTTCGAACCCTTCCAGGTCAAAGACATCCGCGTCGAGGGCATTCAGCGCACTGAAGCCGGCACGGTGTTCTCCTATCTGCCGATCAAGATCGGCGACACCGTCAATGAGGACCGCGTCACTGCCGCAGTGAAAGCGCTGTACGCCACCGGCTTCTTCAAGGATGTGAGGCTGGAGGCCGACGGCAACGTCCTCGTGGTCATGATCGAGGAAAGGCCCGCGATCGCGCAGGTCGAAATCACCGGCTCCAAGGAATTCGACGCCAAGCAGCTCAAGGAAGGCCTGAAGCAGGTCGGGCTGGCCGAATCGCGCATCTTCGACCGCGCGCTGCTCGAGCGTGCCGAGCGGGAGTTGAAGAACCAGTACATCAGCCGTGGCAAATACGGTGTGCAGATCACCACGACAGTCACGCCACTTGAGCGCAACCGCGTAGCACTCAATTTCGACATCTCGGAAGGCGAGGTGGCGAAAATCCGCGGTATCAATGTTGTCGGCAACAAGGTGTTCAAGGATAAGGACCTGACCAGCGAGTTCGTGCTGCGCACGCCGGGCTTACTGACCTGGTACAGCAAGAACGACCAGTATTCCAAGCCGAAGCTGCAGGCTGACCTGGAAAACCTGCGTTCTTTCTACCTGAACCAGGGTTATCTCGAATTCACCATCGATTCCACGCAGGTATCGATCACGCCGGACAAGAAGGACATTTTCATCACGGTCAACCTGACCGAGGGCAAAAAGTACAAAGTCGCCGACATCAAACTGGCCGGCGACCTGATCGTGCCGGAAGCCGAACTGGTCAAACTCATCAAGCTCAAGCCGGGCGACGTGTTCTCGCGCGAGCGCCTGACCGAATCGACCAAGCTGATCCAGGACCGGCTCGGCAACGAGGGGTACGCATTCGCCAGCATCAACCCCGTGCCCGAAATCAATCGCGAGAAGGACGAAGTCACGTTTACGCTGTATGTCGATCCCGGCCGCCGCGTCTATGTGCGCCGCATCGGCATCGTCGGCAACACCAATACGCGCGACGAGGTCATCAGACGAGAGATGCGCCAACTGGAAGGCGGCTGGTACAACACGGAAAAGCTCAACCGCTCGAAACAGCGCGTGGACAAGCTGGGCTATTTTTCCGAAGTCCAGGTCGATACGCCGGCAGTCCAGGGCACCACCGACCAGGTCGATGTCGAGGTCAAATTGACCGAGCGCGCGACCGGCAACCTCACCGCCGGGATCGGCTATTCCACCGCCGAGAAGGTCATTCTTTCGGCCGGTGTGTCCCAGAGCAATATTTTCGGAACCGGCAACGCGTTGTCGTTCCAGGTCAGCACCGGCAGCATCAACCAGGTGTATTCGCTGTCCTACACCAATCCGTACTACACCGACGACGGTGTGAGCCGCGGGTTCGACATCTACCAACGCAAGGTCAATGCATCGAACCTGTCCACCGTGGGCAGCTACAACACGTCGACGCTCGGGACCGGCGTGCGATTCGGCGTGCCGATCACGGAATACGACACGATCAACTATGGCCTGGCGTTTGAGCGCACCTCGATCGGGATACTGGCCAACACGCCGCAACGTTACAAAGACTTCGTCGATCAGTTCGGCTCGGAAGCCGATAGCTATCTGGGCACTGTGGGTTGGGCCAGGGACAAGCGCGACAGCGTGATCTATACCACCAGCGGCACGCTCCAGCGCGTCACGGCGGAAATCGGGCTGCCGGGCGCCGACCTGACTTACTACAGGGCCAGCTACCAGCATCAGTGGTATCATCCCCTGTCGCGGGACCTGGTGTTTTATACGAATGCGCAGGTGGGTTACGCGGGCGGATACGACCAGAAGCCGCTGCCGTTTTTCAAAGTGTTTTACCTGGGTGGCGTGAATTCCTTGCGAGGGTACGCAACTGCGTCCGTGGGGCCGAAGGACACGAATGGCGATTCTCTCGGCGGCAGCCACTTACTGCTGGGCAGCGCCGAAATCCTGTTCCCCTTCCCTGGGTTGCAGAAGGACAAATCGGTGCGGCTGAGCTGGTTCGTGGATGCGGGCACGGTCGGGGAGAAATACGATTTCAGCGAAATGCGCTACTCGACCGGGCTTGGATTCAACTGGTATTCGCCCGTGGGTCCAATGAAAATAAGTTTCGCCAAGGCGCTGAGCGCGAAACCGGGCGACCGGCTGCAGAGCATCCAGTTCACGCTGGGCACCGTATTCTAGGATTGTGCGGATCAGACGAAAGGGAGAACCGACGTTGAATAAAATCTCGCTTGTGCTTGCCGCCGCGGCGCTGATGGCGAGTTCGAACCTCGTTCCCGCCGCGGAACTCAAGGTCGGCTTCGTCAAGCTCGAAAGGCTGTTCAAGGAAGCTGCGCCAGCCGTGAAGGCACAGAAAAAGATAGAAAAGGAATTCGCTACACGCGACCAGGAACTACAGAAGCTCGCCAAGCAGGCGCGCGACCTGCAGACCAGCCTGGAGAAGGACGGTGTGACCATGAGCGAATCGGAGCGGCGCGACAAGGAACAGGATCTCGCGCGCATGAACCGCGACCTGCAGCGCATGCAGCGCGAATTGCGCGAGGATCTGAACCTGCGCAAGAACGAGGAACTCGCCGCGGTGCTGGAGCGGGCCAACAAGGTCATCCAGCAGATCGCGGAGAGCGAGAAGTTCGACCTGATCCTTCAGGAAGCGGTGTACATCAGCCCGCGCATCGACATCACCGACAGGGTGATCAAGGCCCTCGCCGACAAATAGCGGGCCGTGTTAGACGGCGCAGGCACACAGGCCAGAATGGAAGAAGGCGCACGCAAATCCTTCAGCCTGGCGGAGCTGGCCGGGCAATTCGGCGGCACCGTGATCGGTGACGCCGGCGTGCGCATCCGGCAGGTTGCGCCACTGGAAACCGCCGGTCCGGAAGAACTTTCCTTTCTCACCAACCGCAAGTACCAGAAGCAGTTGGCCACGACGCGCGCCGCCGCGGTTCTGCTTTCCGCCGATTCCGCGGACGCGACCCAGTTGCCGCGCATCGTCTGCAAGAATCCCTATGCCAGCTATGCGCGCATCGCCGCACTGATCAATCCCGAGGTCCGGCCCGTAGCGGGAATTCATGCCACTGCCGTCGTTGATGCCCAGGCGAGTGTCGCTGCCTCCGCCTCCGTGGGGCCTTGCGCAGTGATCGAAAAGGGCGCGCAGATCGGCGAGGGCGCGGTGATCGGGGCGAATTGTTTCGTCGGCCGGGGCACGCGCATCGGCGCGCACAGCCGCCTTCACCCGAATGCCACGGTCTATCACGACTGCATCGTCGGGGAACGCGTAATCCTGCACTCCGGCGTGGTCATCGGCGCTGATGGCTTCGGCATGGCGATGGACGACGGGCGCTGGCTGAAAATCCCACAGATCGGCCGCGTCGTGATCGGGGACGATGTGGAAGTAGGGGCCAGTACGACCATCGACCGCGGCGCGTTGGACGACACCATCATCGAAGATGGCGTGAAGCTGGACAACCAGATCCAGATCGGCCACAACTGCCATATCGGCGCCCATACGGCGATCGCCGGCTGTACTGGCATCGCCGGCAGCGTCAGGATAGGCAAACACTGCATGCTGGGCGGCAATGCGATGATCTCCGGGCACCTGACGATTGCCGACCGCGTCGTGGTCTCCGGCGGTACGCTGGTCGCCAAGTCGATTACCGAACCGGGGACCTATACTGCGGTTTTCCCCATGCAGCCGCATGCACAATGGCTCAAGAACGCGGCGCTGATCCGCCATCTGGACGAAATGATGGAAAGAGTCCGCCATCTCGAGGGCGAAGTAAAAAAACTTAAGGGGAAATAATTTTGAACGCGATGGAAATTCAGGAAATCATGGAGCATCTGCCGCACCGGTATCCGATGCTCCTGATCGACCGCGTGCTATCCGTGGACCCGGGTAAGGAAATCATCGCCGTGAAGAACGTTACGATCAACGAGCCGTTCTTTCCCGGGCATTTCCCGCACTATCCCGTCATGCCCGGGGTGCTGATCGTGGAGGCCATGGCGCAGGCCGCGGCGGTGCTTGCCTTCAAGACCTTCAACCTGAAGAGCGACAGCAGGAGCGTGTATTACTTTGTCGGAATCGACGACGCACGCTTCAAAAAGCCTGTCGTGCCGGGCGACCGCCTGATCCTGAAGGTGCAGATCCTGCGCGCCATACGCGGCATCTGGAAATTTACCGCGCAGGCATTTGTCGAGGAAGTCATGGTGTCAGAAGCGCAGTTGCTGTGTACGATGCGCGCCAATCCGGACAATGACCGCCAATGATTCACCCGAGCGCCATCATTCATCCCGGTGCAAAACTCGCGTCGGATGTCGAGGTCGGGCCTTACGCGATCATCGGGGAACATGTCGAGATTGGCAGCGGCAGCTCCATCGGATCACTTAGCGTCGTCACCGGGCACACCCGCATCGGCTGCCACAATCGCATCTACCAGCATGCGGTCATCGGCGGCGATCCGCAGGACAAGAAATACGGCGGCGAACCCACGCGGCTTGAAATCGGCGACCACAACGTCATTCGGGAATTCTGTACGCTGAATACGGGAACTGTGCAGGACGTGGGCGTGACGCGCATCGCCAATCACAACTGGATCATGGCCTACGTGCACATGGGGCATGATTCCGAAATCGGCAGCCATACTGTTCTGGCGAACATGGTGACCCTGGCCGGGCATGTGACGATCCACGATCACGCCATCCTCGGCGGCGGTACCCTGGTTCACCAGTTTTGCCGCGTCGGCACGAGCGCATTCACCGGCGGAGGCACCGTCGTGCTGCGCGACGTCCCGCCCTTCGTGATGGCGAACGGCAATTCCGCGGAACCGCACGGAATCAACGTCGAAGGCCTGAAGCGCAGGGGTTTCAGCACCGAAGTCATCGAACAGATCCGCCGTGCCTATAAGACGTTGTACAAGTCGGGACTGTCGCTGGAGGACGCCAAGCAGCTTCTTCAGGGTCAAGCGGCGGAATGCCCTGAACTGGCGATTCTCGTGGAGTTCCTCGACTCCTCGAAGCGCAGCATCATCCGTTGAGTCGGCATGAGTGATTTTTCCGCCCGCAGAATCCGCATAGCCCTCGTGGCGGGGGAAGCTTCTGGCGATCTGCTCGGGGCCCATTTGCTTGTCGCTCTGAAAGAGCGCGTCCCGCACCTCGAAGCATTCGGCATCGGTGGGCCGAAGATGCAATCGACCGGCATGCAATCCTGGTACCCGATGGAGTGGTTCGCGGTGCGCGGCTATGTCGAGGTTATTCGAAGCCTGCCGAAACTGCTGCGCGTGCGCCGCGAACTCAAGCGCAGGTTGCTGGCCGACCCACCCGATCTGTTCATCGGCATCGACGCACCGGATTTCAACCTCGGCCTTGAAGCCGCGCTGCGTGCCGGCGGCATTACCACGGTGCAGTATGTCAGCCCTTCGATCTGGGGATGGCGCGGCGAGCGCATCCACAAGATCAAGCGGGCGGTATCCAAGGTGCTTGCGCTGTTTCCCTTTGAACCGGCGATTTACGAACGCGCGGGTGTGCCCGTTGCCTATGTGGGCCATCCACTCGCCGACGAGTTCCCGGAATTCCCCGATCGCAATGCCGCGCGCGAGCAGATGCGCATATCGCCGACGCAGACGGTCGTCGCCATCCTTCCCGGCAGCCGGCAGAGCGAAGTCCGCGAGATGGGCGAATTGTTCATCGCTACGGCGCGGCTGGTGGCTGAACAGATACCCAATGTGCATTTCCTGGTGCCGCTGGTCAGCCGCGGGACGCGCAACATATTCGAAGCAGCCGTCTACCTGCAGCAGGCCGAAGCATTGCCGATCACGATTTTGTTCGGCCACGCGCACATGGCGATGATGGCCGCGGATGCAATCCTGGCGGCGTCGGGAACCGCTACGCTGGAAGCCGCACTGCTCAAGCGGCCGATGGTCATCAGTTACAAAATGCCGCGTATTTCCGCCTGGATCATGCGGCGCAAGGCGCACCTGCCCTATGCCGGGCTGCCCAACATCCTGGCCGGGGAATTCGTTGTCCCCGAACTCCTGCAGGAAGACGCGACCGCGGAAAATCTCGCGCAGGCGTTATGCAATCAACTGCAGGACAAAGAGGTGCGCAAGCGGCTGGAAGTCAGGTTCCTGGCAATCCATCGCGCGCTCCGGCAGGACACGGCGACGCGCGCAGTCGAGGCCATCCTGCCGCTGCTCAATACGGTTCGCACGCAGGGTCCAATCGTGCAGAAGCAGGCCGAAGGTGCCCGCGCGTGACACGGCTGCTCGTGTGCGGCGTGGACGAAGCAGGCAGGGGGCCGTTGGCGGGGCCGGTGTTTGCCGCCTGTGTGATCCTGCGTGAAGGCGATCCGATCCCGGGGTTGGCGGACTCCAAGGTCTTGTCGCAGGAACGCCGGGAAGCACTCGCCGTCCAGATCCGCAACCGTGCCGCCGCGTGGGCGGTGGCCAGCGCTACGGTGGAAGAAATCGACCGCATCAACATCCTCAGGGCGAGCCTGCTGGCCATGCGGCGCGCGGTCGAACAATTGACCCTCGAACCGCACGAGGTGCTGGTCGATGGACTGTACTGCCCCGAAGTGCGCTTTCCGTCGCGCGCGATTATCGATGGCGATGCGCTGGTCGCCGAGATTTCAGCGGCGTCGATTCTCGCCAAGACCGCGCGCGACGCGTTGATGGTGCAAATGCACGAGCTCTATCCCGACTACGGTTTCGCCCGCCACAAGGGCTATTGCACGCGCCAGCACCTGGATGCCTTGGAGCGCTTCGGCGTTTGTCCCATCCACCGCCGCAGCTTCGCGCCCGTAAGGGCGCTCTGCCGCGGCTCGGCCGCCCAACCACTCACCTCACCCCAGCCCTCTCCCCCCGTGAGGGCGGAGAGGGGAGAGTTAAATGCAAACGGGCGACCACGTGGTCGCCCTTGTTTTTGTCCTCCCGATGAACGTGCTGAAATAAGAACGGGCGGCCTGGCGCCACCCGTTGCTTTTCCCTCTCCCTCTCGGCCCTCACGGGGGGAGAGGGCCGGGGTGAGGTGGGTGGGTCAGTAAACGTGCCTGTGTAAATTCGCTATCTGCAGGATGGTCGTGGCGAGTTCCTCGATCGACTTCGTCGACGTATCCAGGATGGAAATGCCTTCCGCGCGCATCAGGATCTCGGCTTCGCGGATTTCGTATTCGCAGTTTTCCATGCTCGAGTAGGTGCTGCCGGGCCGGCGCTCGTGGCGGATGCGTTGCAGCCGGTCGGCACGGATGGTCAGGCCGAACATTTTCTTGCGATGGTCATGCAGGGCGGAGGGCAGCTTCTTCGCTTCGAAATCCTCGGGGATCAACGGATAGTTGGCGGCGCGGATGCCGAATTGAAGCGCCATGTACAGGCAGGTCGGCGTCTTGCCGCAACGTGAAACGCCCACCAGGATGACGTCGGCCTCGTCGAGTTGCTTGGTGGTCTGGCCGTCGTCGTGGGACAACGCGAAATTGACCGCTTCCATGCGGTTGAAATAAGAATTGTTGTTGCGCACGCTGTGCGATCGCCCCACGGTGTGAGAAGACTTCACGGCGAGTTCCGTCTCCATCGGCGAAATGAACACCTGGAAGCAATCGATGTAGAAGCCGTTCGCACCCTGGATGATGCCGCTCAGTTCCTTGTCCACCAAGGTGCTGAATACCAAGGGCCGACTGCCATCCTTCGCGGCCGTCTGGTCGATCTGACGAGCCGTGTCCCGTGCTTTTTCCGCCGAATCGACGAAGGGCAGGGTGATTTCCGTGAACGAGACATGCTCGAACTGGGTCAACAGACTGTGGCCCAGCATCTCCGCCGTGATGCCGGTGCGATCGGACACGAAAAACGCGGTGCGATTGGGGGTCATGTTGTGGTGCGCAAGAAGGATTCCATCGGTAAAATAACACTTTTTTCACCCTCATCGCGGACCGCCGAATGAGCCAGACGCAATACGTCATCCCGTTTGAACAGCTTCGCATGACCGACGTGGAAAGCGTCGGCGGCAAGAATGCCTCCCTCGGAGAGATGATCAGCCAGCTGGCCGGCGCCGGTGTGCGGGTTCCGGGCGGCTTTGCCACCACGGCGGGAGCTTATCGTGAATTTCTCGCGGGTGGCGGCCTGGCCACGCGGATCGAGCAGGCCTTGTCCACGCTCGACATCGAGGATGTCACAGCCCTGGCCGATGCGGGCAAAAAAATTCGGCAATGGATTCTGGAGGCACCGCTGCCCCCCGCGCTCGAGGTCGGAATCGCATCGGCGTATGCGACGTTGGTGAAGGGACAGGGCAATGAGGTGACTTTCGCGGTGCGTTCCTCGGCGACCGCCGAGGATTTGCCCGACGCTTCTTTTGCCGGACAGCAGGAAACTTTCCTGAACATCCAGGGGCTGGACAACGTGCTGCTGGCGATCCGCCATGTGTTCGCCTCGCTGTACAACGATCGCGCCATTTCCTACCGCGTGCACCAGGGCTTCGCCCATTCGAACGTCGCGCTCTCGGCCGGCGTGCAACGCATGGTTCGCAGCGACAAGGGGGCGGCCGGCGTGCTGTTCACGCTCGACACCGAATCCGGATTCGACAAGGTGGTGTTCATTACCTCGGCCTATGGATTGGGTGAGACGGTGGTGCAGGGACAGGTCAATCCGGATGAGTTCTACGTGTACAAGACGGCGCTGGCGGCGGGCAAGCCGGCCATCCTGCGCCGCAACCTCGGTTCCAAGGCGTTGCGCATGGTCTTCACCGACAGCCGATCGGCGGGCCGTTCGGTGCAGACCCTGGATGTTTCCGAAGCGGAGCAGCGCCGCTTCTCGATTACGGACGCGGAGATCGAGGAGCTCGCCCGCTACGCGATGATCATCGAGAAACACTACGGCCGTCCGATGGACGTCGAATGGGGGCGCGACGGCGTTGACGGCAAGCTCTACATCCTGCAGGCGCGGCCCGAAACCGTGAAAGCCAGAGAGGAAACCCAGGAACGTTTCCGCCTGAAAAAACGCGGCGACGAGCTTGTGACCGGGCGTGCCATCGGCAACCGCATCGGCACCGGCACGGTCAGGCTGGTGAAGAATGCCTCCGAAATGCACCTGGTCAAACCGGGCGACGTGCTGGTCACCGATATGACCGATCCCGACTGGGAGCCGGTCATGAAGAAGGCATCAGCCATCGTCACCAACCGCGGCGGGCGTACCTGCCATGCCGCCATCATTGCGCGAGAGCTCGGCATTCCTGCCGTGGTCGGCTGCGGCGACGCGACCAAGAAGCTCGGCGAGGGCGACCATGTGACCGTCTCCTGCGCGGAAGGCGACACCGGTTTCGTCTATCAGGGCATTCTCGACGTGGAAGTGCTGCACATCCAGATGGACAAGCTGCCGGACATCCCGGTCAAGATCAGCATGAATGTCGGCAATCCGGAACTGGCCTTTGACTTCCAGCGCTTGCCCAATGCGGGCATCGGCCTGGCGCGGCTGGAATTCATCATCGCGCGCATGATCGGCGTGCATCCCAAGGCGGCGCTGGGTTACGCCAAGCTCAAGCCGGACCTCAAGGAGGCGATCGACGCGCTGTCGGCGGGCTATGCGGACCCGGTTTCCTTCTACGTGGAGAAGCTTACCGAGGGCATCGCCACGCTGGGCGCCGCCTTCTTCCCGAAGCCGGTGATCGTGCGCATGTCGGATTTCAAGTCCAACGAGTATTCGCGCCTGACCGGCGGCAAGCAATACGAGCCGGAGGAAGAAAATCCCATGCTCGGCTTTCGTGGCGCATCGCGCTACATATCCGATTCTTTCCGCGAATGCTTCGAACTGGAATGCCGTGCGCTGAAAAAGGTGCGCGACGAAATGGGGCTGACCAACGTGGAAATCATGGTGCCGTTCGTGCGCACGGTAAGCGAAGCCGCGCAGGTCATCCAGCTGCTCAAGGCCAATGGTCTGGAGCGCGCCAAGAACGGCTTGCGCGTGATCATGATGTGCGAGATCCCGTCGAACGCCATCCTTGCGGACCAGTTCCTGCAGCATTTCGACGGTTTCTCCATCGGCTCCAACGATATGACGCAGCTGACCCTTGGCCTGGACCGGGATTCCGGCATCGTCGCCGGCCAGTTCGACGAGCGCGACCCGGCGGTCAAGATCATGCTCGCCATGGCGATCCAGGCCTGCCGCAAGGCCGGCAAATATGTCGGCATCTGTGGGCAGGGGCCGTCGGATCATCCCGACCTCGCCGAATGGCTGATGGAACATGGCATCGACGCGATTTCGCTGAATCCCGACACGGTGGTCGAGACCTGGATGTATCTGGGCAAGATCGTCGAACGAAAAGCCGCCGCCGCGGCCTGACTTGAAGGCACGGCCGGCCGCCACAATATTTTGTGACGGCCATGGTGGTATTGGGTTAGTATTTCTCAGGCAAGTCGGAGCGAGTATGGAATGACAAAATTTATCTTTGTGACCGGTGGTGTCGTCTCTTCCCTGGGCAAAGGTATCGCTTCCGCGTCTCTCGCCGCAATTCTCGAATCCCGCGGCCTCAAAGTCACCCTCCTCAAGCTCGACCCCTACATCAACGTCGATCCCGGCACGATGAGTCCTTTCCAGCATGGAGAGGTGTTCGTGACCGAGGATGGCGCCGAGACCGACCTGGACCTCGGGCATTACGAGCGTTTCGTCAATGCCAAGATGGCCAAGCGCAACAATTTCACCACGGGTCAGATCTACGAGAGCGTGATCAAGAAGGAGCGCCGCGGCGATTACCTCGGCGGCACGGTGCAGGTCATTCCGCACATCACCGACGAGATCAAGCATTTCATCCGCATGGGCGCGGGCGATGCCGAAGTGGCGATCTGCGAAATCGGCGGCACGGTCGGCGACATCGAATCGCTGCCTTTCCTCGAAGCGGTCCGGCAGATGAGCATCCAGAACGGCCGCGGCAATTCCTGCTTCATCCACCTGACGCTGGTGCCTTACATCCCGTCGGCGGGCGAGATCAAGACCAAGCCTACCCAGCACTCGGTCAAGGAATTGCGCGAGATCGGCATCCAGCCCGACATCCTGCTCTGCCGTGCCGACCGCATGGTGCCCGACAACGAACGCCGCAAGATCGCGCTGTTCACCAATGTCGAGGAAGAGGCCGTGATCTCGGCCGTGGATGTCGACTCGATCTACAAAATTCCGGGATTCCTGCATGGGCAGGGGCTCGACGAAATCGTCTGCCGCAAGCTCGGCATCACGGCGCCGCCGGCCGACCTGTCGAAATGGGAAAAGCTGCTGCACGACCGCGCGCATCCGATCCATGAGGCGAATGTCGCCCTGGTGGGCAAATACGTCGATCTGGCCGATTCCTACAAGTCGCTGTCGGAGGCGTTAATCCACGCCGGCATCCATACCCGCACCAAGCTCAACATCCACTACATAGACTCCGAAAGCATCGAGAAGGATGGGATAGGTTGCCTGGAGAAAATGGACGCCATCCTGGTACCGGGCGGCTTCGGCAAGCGCGGCGTCGAAGGCAAGATCGCAGCGATCCGCCATGCGCGCGAGAACAAAATTCCCTATCTTGGCATCTGCCTCGGCATGCAGCTCGCCACCATCGAATTCGCGCGCAATGTGGCGGGATTCGCGGGTGCCAATAGCACGGAGTTCGATCCCGATACGCCGCATCCGGTGGTCGCATTGATCACCGAATGGCTGGACCGAACGGGACGTGTCGAGCGCCGCAGCGGAGAATCCGACATGGGCGGCACCATGCGGCTCGGCTCGCAGTCCTGCCCGGTCGATCCAGGCACGCTCGCCGCGCAGATTTATGGAACCCGGGTCAACGAGCGGCATCGCCATCGCTACGAAGTGAACAATGCCTACGTTCCCCTGCTGGAACCGAAGGGCTACAAGGTTTCCGCGCATACGCCAAGCGAGAACCTGCCGGAGATGATGGAACTGACGGACCATCCGTGGTTCGTCGGCTGCCAGTTCCACCCGGAATTTACGTCCACGCCACGCGAAGGCCATCCGCTGTTTTCGGCCTTCGTGAGCGCCGCGGTGCGTTATCGCGAGAGCGGCGACCAGGTCGAGCGCGGACCGGCCAAGATCAAGAGCGTGGCCTGACATGAAACTCTGTGGCTTCGACGTTGGTCTGGAATATCCGTTATTTGTCATAGCGGGCCCCTGTGTGGTGGAATCGCGCGAAATGGCGATGGATACCGCCGGCAAGCTCAAGGAAATGACGGCCGCGTTGGGCATTCCGTTCATCTACAAGTCGTCTTACGACAAGGCGAACCGCAGCTCCGGAAAATCCTTCCGCGGCCTCGGCGTGGATAAGGGCCTGGAGATTCTCGCCGACGTGAAAAAACAAATTGGCGTGCCGGTGCTGACCGATGTGCATGCGGAAAACGAAATAGCGGCGGTGGCCGCGGTCGTCGATGTGCTGCAGACGCCCGCATTTCTGTGCCGGCAGACCGATTTCATCCGTGCCGTCGCGATGAGCGGCAAGCCGGTGAACATCAAGAAGGGCCAGTTCCTCGCGCCTGGCGACATGAAGAACGTGGTCGACAAGGCGCGCGAAGCGAGCGGACAGGACAACATCATGGTCTGCGAGCGCGGCGCATCGTTTGGCTACAACAATCTGGTTTCCGACATGCGCTCGCTGGCGATCATGCGCGAGACAGCCTGCCCGGTGGTGTTCGATGCGACGCATTCGGTGCAATTGCCGGGCGGGCAGGGGACGTCGAGTGGCGGGCAACGCGAATTCGTGCCGGTGCTTGCGCGCGCCGCCGTAGCAACCGGCGTTGCCGGCGTGTTCATGGAAACCCACCCGAATCCGGAGAAAGCGCTTTCCGACGGCCCGAATGCGTGGCCGCTGCATCTGATGAAATCGTTGCTTGAAGTACTCAAATCGCTCGATGAACTCGTGAAATCCCGGGGCCTCGCCGAAAGCGCGCTGCTGGCACAGCGGACCCGATAACCGAACGCATATAAAACCGAAGGAAAATATCAGGATGAGTTCCATTGTTGACATCGTCGCCCGCGAGATCCTCGACTCCCGCGGTAATCCCACGGTCGAAGCCGACGTCCTGCTGGAGTCCGGGGTCAGCGGCCGTGCCGCCGTGCCTTCCGGCGCTTCGACCGGCTCCCGCGAAGCGATCGAATTGCGCGACGGCGACAAGAGCCGATACGGCGGCAAGGGGGTGCTCAAGGCAATCGAGCACATCAACACCGAAATCTGCGAATCGATCGTCGGCCTCGATGCGGTGGAGCAAAGTTTCATCGACCAGACGCTGATCGACCTCGACGGTACTGAGAACAAATCGCGCCTCGGCGCCAATGCCATGCTGGCCGTGTCGCTGGCCGTATCGAAGGCGGCTTCCGAGGAATCGGGCCTGCCGCTGTATCGCTACCTCGGCGGCGCGGGTCGGATGCAGTTGCCCGTGCCGATGATGAACGTCATCAACGGCGGCGAGCACGCCAATAACAGCCTCGACCTGCAGGAATTCATGATCATCCCGGTGGGGGCCGAGAGTTTCCGCGAAGCCATGCGCTGCGGCGCCGAAATTTTTCAGACGCTCAAGAAGCTGATCGACAAGAGGGGCATGCCCACGACGGTCGGCGACGAAGGCGGATTCGCGCCCAATCTGGCAAGCAATGAAGCCGCGCTGGAACTCATTGTCGAAGCCATCGATGCAGCCGGATATACCCCGGGCTCCCAGGTGGCGATCGGACTCGACTGCGCCAGCTCGGAATTCTTCAAGGACGGCAAGTACGACATAGCCTCGGAAAAGCTCAAGCTCAGTTCGAAGGAACTCACCGATTATCTGGCGGCCTGGGTCGACAAGTATCCGATCATCAGCATCGAGGACGGCATGGCCGAAGGTGACTGGGAAGGCTGGAAGATCCTCACCGACCGGCTGGGCAAGAAGGTGCAGATCGTCGGCGATGACCTGTTCGTGACCAACACCAAGATCCTGGCAGAGGGTATCCGCCAGGGCATCGCCAATTCCATTCTGATCAAGATCAACCAGATCGGCACGCTGACCGAAACCATCGCGGCGATCGAGATGGCCAAACGCGCCGGCTATACCGCGGTCGTATCGCATCGCTCGGGCGAAACCGAAGACACGTTCATCGCCGATCTCGCTGTGGGCACGAACGCCCTGCAGATCAAGACCGGATCGCTGTCGCGCTCCGACCGCCTGGCCAAGTACAACCAGTTGTTGCGCATCGAGGAAGATCTCGGCGATTCGACCAGTTATGCCGGCCGCGATGCGTACTATCAATTGAACCGCGCCTGACGCCATGCGCTTCCTGGCTCTCGCCCTTGTGCTCCTCATCGCGCTGATCCAGAATCCGCTCTGGTTCGGCAAGGGCGGGCTGTTGCGAGTGCATGAGCTCGATGCCCAGGTCGAGGCGCAGCATGAAACCAATGTGAAGCTGGCATCGCGAAATGCCACGCTTGACGCCGAAGTGCTCGACCTGAAACAGGGTTACGACGCCATCGAGGAACGGGCCCGCTCCGAACTCGGCATGGTCAAGCAGGACGAAGTGTTTTTCCAATTGCTGCAGCCTTCGCGTGCCGCGACGGCTTATTCCCCCGACAGGCGCTGAGTTCTTCCGCCGGCATTGTTCCGGAGGCAGGCATGAAAAAATGGATCGGCGCAGTGATTGCAGCGGCGGCCGTTTTTGCGGCAGTCCTTGCGTTCAATGAGGCGCGCTTTGGCAGCCGGCAGATCGATGTCGCGCGCAACGACGAATCGGTGCCCGATGCGGCGCCAGCGGTGCAGCGCCTGGCACAGGCAATACGTTTCCAGACACTGTCCCATCAGGACCCGTCTAAATTCCCGCGCAGTGAATTCGAAGGGTTCCATGCTTTCCTCGCCCGCAGTTTTCCACGCATGCAGTCGGCGCTCAAGCCGCAGCGTGTCAACGGCTACAGCCTGATTTACCGATGGCCCGGAACGGATGCTTCGGCCCAACCCATCCTGGTCATGGCGCACCAGGACGTGGTGCCCGTCGATCCAGTGAGCGCGGACAAGTGGCTGCAGCCGCCGTTTGGCGGCGTGATCGCGGACGGTTTCATCTGGGGCCGGGGTACGCTGGACGATAAAGGCGCGGTGATGGCCTTGCACGAAGCGGCGGAAGCGCTGCTCGCGCAAGGCTTCCGGCCGCAGCGGACCATTTATTTTGCGTTCGGGCACGACGAGGAAGTCGGCGG
>JANXVW010000141.1 GCA_025351455.1 Betaproteobacteria bacterium | reverse complement strand
CCAGCCTGCAGGACTTACGGAATTTGCCGAGTAACCGCTTCGAGGCGTTACGTGGCGATCGGGTTGGACAATGCAGCATTCGCATCAACGATCAGTGGCGGATTTGCTTTGAATGGCAAGATGGCGACGCCTATAACGTGGAGATCGTGGATTATCATTAGGAGACGACGATGTCGAACAACAAAATGAGACCGATTCACCCCGGTGAAGTGCTCAAGGAAGAACTCGCGGGACTCGGCGTGTCGGCGAATGCGTTTGCGCAGGCATTGGCGGTGCCGACCAACCGCATCACCGGTATTCTCAATGAGCAACGGGCCATCACGGCCGACACGTCACTCAGGCTTGCGCGGTACTTCGGGACCACGCCGGAATTCTGGATGAACCTGCAGACGGCCTACGAAGTGAAAATCGCCAGACAAGCCAACTGGAGAAAAATCCAACAAGCAGTAAAGCCCGCCATAAAAACTGCAGCCTAGCGCGCCATCGATCAAGCGGGATTTGACGATGTGTTAGCGGGAGATTCAGTCCCACTTTAGGCCTCTCGATTAACCGCTTGCCGTTCAGCGCTCAACGCAATCACGCCACTCCCGCGTCATGTGCCTGCTGATCGGCGTGATAACTGGAACGCACCAGCGGTCCGCAGGCCGCGTGGCGAAAACCCATGGTCAGCGCTTCTTGTTCGAATTGCTTGAAGCGCGCCGGTTCGACGAACCGCAATACCGGCAGATGGCCGCGAGTCGGCTGCAGGTACTGACCCAGGGTCAGCATTTCTACATCGTGGGCGCGCAGATCGCGCATCACCTCGAGGATTTCCTCGTCGGTTTCCCCTAGTCCCAGCATCAAGCCTGATTTCGTCGGAAGGGCGGGGAAACGGGCCTTGAAATCTTTTAGAAGCTTCAGCGAATTTGCATAGTCCGCGCCGGGGCGGGCCTGTTTATACAGCCGCGACACGGTTTCGAGATTGTGATTCATGACATCCGGCGGATCGGCGGACAGCTTCTCGATGGCAACTTCCAGGCGTCCGCGAAAGTCCGGCACGAGGACCTCGATGCGGGTCTGCGGTGACGCCGCGCGGACGGCGCGAATGCAATCGGCGAAATGTCCGGCACCGCCGTCTCGCAAATCGTCCCGGTCCACGCTGGTAATGACAACGTAGCGCAGCTTCATTGCGGCAATCGTGCGCGCGAGATTCGCCGGCTCATCGGTATCCGGCGGCTTCGGCCGCCCATGCGCCACATCGCAGAACGGGCAGCGACGCGTGCACAGGTCGCCAAGGATCATGAAGGTCGCGGTGCCCTTGCCGAAACATTCGCCTATGTTCGGGCAGGAGGCTTCCTCGCAGACGGTATGCAGGTTGTTGTCGCGCAGCGCCTGCTTGATTTCCTGGAAGCGCGGGCTGCCAGGCGCCTTGACGCGGATCCAGTCCGGCTTTTTCAGCGGTGCGATGGGAATGATCTTGACCGGATTGCGGGCGGTTTTTTGCTCGCCGGTCTGGCGTTCGACTTTGGTCGTCATGTCGCGAGTTCAGATTTCCGCTGATAGTTTTTCGAGCAATTTGTTCGCGACGGCGTCTGGACTATCCGGAACACCAAGTTCGCGAAGCTGCGTTACCGCAAGACCCGGATAACCACACGGGTTGATGGCATCGAACGGGGACAAGTCCATGTCGACGTTGAGGCTGAGTCCGTGATAACAACATCCATTGCGAATCCGCAGGCCGAGCGCCGCAACTTTCGCACCGGCGACATACACGCCTGGCGCGTCCTCGCGGCCCTTGGCTTCGATGCGATAGGCCTTCAGCAATTCTATCACCGCCTGTTCCAGCTTCCTGACCAGCGCGCGCACGCCCAGGTTGCGCCGGCGCAAATCGAGCAGCGTATAAATCACCACTTGTCCGGGTCCGTGGTAGGTGATTTGTCCGCCGCGATCCGTTTTCACCACCGGAATGCCGTTGTCTACGCGCGGCAAGTGTTCAGGTTTTGCCGCCACGCCCAGGGTGTAAGTGGGAGGATGCTCGACTTGCCAGAGTTCGTCGGGTGTCTCGGCCGTGCGCTCCATGGTGAAATCACGCATCCGCTGCAAGGTGGCTTCGTAAGGCGCCGTTCCGAGGCGCCTTACGGTGATTGGTGATTGGTGATTGGCGATTGGATCCAACCCTTTGACTTGAGACCGCGACAGCTCTTCAAGCGATCTAACCATTGTGGATTGCCTCTCGCGACCTATAAGGCCGTAAATACCAATTACTAATCACCAATCACCAATTTCTGCCCCTACAGCACCATCACAATCGCTGGATGGTCGCAAAGGTCGCGATACAGCGCATCGAGCTGCTCGCGTGACGTGGCGCGCACCGTGCAAGTCACGCTCAGATAGTTGTTCTTCTTGCTGGTGCGCATCTCGACCGTGGCTTCGTCGAAATCCGGCGCGTGCCGCTGCACGATGCCCACGATCGTCTGCACCAGCCGCGGCTCACGCCTTCCCATGATCTTGATCGGGAAGTCGGTTGGGTACTCGATGAGGGATTCTGCCGCCATGTTCAGCCCGAGCGCATGACCCGGTTCTTGTAATCCTGATAAAGCGCATACATGCGGCTGAACATGGGGCCGGGTTTCCCGTTTCCAACCGGTGCGTCATCCAGCAGGGTGATCGCCAGCACTTCGCGGGTGGACGACGTCAGCCACACTTCCTGGGCGCCGCGCAATTCCGCTTCTGAAATCTCGCGGACTTCGTGGCGAATGCCGGCCGCCTGCGCCAGTTCCAGCACGACATCGTACGTGATGCCCGGCAACATCAGGTGATTCTTGGGCGGTGCCAGCAGGACGTCGTTGCAGACAACGAAGATGTTGCTCGCCGCGCCTTCGGTCATGAATCCTTCACGCAATAACACCGCTTCCACGCAGCCGGCTTCGACCGCCTCCTGGCGCAGCAGCACGTTCGGCAACAGGGCGATGGCCTTGATATCGCAACGCAGCCAGCGGTTGTCCACCGCAGTGATCGCGCATACGCCTTCGTTCACCTGTTGCCGCGGCGGCGTCGTCAGCGGATTGCTCATCAGAAAAACGGTCGGCGTTACGTCCTTGGGAAACGCGTGGTCGCGCTTGGCCGGCCCGCGGGTGACGTGCATGTACAATGACTGGTCTTCCGGTTCGTTCAGTTCGATGAGGCGGCCGATCAGCCGCGTCCAGGTTGCATCGTTATGCGGATTCGCGAGCTTGATACTGTCCAGGCTCGATTGCAGGCGCCGCAGATGCTCGGCCAGGCGGAAAGGATGGCGCGAATACACCGGGATCACTTCGTAGACGCCATCGCCGAAAATGAAACCGCGATCCAGCACCGGGATTCGTGCCTGCTCGATCGGCATGAATTCGCCGTTCAGATAGATCATTGGGGAGCCGGGATTGGGTAATTGGGTGATTAGGTGATTGGGTGAAGAAAGTACGGTGAATGGTCAACGGTGAACGGCGAACAGGGAACCGTGCATGGTAAATAGTGAATGGCGAATAGTAAATTGCCTTGAATAACCGAATCGCCCAATGCCCCAATCACCGAATCGCTCAATCCCCGAATCACTCAGTCACTCAATGACCGCGCCAGCAGCCTCAGGCTGTGCCAACTGCGGATGAAAAGATTGGCAATGCCCACGTTCTCGAGCGCAATGACATTCTGTTCGGCAAACGGCTTGCCGTCGAAGGTCAGCTTCAGCGTGCCGACGCGGTCTCCCGCCCGGATCGGCGCCATCAGCGGCTGCATGCTCTCCATCGTCGCCTTGAGCCGTTCGGAATAGCCTTTCGGCAAGGTGACGAAGTAGTCGTTGGGCAAGCCCGCCTGCAACTCGTTGCTGTTGCCTTTCCAGACTGGCAGGGCATGGATCGGCTGGCCGCCCGCATAGAGTTTGATCGTGTCGAACGCCTCGAAACCGTAGTTCAACAATTTCTGCGCGTCGACGGCGCGGCCGTTTTCCGAACCCGAATTGAGCACGACCGCGATCACGCGCCGCTCCTTGCGCAGCGCCGTGGCGATCATGCAGAAGCCCGCACTCTCGGTGTAGCCGGTTTTGAGTCCGTCAACAAAGGGATCGCGCCCGAGGAGGCGGTTGCGGTTGTACTGTGTGATGTTGTTGTGCCGGTATTCGCGCACCTTGTACATCGGAAAATACTGCGGGAACTCCTCGATGATCGCGCGCGACAGCGTGGCGAGGTCGGAGGCGGTGGAATAGTGCTGCGCGTTGGGCAGGCCGGTCACGTTAACGAAATGGGAGTTTTTCATGCCGAGCCGCGCGGCTTCGCGGTTCATGGTGTCGACAAACGCTTCCTCGCTGCCGGCCACGCCTTCGGCCAGAGTGATCGCCGCATCGTTGCCCGATTGCACGATCATGCCGTTGAGCAATTCTTCGACGGACAGGCTTTCGGCGACCGTCAGGAACATGCGCGATCCCGGCGCGTGCCAGGCCTTTTCGGAGACGGAGAACGGCTGTGCCAGCGTAATCCGCTTCTGGCGCAGGGCGTCGAATACGACATAGGCGGTAAGCAATTTGGTCAGGGAGGCCGGCTCGACGCGTTCGTCAGGATTGCGCGCCGCGAGGATCTGCCGGCTTTGAAAGTCCACCAGAAGGTAGGATCTCGAGGACAGTGCCGGAGCCTGGGCGAAGGCCAGGTGGCTGGGGAAAAAAAGCGCGAGAAGGACGAGAAATTTCATCATCGTGAAGCGTGCGCATTATACAGGACGCGTATCGCATTCCCGATTGCCCCTTGGCGCGGCGTCTGGAACAATGCGCGCTGCCGGTGATCTTAACCGATGGAAAGCTCACTCAATCATGACGAACCCTTTGCTCAGATACGGTTATTGCACCACGGTGCTGCTGGTCAGCCTCCTGGCAGGCGGCACGCACGCCGCCGAACTGGTCAAGGTGGTCG
>JANXVW010000139.1 GCA_025351455.1 Betaproteobacteria bacterium | reverse complement strand
ATGCGCATCCAACCCGAAGACATCGAATGGAAGGATGCGCCGGGATACAACGGCGTCAAGATGGCCGTGATTGCCGGCGACCCGTCCAAGCCAGGCGTCTACGTCGTGCGCGTGAAATTTCCACCCGGGCTCATGTCGCGTCCACATTTTCATCCGGACGACCGCTACGCCATCGTGATCAAGGGCACGTGGTGGACAGGGACGGGCGATACCTTCGATCCGGGTTCGACCGTGCCGGTCAAGGCGGGCGGCTTCATGAAGCATCCGGCGGGCGGCCATCATTACGATGGGGCCAAGGATGAGGAAGTCATCCTGCAATTGATCGGATATGGGCCCGGCGGCACCACCATGATTCATCCGGAAGACGGCCACACCGGCCCGTCGAAATAACCGAGCATCGTTTCAGGAGCGGCAGAAATCTCTGCCGCTTTTTTGTTGCTGAACGCAACGTAATAGAAAAGGCCTGCAATGCTTTCCGACATCGAAATCGCCCAACAATCGCGGATGCAGCGCATCAGCGTGCTCGCTTGGGAGCGTCTCGGCATTGCCGAGGAGCATCTCGAACCTTATGGCCACTACAAGGCCAAGCTCTCATTGGCTTATCTCGACAGCCTCAAGCAACGGCCCGACGGCAAGCTGATTCTGGTGACTGCGATCAGCCCCACGCCCGCCGGCAAAGGCAAGACCACCACGACGGTGGGATTGGGCGACGCGCTGAACCGTATCGGCAAGAAAGCCCTGATCGCCCTGCGCGAGCCCAGCCTGGGACCCGTATTCGGCATGAAGGGCGGCGCGGCCGGCGGCGGCTATGCGCAAGTCGTGCCGATGGAAGACATCAATCTGCATTTCACCGGCGACTTCAACGCCATCCAGCTGGCCAACAACCTGCTGGCGGCGCTGCTGGACAATCATATCCATCACGGTAACGAACTCGGCATCGACGTGCGCAGGATCACCTGGAAGCGCGTGCTTGACATGAACGACCGTGCGCTGCGCGACATCGTCGTGTCGCTCGGCGGGCCCGGCAACGGCTATCCGCGGCAGGACGGATTCGACATCGTGGTGGCCTCCGAAGTTATGGCGATTTTTTGCCTCTCGACTTCACTGCAAGACCTGAAGCAGCGGCTTGGCAACATCGTGGTCGCTTATACGAAGGATCAAAAACCGGTGTGCGCGCGCGACCTCGACGCGCACGGCGCCATGACGGTGCTGCTCAAGGATGCGCTCAAGCCGAACCTGGTGCAGACCCTGGAGAACACGCCAGCGATTCTTCATGGTGGACCGTTTGCCAATATTGCGCATGGCTGCAATTCGGTGATCGCCACGCGCGCGGGGCTCAAGCTGGCCGATTACGTGGTGACGGAGGCCGGTTTTGGGGCAGACCTCGGGGCCGAAAAATTCGTGGATATCAAGTGCCGCAAGTCGGGCTTGCGGCCGGATGCCTGCGTGATTGTCGCGACCATCCGCGCACTGAAATATCACGGCGGGGCGGATTTGAAGGACCTCGGCAAGGAAAACCTCGCCGCGCTGGAAAAGGGGATGGCGAACCTGGCGCGCCACGTCGACAACGTGCGCAACCAGTTCGGACTGCCATGCGTCGTGTCGATCAATCATTTCACCAACGACACCGAGGCGGAGATTGCGCTGCTGCGCCATAAGATCGGCACGCCGGAAACACCTGTGGTGCTGGCGCGACACTGGGCGCAAGGCGGCGCTGGCGCCGAGGACCTGGCGCGCGCTGTCGTGAGCATCGTCGACAAGGGCGCGTCGGGATTCCGTTTCGTCTATGAGGATGCGGCGACGTTGTGGGACAAGGTCAGGGCGGTGGCGACGAAAATCTACGGCGCGGCGGACATTGCCGCCGACGCAAAGGTGAAGGCGCAGATCCAGAAGCTGCAGGACGACGGCTACGGCCACTATCCGGTCTGCATCGCCAAGACGCAGTATTCCTTCTCAACGGATGCTTCCGCCCGCGGCGCACCGTCCGGCCACACCATCAACATCCGCGAAGTCCGGCTCGCCGCCGGTGCGGAATTCGTCGTCATGGTGTGCGGCGACATCATGACCATGCCTGGCTTGCCCAAATTCCCCGCCGCTACCAAGATCGACTTGACGCCCGACGGGAAAGTGGTGGGGCTGTTTTGAAAAGCCGTGACTGCGTGACTGTCGTAACTGTCGTGACTATCGAGAACAGGACGCTGTCTCCCGCTTTGACGACAGTCACGCAGTCACGATAGTCACGTCGTCACGACCATGCGCTCCGACTTCAAATCCGCCACCGCGCTCTCGATCGAGAGCGGGGAAAGTACTGCGCCGCAGGATCTGCACTGGCTCGAACAGAACATTCCCTGTCAGGCGGCCTGTCCGGCGGGGACGGACATTCCCGGCTATCTCGAAGCCATTTATCACGGCCGCTTTGCCGAGGCCTACGAGTTAAATCTGCGCGACAACGTATTCCCAGCCGTACTGGGCAGAGTCTGTTCACGGCCCTGCGAAGATGCCTGCCGGCATGGTTGGGAAGGGAACGGCGAATCGGTCGCCATCTGTTTTTCGAAGCGCTCTGCGGCTGATTTTGGCGACCGCGCGCCTGTTGTTCTGAGCCCGCGCCGTGCTCCCAGCGGCAAGACGGTCGCGGTCATCGGTTCCGGTGTGGCGGGTCTCGCGGCAGCGCGCGACCTTGCGCTGCTCGGCCATCAGGTCACCGTCTTCGAAAAACACGCGACGCCGGGAGGCATGCTGAACCAGGGTATTCCCGCCTTCCGGCTGCCGCGCGCGATCATTGAGCGCGAAATCCAGCAGGTTGTCGCAGCGGGCGTGGAGATCCGTTGCGGCGTGGAGGTCGGCGGGGCGCTGCCGGTTTCGCAGCTCACCGAAGAATTCGACGCAGTCGTGATGGCGGCAGGTACGCTGCGGCCGAATATCCTCGACCTGCCAGGGAGCCCGCTGAAGGGCATCGAACACGGGTTGTCCTTCCTGCTGCAAGTCAATGAACTCGGCCGGCGCGATATCGGCCGGCGTGTCGTCGTGATAGGCGGCGGTTATACCGCGATGGATTGTGCGAGGACCGCGCTGCGCCTCGGCGCCCAGGTCGGCGTCGTCTATCGGCGCGCTCGCCAGGACATGGTAGTCCTGCCCGGGGAACTGGAAGCCTTGTTCGACGAAGGCGGCCATCTCGAGACGAATTATTCCCCGGCGCAATTCCTCGGCGCGCGCGGAGCGGTGACCGGCGTGCGTTTCCTGCGTACCCGGCAGGGTGAACCGGATCGTGACGGACGGCGCATGCCGGTGGAAGTGCCGGGCTCGGATCTCGACATCGGCGCGGACACCGTTATCCTGGCGACCGGACAATTCCCCGATACCCATTGGCTCGGCGCCGACATGGCGCACAAACTGGTAGCGAAGGACGGCTGGCTGTCGAGCGGCAACAGCCAGGAAACGGGCCAGCCCAACCTGTTCGCCGCCGGCGATTTTGCGCTGGGGGCGACGACGCTGATCCAGGCGATCGGCCACGCACGGGAATGCGCGCGCAAGGTGGACACCTGGTTCGGTTCGCCGCGCGCGCCGGCCCGCGCGCTTGCCGGCCCGGTAATTCAGTCGAAGCTTCCCGGCGGTCGCGATACCGGCCGGACGCCGCAGATGAACGTGATCCCGATTCACGCCATGCCGACGCTGCCGGCCCGCGCCAGAACGTTCGATGCGGAAGTGGAGACAGGGTATGCGGCAGAAACGGCCACGGCGGAGGCCTCGCGTTGCTATCTGTGCCACTACAAATTCGAGATCATCGACGAGAAATGCGTCCTGTGCGACGAATGCCTCAACGTGAAACCGGTCCCAGGTTGCATAGTCGAAATCGCCGCGCTGGCCCGCGACGACGAGGGCCGCATTACCGGCTATACCCGCGTCGCGGAGGGCATGACGGATTCGCTGTATTACAACCGGCTGTGGATCGACCAGAGCCAGTGCATCCGCTGCGGTCAATGCGAATCGGTTTGTCCCGTCAACGCCATTACCATCCAGAAGGTTTCTCTCGCCTGACCGGTACGAAATCCAGCGCCAACCCCGGCATGGACGCCCGGGTGACTTCCAAAATCGCGTTTCTTATGGCTATACTCTGCCTAGTGCCGTGTCGCTGCCCGATACGCGGTTCCGGGCCAGCGGCCGATTAAAGCCGGAGTTTGCTGTCTGTTCGCGCTTCGGCATCAACAGTCGGGAGAGCGGAGTTGGCCCTGGTACTAGCGGTAGACATGGCCGGCGTACCCAGCCGGTGGTTGATGGTCGAAGAAGCCATTTCCTACTATGCGCGACGCATGGTGGCTTGGTCGCTCGGCGATCCGGTTGCGACCTATCGCGGTGGCATTTGCCGCCTCACCGGCAAGCGTTCGGAACTTTCCACCCATAGCATCATCGCCATCAAGGGCGCGGTGGATTTTGTCAAGGACCATCACGCCGAGCCGCACCTTTCCAATACGTCGTTGTTTTTCCGCGACCGCCACATGTGCGCGTATTGCGGCAGCCAGTACAAGGAGCGGGATCTTTCGCGGGACCACGTCATCCCGGTTTACCTCAATGGCCGCGACCGCTGGATGAACGTGGTGACCGCATGCCGGTCCTGCAATATCCGCAAGGGCGGACGTACGCCGGAAGAGGCGGACATGCCGCTGCTGTATACGCCCTACGTGCCGAACCGCTACGAACACCTGATCCTGCAGAACCGGCGCATTCTCCAGGACCAGATGCAATACCTGATGGCGAAGGTGCCGCGGCACAGCCGGCTGTACGCCTGATCCGGAACCGGGTGCCAGGAGACGCCGGCGGTCAGCCGGCTTTTTTACGCCCGCAGTACGGGCATCGGGCCGGGCACATAGTCCGTTGGCGTTATCTCGGCGTTGAACGATTCCGGACTTCGCTTATCCAACCTTGCAAGAGGAGCATGACATGACAAAAATTTTCATCGCGCTGGGCTTTGCGACCCTGACGCTGGCAGGCTGCCAATCCAATCCGGTCACGGGACGCAGCCAACTCATGCTGGTGTCGGAAAGCACGGCGATCAGCGAATCCAAACAGGCTTACAGCGCCTTGCTGCAGCCGCTGGCGAAGGACGGCAAGATCGATTCCGACCCGGCGACGGTCGCCCGTGTGCATCAAATTACCAGCCGACTGATTGCGCAGGCGATCAAATACCGGCCGGAAACGCAGAACTGGGAATGGAGCGTCAAGGTCATCGACGATCCCAAAACGGTGAATGCATGGTGCATGGCCGGCGGCAAGATGGCGGTCTATACCGGGCTCATCCAGCAGATCAAGCCGACGGACGATGAATTGGCGCAAGTGATGGGTCATGAAATCTCCCACGCCCTTGCGAAACATTCCCAAGAGAAAATGTCGCGCGCGTTGGCCATGCAGGTAGGGCTGGGCGCACTGGCCATTACCCAGAGCAACAGCCAGTACGCCGGCCTCACCCTGACTGGTGCGCAGGCTGCGGCGGTCGTCGCGCTGGAACTTCCGAACAGCCGCACCGCGGAGTCCGAAGCCGATCGCATTGGCATCGAGCTGGCGGCCAAGGCAGGTTACGACCCGCATGCCGCCGTGACGCTGTGGGAAAAAATGGCCAAGGTCGGCGGCGGCGACGGCAAGTCGCGAACCGACTTCCTGTCCACGCACCCGGCGCCGGTGAAGCGCATGGAAACACTGGCCTCGCTGGTGCCGCAGATGATGCCTTATTACGAAGACAAATCCCCGCGACCGACTTATCCACTGAGGCAAACTCTGAACTTGCGTGAAGGATTTTTGCTTTCGCTCACCGCGAACGCGAACATTCGCTAAACACGCTTTTGCAATTCCGGCTGTTTCTGCCAGGCCGCAGTTGATGGCGCTTGGCAGGTCACGGCGATGCGACCGGCCCGCACCGGTCGCAAATTGACGTTCTACGCGTCAGTTCATCCGCTGTAATTCCTTCGATCCGCGCGCGGACCGCTCCGCGTTTCCGGAAATCCCCGTTAAATCTTCGGCTTTCGTGCCGCCGGCGGCATCGGCATGCCTCGGCGCGTAGGGCTGGCATGGCCGTTGCGCCATGAAGCGTGCGCCCGAGCGGCTTGACGAAGGGAGGCCCTGAGGAGAAATCCGCACGGCTCGGCTCAGCCCGGGCGCACCCGCCGGTTTGATTCTAAGCCGGTACTGGAGTGTTGCGGCAGGGCATTAACTTTATCGCCGCGACCGTCGACGGCCAATCCGCCGCAACGCAATACTTTTACCGCGCCGACTTTGATGTCGTCGCAGAATCGCCGGCGCGGGTATTGAAGAAAGAAAAAAGTTGAATGCAGTAACGGGGAGGAAGGGATGACCTACCGACGGCGCGGCGCGCTGCATTTGCTTGCGGGCGCGTTGTCCATTGTCATCGCCTGCGCAAGTCCCGCTTTTGCCGATGCCACAACCGCGCCGGACGCCACGCTGCGGGCGCTGGCCGAAGCGATCGAGCAGATCAAGGCCAAATACGTCGGGTCCGTCGATGACCGCAAACTGGCCGCCGACGCCATTCGCGGCATGATTCAGGGGCTGGATCCCTATTCCGACTATCTCGAGCCGGATGCCTATCGAGAACTGAAGCAGGACAACAGCGGTCGGTTTGGCGGTCTGGGCATGGAAGTGGGCATGGAAGCAGGCGCCGTGCGCATCATTTCCACTTATGAAGACTCCCCGGCGTTTCTGGCGGGCCTGCGGCCGGGCGACCTCATCACACGACTCAATGAAGCCAGCGTCGAAGGAATGACGCTCGACCAGGCGATCCAGCGTGCACGCGGCGAACCCGATACCAGCATCGTGCTCACGGTCCTGCGCAAAGGCGACATCGAACCGCATGTCGTTACACTGCGTCGCGCGATCATCCAGAGCCGCAGCGTGAAATTCGCATTGCTGGATTCGGGATACGGCTACATCAAGATCACTAATTTCAACCAGCGCACGGCGGACGCGATGCTGGCAGCGCTTGCGCAGATGGGCCACCAAAGCGGCAACGGCCTCACGGGCGTGCTTCTCGACTTGCGCGACAATCCGGGCGGCCTGCTTAAATCGGCGGTCGCGGTCTCGTCGGTGTTTTTGCCGGACGATTTCCTGGTCGTATATACCGAGGCTGCGGCGGCAGAATCGCGCATGCGTTTGCAGACCAGCGAGAATCGGTACCTGCACGCAAGCAAGGCGGAATATCTGACGCAACTGCCGCAACTGAAGACTTTGCCGCTGGTTGTATTGGTGAATTCGGGATCCGCTTCGGCAGCGGAAATCGTTGCCGGCGCATTGCAGGACCATCGGCGTGCGACCGTTGTAGGCACGCAGACATTCGGCAAAGGATCGGTGCAAGTACTCCTGCCGCTCGCTGACGGTGGTGCTATGAAGCTGACGACGGCCTTCTACCTGACGCCTAACGGCCAGCGTATCCACGGTAAAGGCGTGACGCCGGACAAGGTAATCGAACAATCGGCCGCCAGTGCAGCCGTCGGCGTGAAGCCGGCCTCGCTGGAATCGAAATCCATCAATGCGGGGGACGCGGCATGCGCGGCAGCGGGGTTACTCGGTCCGGGGGGGGCGGCACTTTTGACAGCCATGGCCGGAAACAGCGACGACTGCCAGCTCGATCGCGCCGTGGACTTGTTGCGCCATCTTCCGCTGGGGCGCGCGCAACTGAATTCTCAGTCCGGTCAGCGCGGCGCCGGTGACGAGGGCTGCGCGTCGCTGAAGGCCGGGTAACACACGTCTGCGCCATCGGCCGCTATTTTCTTGCCCGCCAGTTTTTGCAGCGGCACCCAGAAAATAGATGTGGCCACCCTGCCGATCGTGCCGATGATGTCTCCAGCGGAGACGCCGACCTTGAAATTGTTGAACGGTCCGCTGACCCGGATCGGCGTTGCCAGACTCAGGAATTGTGCCGTCTTGGCTTGCGGACTCATGCGCAGGTCGAAGTTCTCCTCGGTGAAATTTGCCTTGCCCTTGCCGGTCACGCGCATCCTGCTGGTATCCATGACGATGAACCGGTCGACCAGCTTGCCGTCGCTCAGGTCGAAGCGACCTACGGCACAATTTACTTTCGATGCCTTGCCCGGATCCACCGCGGGTACCAGCGCGACCAGCACGTTCACCGCCCACAGATCGAAGATGCCCGACTGCATGTTCTGCGGCCACACTGCGAACTCGATGCGTCCGGAGCCATGGCGCAGAATTTCAGAAAGGTAGCGGGCGCGTGAACCCACATCCATCCGGAGGCTGAATGCGCCGCTCACATCGCTTTCGGGTTTGATGCGGCGCGCGAGCACACCGTAGTCGAATTTCTGCACGTCGATGTGCAAATCCACTTTCACGTCCTGTTCGGTCGGTTCATAGCCCAGCTGCATCCTGGCCGAGCCACCCGGCATGTCGACCACGATCGGACCAATGTCGGCGCGGCCGTTCTCGAGTTTCGCTTCGAGCCTGCCGCTGCCAAGCTTGTCCTTCCCGGACAGGACTTGCTTGACTTCGACTTTCAGCCGCGCGTCCTGCCGGCGCAGCATCTCCGGGCTCAACAGTTTCTGCGCCTGGTCGCTGGTGGCGGCCGCCTTGTCGCGGACATCGTCGGCGCTCGGCGCAGCCGCCTCGTCGGGCTTCTTCTCGACGGGACTCCAGTCGCCGAGTTTGAAATCGTCGAGCTGGATAAGGGGGGAGGCGAGCGCGATGTCGATGCGCGGACGGCCGCTTTGCGTTTCCACGCTGCCATTGCCGTCGAGGCTGCTTTCGCCGACCTGGAAACGCAAGGCGTTGACTTCATATCCGCGTGGCGACATGCGGAATTTGCCGGTCGCGGACCACGGGCCCCAGGGCGGGAGCGACGCCCGAGCCACCTTGTTCAGGCTGTCGAAGCGCTTGCCGTGCGCGTCCAGTGCCAGTTCGATCTCGCTGCCGATGGGTCTGGCTAATTTGCCGGAGAGGGTCAGGTCGGTTTCGGCGGCCTGGGCCTCGAGCTTGAACGAAAGCGGCAGTTTCGGATCCGCAAGCTGGTCGGCGCGCGCCGTGTCGACGGTGATCGACACCGGGGTGCCATCGAGCGCCCCGTTCAGCGTCAGCTTGAGCGGCATGCCCGGCGTCGCCCGCAGTTCGCCTTTGTCCAGGGAGATGCGCGCTTCGCCACGGGTATTTGGGTCACGCAGCACGATGACGCCGCCGCCGATCGCACCGATCAGTTCGGAACGCGCCAGCATGTCGCCAAGCCGGCTCGATCGCGCGACCAGATTCAATCCGAATTCGTTGAAAGTCGCATCGAGGTTTCTCACCACGCCGAGTTTGCGCAGCAGATTGCCGACGTTAATGTTCGTCGCATAAAGCCACAGGCCGGCCGTCGGTTCGGCGCTGCGCAGGTCCAGCAGTACCGCGCCACTAAAAGCGGTGTCCGCGACAATTGCCGCAAAAGGCGAGGGATTCATGTAACCGTTGCGGATGCGGCCATCGAATGACACGTCGCGCACGTCGACCGGGCCGCCGACGAAACGCCTTACCTTGACGGTGATGTCGGCGTCGGTCAAGTCGATGCCTTGCGGCAACAAGGGAATTTCGAGTACGGGGCGTTCGGGTGCCGTGCTCGGCTTCTCGGCCTTCGGAATGAGGCCTTCCAGTTCCTTCACGTCGATCTGGTCGGCGCCGAGTTGTACGGTGACCAGCGGCTTTCCTTCGGCGATGATGCGCGCGAGATTCGCGGTGAGCGTGGTACGCCCGAGTTTGAACAGGAGGTTCTCGACCTTCCATTGCGTGGCGCGTACGCCCGCTTTTCCGGACAGCGAGGTGCGCGCTTCCGCGCCGGGCTTGAATCCGAACCAGCTCGCGAGCTCGCCGGCATGCGGCGCGGAAAATTCAAACGCGACGTCCGGGCCGCGATCGTCCGCCGGTGCTTCCAGCATGCCGTTCAGGCGCGCGCGGACCTCGCCCGATCGAAGCGTGAAATCGAGCGGCGCGCGCGCTTGCAGCATCATCGGTTCGAGCGCGCCGGAGCGCAATTGCGCGGTGAAGTCGTGGCCGAGCAGCTTGCCGCGCATGTCTGCGCTCAATGCCTTGCCTGCGGGCAGCTGCACGGCCAATTTGTCGAGCGAGAATTCCACCGGCCGCCCGCCTTCGATGTTGCCATAGCTGAAACGCCCGTTTCCCACGTTGATTCGGACGTCGAGGCTGCGCACAAGCTCGCTGCCTTGGTCGCCCTGTGCGGCAAGCGTGAAATCGAAACGGCCGAGATGGCCCTTGACGCCGCGCACGCCGGCAAGCAGTTCGGCGAGGCCGCCAAGGTCGGAGTCGCGCGTGCCCAGAACGAGGCGGAACTTCGGCGGATTCGCGTTGGCATCGGCCTCGATATTCCCGCCCAGCTCGACGCTGGCGATGCCGGCTTTCACCGGCGCCTGCAGCATGCCGTCCTTCAGCTTTAATTGCAGCGTGACGTCATGCACGTCTCCCGGCAGGCTCAGCCAACGACCCACGCCCAGCATCAGGTCGACGTCCGCGTTGTTCATCTGTTTCAGGCTGAACGTCGCAGCCGCAACGCCGCGATAGACCTCGGCCAGACTGCGGGGGGGCTCCGTTTTTACTTCTTTGCTTTCCCCGGCCGGCTTCTCGCCGAGGAAGGGACGCAGATCCAGCGCGGGGAGAACCAGCGACCCGGAAATCTTCGGCTTGGGTCCCGTGTCGTCGAGGTCCAGAGCACCGACCAGCGTCGTATCGCCCATCGTTCCGGTCAGTTGCGTGATTACCACATGGCGCGGAGCGAAGTTCACGGTTCCCGCGATCGCGCTCGCACCGACATCCGGCAGCCTCGTTTGCAACAGGCGCTCGAATTCAAGCAGGTTTTCCGTGCCGAGTCCGAACGTCAACTCGCCGCTGCTGCCGCTGATGCTGCCGTTGACGGCAAGCGTCGAACTCAGGAAGGTGAGCGTGAGAGCGATCGGCCATGGCTTGTTGGTGCCGAGGTCGGCGAACTTGCCGCCAGTAAAATCAAGCTGGTAGGGAAACGCTTTCTCGACGGCGCCGTTCAGGGTCAGTTTGAACGGCTGGTCCGCCAGGGATTGTGCATTCAGGGCATTCAAGGTGAAGAAATGGTCCCGGCCGTCTGCCCCCGTGTACTTTACTTGCAGGTTGTCGAGTGTGACACGCTGGATATCGAGCCATGCAAAGGCCTGGTCTGCGCTGATCGAGGGCGAGCCTGCGGGATCGGGCGCCGGCGTTGCCGCGCGCTTCGGGCGATGAAACGTCCAGTTGTTGCTGCCGTCGGCCCTGAGTTGCAAATGGGTGCGTACGTCGCTGCCGGCCAGCTCGTCGATGTGGACCTTCCTTTTGAACAGCAACGGCCAGAGGTCCACCGCCAGGCGCGCTTCGCCTAGGCTGGCCAGATCCCCTCCGCCAAATCCCGGTGCATTGGCAATGTGCAATCCGCCGATGCGCAGCTTCGGCCGGGCCGAAATTTCCATTTCCATCGGTCCTTCGAAACTCACCGCACGCCCGATGGCGTCGCTGAAGGTTTGCGCAATGGTGGCGCGGAGGAACGAGGCATTGACGGATATGCCCACGAAAGTGACATACAGAAAGCCCAGCACCAAGATCAGGATCAGCGCGACGAGCGCTCCGGCTGTCCAGAACAGGAGCCGGCGCAGCGGGCGGGAGAGGGCGTGCGGCAGCATGCTTTGATTATCTACCAACTGCGTGCCGGCCGAGCCGACGGCTAGGTCAAGGTCTCACCGCAAAGACGCAAAGGACGCAGAGAAGCCTAAAAGTCCAATCGAACGAAAGCGGATTCAACACCGCGTCAAATGACACATGTGCAAATTTATCCCGGTTATTTCGGGTTTTCTTCGCTTCCTTTGCGTCTTTGCGGTGAAAGGTTTGATGGATGAGGTCCGTATGAGCCATCTGTGCGTTAGCGCAGGACGTTCGAGGCTTCCGCGTCCCGGATGACCATGTCGACATCTTCAGGCAGCATCAGGCGTTCGGCCTGAAGTTTTTTCGCTGCCTCGGCGATTTTTTCGACGTAGGTGTCATGTGATCCGTAAAGTTCTTCCAGCGAAGGCCGCGGGTCGCCCGTGGCTTGCGCATTGGCGCGGGTTTTCGGCAGGGGAATGGTCGATCCCAGCAGGTCGCACAAATCCGGCCCGCCGAAGTCCTTCGTGCGCGTATTCCAGCCCAGCAGCGTTGCGACCGGGACTTCGACAAAAGGATGGCGGATGCCGGCGATGTCGTTGCCGATCGCATCGACCTGCGGCACCAGGACTTTGTGGACTGCCTTGGTTTGCGGGATCAGCAGGTCGATGATGCCCGAGTTTCCGGTTACGCGTGGACCGAAGTCTCGATCGCCCGATCCGTTATAGAGGCCTTCGAACGTCACGCCGGGAATCTTCGGTAGTTTGAGTTCGGCAGGGGTGACGAGCGTGTGGTCGGCGATCCTGGGCACACGCATTTCCGGCGGGGGCGTGTTTTTCTTGACCCATTCATCGAGATCGACCACGAGTGCGCGCAATAGCGGCCCGGGGTGCGTGGCGTTGGTCAATTGCTCGCACTGCTTGTCAGCGATGCCATGGTTCGGCGCGTCGGGTTTGAAGCCGCCATGCTGCAAGCTCGAGATCAGGTAGCGCCGCACTTTCGACGACTCATTGAAATCCATGGTTCCGCCTTCGCTCGCGCCGGTGAGCGAGGCGCGAAATTGCCAGAATTCGTTGGACGTGTCCGTATGGATGATTTTCGGATCGGTCTTCGGCCGCTTGAGAATGCCGTCGGGTACCTTGGTCAACGGATTGATGCGCACCGCGTACTGGCGCGGGAAATTGGTGTCCGGTACGAAACGCTCGCGATGCTGCTGGGTAAATGCATTGGGTTGCGCGAAGCGGTAATTCAGGAAGAGTTTCTGCACGCCGGCGACGTGGATGTGCATGCCCTCGCATACCTGGCGCTCCTGCTCGTCGACGTTGAATCCATGGTAGAGATAGTCGCGCAAATACATGCCCGACGAGGAGATGCCCTGGCAAAGCGCATTCTTGACGCCGAACACGGGATTGGCATTGCCCGCGGCATCTTTTTCGTCGTTCCTCAGGAAGGATACGAAGTCCCGCGTCGTCAGATAACCCAGGCCCATCACCGGCGAATTGGTCGCGCGATAAAGCAGGTGGTAGTTGCGGTCGTTGCGGAAGCCGTCCTTCAGGCAGATATGTTCGGCGCTGGGCTTGCCCGGCCAGCCATCGGGGCAATCGGCCAATGTCCATTGGTCATCCGGTACGGCTTCACCGCGGGGAATCTCCGGCGCACCGGGTTTCGGTGAATCGCTCGGCAAGATGTAGAGCTCCGCCTGCGCCTGCTTTTTGTCGGACGAGACGGCCGGATAGGATTTGAATGCTGCCCCGCCGGACAATGAAAGCGAATACGGCTTGCCGCCATTGAAGTTGCGGTCGGAGAATTCCGTCAGGATGCGTTCCGTGACGGGCCGTCCGTTTTTTTCCAGGGCAACCGGGAAATTCACCGTCAGGCGGCTGTCACCCGGCGCGATGTCCGCGCCCCAACCCACCCAGGCAATCACGTAACCGCGTTTCATCAGGAAGCCGTTGCCGAAATCGCGCGCGGCAACGGGATCGTTCATGCTGGCGTCCGATGCCGTGTCGTGCATTCGGCCGAAGGAAATCTTGCGTCCGCGGTTGTTGACTTCGAAAAACAGGGTTTTCGAACTCAGTTCCATGTCCACCGGCTTGAGGATCACCATGTCGGCGGAGAATTCGACCTTGCCGGCTTTGTTCAACGGCGCGCGGTCGATATCGAATACGGCCTTGTTCCTCTCCAGGGTCGGATCGACTTCGAACCATGCGCGGCCGGTCAGTTTTTCGTAGGGCCCGGCGTCGCCAAATGACGCGCCATCCGCAACGACTTCGCGTTTTGCAATCTCGAGTTTGACGAGCCCTGCCTCGGCATGGGCCGCGAGCATGAGGGCGGCGGCGAGCGGGAGGGCGGAAAGCGCACGGATGGGTTGCATGAACACCTCTTCGAAACGGCGGTTTTGTTGTAATCAGGCGGCCGGGACGGCCGGGGCGTTACAATATCCCAGAATATTGTTTCGAGCGAGGCAGTCATGGGCGTAATCGGTGAACCGGGCGTTTCCAGCAAACAGCGGACAGTGCGCGTCGCCTGTCCGCACGATTGTCCCGACGGCTGTTCCATGCGGGTGACCGTGGATAATGCCTCCGGGCGGGCGGTCAAGGTTGAGGGGGATCCGACCCACCCGGTCACGCGCGGTTACCTGTGCAGCAAGGTCAATCACTATCTGGATCTGGTTTACAACGACAAGCGCGTGCTTTATCCGCATCGGCGCGTCGGTCCGAAGGGACCGGAAGCGAAATTCCAGCGCATCGGTTGGGACGAGGCGCTCGGCGAAATCGCGTCGAACCTCAAGGCCGTGATAGCAGAGCACGGCGCTGAGGCGGTCCAGCCTTTCTCCTATTCCGGTACGCTGGGCATGCTCGGATTTTTCGGCATGGGCGAGCGCTTCTTCAACAAGATGGGCGCCGCGCGCCTCGAGCGCACGATTTGTACCGCAGCCGGCGCCGCGGCCGAAATGCATACGTTCGGCCGCGTGGGCGACGCCAACATCGAAGATCTGCCGGACATGGAAGTCGTGATCTTGTGGGGCACGAATCTGGTCTCGACCGGCGTGCATGCGATGCCGTTCGTGAATGCGGCGCGCGACAACGGCGCAAGGATCATCGCCATCGATCCGCGCGTGACGCGGACCACTGCATTTGCGGACTGGCATATCCAGCCGAGGCCCGGCACCGATGCGGCATTGGCGCTCGGAATGATGAAAGTCATCGTCGATCGCGGCCTGCATGACGTGGATTTCCTCGAGCGCCATACCGTCGGCTGGGAAAAACTGTTGAACGAGCGCCTGCCAGAATACACGCTGGAGCACGTCGAGGCGATCACCGGCATTCCCGCTGCCGACATCGAGAAGCTGGCCTTGCTCTATGGCGGGTCGAAGCAGACATTCATCCGCGTGAACTGGGGTATCCAGCGACGACAACGGCGGCCAGATGACCCGGGCCATCAAGCTGCTGCCGGCGATCACGGGGGCAATGCGCGGCAAGGGCGGGGTGTGCATGTCGACCGGCGGCGAAATGCGCCGCGTGGACATGCGCCAGTTGCAGGGCACCCACCTGCTCGAAGGCCGCAAACCGCGCACCATCAACATGATTCAGCTCGGCAACGCGCTTAACGATCTCGATCCGCCGATCAAGGCGTTGTTCTGCTGGAGCGCCGATCCGGCCAACTGCGTGCCCGATACCATCGCGACGCGCAAGGGGCTCATGCGTGATGACTTGTATACCGTGGTGCACGATACCTTCTGGTGCGACACCGCCCTTTATGCGGACATCGTGCTGCCCGCCGACACCGCGCTCGAGCGCGTCGATCTGTTGCCGGCCTACGGCAACTACTATTACACGCTGTCCGAGCAGGCCATCGAGAAGCAGGGGGAGAGCCTGGACAATCAGGAACTGTTCCGTCGACTGGCGAAAGCAATGGGTTACGACGACCCCTGTTTTGCGCAGTCCGACGAGGACATGATCCGCGACCTGATGGATCCCAAGATCAATCCGCTGTTCGAGGGAATTACCTATGAGGGCCTGAAGCGCAACGGCTGGGCGCGGGCCGCTGTCGATTCTCCGCGCCGCTGGGGCATCAACAGCGGCAAGTGGCCGACACCGTCCGGCAAAATCGAGATCTACTCGGAAGCATTGGCGAAACTGGGCGTGGATCCCTTGCCGATGCATGTTCCCGAGCAGGAGGGGTTCGAGAGCGTCGAGGCAAAGAAAACATTCCCGCTACAGGTCATCAGCGCAGCGACGCATTATTTCATCGGCGCGAGCTTCCAGCACGTGCCGCGCCTGCAGGAAATGCTGGCGCGCCCGACTTTCGAAGTCAGCGGGGAGGATGCAAAGGCGCGCGCCATCGAAGATGGCGACTATTGCCGCCTGTTCAACGATCGCGGCGAAGTCTTCGGCCATGCACTGGTCGTCGACGGGCTGCTGCCCGGTGTGATTGGCGCGCAGAAGCAATTACAGGGTTCAAAGATGCGCGGCGGCGTCAATATCAATGCGCTGACCAGCCAGCGCGAAGCCGACATGGGCAGGGGGCCGGTGTTTTACTCGACTCTCGCGCAACTGGAAAAAGCAAACAACGACTGAGGATTGAGTGCTGAGTACTAAGAAAAATAAAAAGAGCGGGTCCCCAATGGGGGGTGCTATTGGCAATCACCAATCACCAATCACCAATCACTGGTGGCACTCATGAGCGCCACCCTCATTGACGGCATCGCCGTATCGAAAGTCATTCGTGCCGAATGGAAGCGGCGCGTCGAGGTGCTCAAGGCGCAGGGTGTCACACCAGGCCTCGCGGTGATCCTGGTCGGAGATAATCCGGCGTCACAAGTCTATGTGCGCAACAAGGTCAAGGCGTGCAGCGATATGGGATTGCATTCCGAACTGCACCCTTTCCCTGCGGATGTGACCGAACAAGCGGTGCTGGCCCGGATCGCGGAACTCAACGCCAACGCGAAGATCCACGGGATCCTGGTGCAGTTGCCGCTGCCGCCACAGATCGACAACAACAAGGTGCTTG
>JANXVW010000162.1 GCA_025351455.1 Betaproteobacteria bacterium | reverse complement strand
GGGGCCTGACAGAGCAGCTCTTTCGCTCCACGCTCGTCGTCACCACGCGCCGCCCCCGCGCCCGGCGCGTGGATGCACGCGGCACGGTCTTTGTCGTACGTACGGTCGACAAACGTGCAATGTTTGGGCTCAAAACAATCTGGCGAGGGAAGGCCAAGGTCAATGTCTCCGATCCCACGCGGACGGTCGTCGACTTGCTCGACACGCCTGAATTGGGTGGTGGAATCAGAACGGTGGTCGACATCCTGAAGTCGTATTTCCAGTCCACTTATCGTGACCCGAAACTCCTTATCCGCTACGCGGACCAGCTCGGGAACAAGGCCGTATTCAAGCGGCTTGGTTTCCTCGCGACGGTGGTCGCTCCAGGCAAGATGGAACTCATCGCGGACTGCCGCAAGCGCTTGTCGGCGGGAAACGCAAAGCTCGATCCCAAGCTTCCCGCGGAGCGCCTTATTACAGCTTGGCGGCTCTGGGTATCCGGGTTTGAGCAAGACGCCGCGCGTATCGAGACGGCAGGCGCTACACTTGGGCGCGGAGGCACGATGACGACAAATCGATCGGATATTATCGCGTTGCTAGCAGAGCGCCGGCAGGAGATCGTCACGCGGTTTGGTGTGAAGCAGGTCGCCCTGTTCGGCTCGGCGGCGCGCGACGAACTGAATGCGACCAGCGACGTGGACGTGCTGGTGGAGTTCGAAGGGCCGGCGACGGCTGCGGCCTATATGGACCTCAAGTTCTACCTCGAAGATCTGCTCGGCCGGCCAGTGGACCTGGTGACCGACAAGGCTTTGCGTAAAGAGTTGAGGCCCTACGTTGAGAAAGAGATGATCCGTGTCGCGTGAGTGGCGCCTCTATATCGCGGATATGAGGGAGTTCTGCGTTCGAGTCACGGAATACACCGACGGGCTGAGCCGCGAGGAATTCGAGAAAACGCGTCTGGTCTACGACGCCACCCTGCGCAACCTCGAGTTGATCGGGGAAGCGGCGGGGAACGTTCCCGCGGAAGTTCGCGCAAAGGCGCCGGATGTTCCCTGGCGGCGGGTGGTTGCCGTGAGGAACATCCTGATTCACGGTTATCTCGGCATTGACAACGACGTGATCTGGGACATTGTCCAGAACGAGATCGGAAAGCTGCTGCGGGCGCTGGAGAAGCTGGACTCGTAGAAATTTCAAGCTTGCGGAGTAGGTTCACATGCGCTGGATCGCACCGACCGAGAAGGACACCTCAAATCAAACGCTGGAGAAGCGCCTGTGGGCTGCTGCGGATCAGTTCCGGGCGAATTCCGGGCTGAAGGCGGGGCAATATTCGACGCCTGTCCTTGGTCTCATTTTTCTGCGCCTTGCCGAAGCGCGCTTCGCCCAATGGCGGTGCAGCTCGAGAAGGCCGGCACGTCCGCGCGCCAGAGGAACGATCAATGAACACGGAGACTCGCTCCCGGCTCGCGAATTTCATTTGGAGCATCTATAACCTGCTTTCCCAATGCGACCGGTTCGGGTTGGCCGCTGAAGCGGCCAGGAAGGAAATTGAGAATATCGTCGCGGTCGTTAGCACCTGGCGGGATCATTTCAGCGCCTGCGGCGTGTCCGAAAAGGACGTCGATTACATTGCCCAGGCGTTCCTGCCTGAGTGCTTTTTCTTTGAAAAGCCCGTGGAAAATTGAGCTGATACGGCTGCAAATTTACTAAGCCGGTTCTACTCGCGGCCATTGAATATCAGCTTTCGGCTGAAAGCGAGTGTTTGGGATATCGAACTCAGTGTCCTGTGCACTTGGACAACTAACGCCGGAAAATGACAAACGCGTTATGATTTTGCGTCATTGATTAGAGCGTCTATGGCCGCTGAGAAACCACCAATCATTCCCAACTTAGCTTGGGCTACTAAGATCAGTCGCAAACGTGGCGGGCCCATCCGCTGTCCGTTCGCGACCGTGGAGTCCTGTCCGCGTTACTACCAGAGCTTGGCACTTTTGGGTGGTGCAGGTAGCACGAAGATTCCAGAGGCCGAAGACAAGCGATTGCTGAAGAAGTGGGAGAAGTCTGACCTCTGGCCGCGTACAGAAGAGCAGGCGTCGTCGATCTTGGGGACAGGAGACAAGGCGAGTATCTTCTCGCACTTTTGCCCGGAAGTTATGTATGACCGGTTTGGACACTTTGCAACAGTTCTCACGCGGTATGCCGACGAGATCGATTTTGGCCTAGCGCACCAGAGCTTGGGCAAGCAGGGTGCGCCAAGGGATGATCCGCGATGGAATTGGTCTTCATGAACGCAGCCCGATATCGAACGAATAGCGTCCGAAATTTGAACCCTCGCAACTGCATAGCGAAGCCTAAACGCCAGTAGAGTACCCGGCCTAAAATCACAACCAAGGGTGTTTAAGACTTACGTTGTTTCTGCAGTCTAAGAAGCTTTTTCATGAGTTTGATATGTGCTCTTTTGCCCGAACACAAATTTGCTTAGTGCAGTGCCTGAGCGAACTCACTGACCGTGCGGATGTCCTAGACCCGGCTACTTGTATTGTTTCCGCTCGCCCTTCGCATCGCGCAATTGTTGCTTGAGCGTAGCGGCATAGGCGGTTCACCGAATATGGGAAAAATAATGGGGAATGCGCGGAATGCGACCAGGAAATCTGCTGGCTTTGACAAGCGGCACGACCACATCGCTCTTGTACTACAAGGCGGCGGTGCACTTGGCGCGTATCAGGCAGGGGTCTACGAGGAGTTATCCAATACGGCCTATCAGCCTGATTGG
>JANXVW010000087.1 GCA_025351455.1 Betaproteobacteria bacterium | reverse complement strand
TTCCTTACCCGTGCCGCTTTCGCCCCGCACCAGCACGCTTGCGTCGCTTCCCGCCACCAGCTTTGCCTTGCCGAGAATGCTTTCAATCGTCAGGCTGCGGGTAATGATGTCGGCTCGCCAATCGGCCTCCCCATTTACCTTTGCGTTCTGGCCGCCGCTCAGGGCTGCCGCTCTCTCGACTTGCTGCAAAAGGTCCTTGCTGTCGAACGGCTTGGTCAGATAGCCGAAAACGCCGCGCTGTGTGGCCGCTACCGCGTCCGGAATGCTCCCGTGTGCCGTCAGGATGATGACCGGCAGCGCCGGATTGCTCTTGTGGATGTTTTCGAACAGCGCCATGCCATCCATTCCGCTCATGCGCAAGTCGGTGATGACAACCTGCGGGATGGCAACCGACAGCCGCGCGAGCGCGCGCTCCGCGCTGTCGGCGCTTTCAACCGCGTAGTCGGCACCCTCCAGCCGGAAAGTCAGCAGGCGCAGGAGGTCGGGATCGTCATCGACGATAAGGATGCGTGCCTTGGACATGGTCATTTTTTCTTGGGCAGGTTTTGTTCGCGTTCGATCATTTTCATTTCCATATCGAGTATCGCATCGAGCTTCTGCTGCAGGGCTTCGGTGCGACGCTGTTCTTCTCTTAATTTTGCCGTCTGTTGCTGCAAGGCCTCGTCGGTGCGCCGCAATTCCAGAAGTTCGGAATGCAGCCAAATTGCCAGCGGGCGCAACGTCGAGCCTTCCCGGTTCTTATCCTTCATGAAGGGATTCAGCAACGCGAGTGCGGCGTTATCGTCGCGATAGCCGGTGCCCGGAAACGATAGCAGTAGAGCAAGTTGCAGGCGATTGAGTTCCGATTTGTCTTTCTCGAAGGATTCCCGCGCGACATCGAGTTCGCTCGCGAGCTCAGCGCCCTTCATCGTCAGCAGGCGATCGTAATATCGGACAAGGCGATCCGGATCGCTCTGCATCGGCTCCACCACGGAGCGGTACCAGAGCGTGTCCGGACGGGTGGGCTTGCTGTTTACCGGGGTGCAGGCGGCAACGGCTACGGCCACAAAGATGCATTCCATTTTCCATCTCACGCGGCAATCTCCACCTGACGCGATGGCAGTATGACACGCAGATGTGCGCCGGGATTTCCGTCGACGATGATCTCCACGCTGCCATGGTGTGCACTGACGTATTCGTGGACGATGGCGAGGCCCAAACCCGTGCCTTTTACGGGGCCGGTGTATTCAGATCCGCCTTGATAGAAGGGTTCGAATACCCGGCTCCTGTCCTCGGGAAGAATGCCCGGGCCTTCGTCCATGACGTCCACTACCACGTCCGCTCCGCGTCGGCGCAACTGCACTCGAATCGTGCCTCCAGCGGGGGAAAATTTGATCGCGTTTGAAAGTAGATTGTCCACGATCGCTTCCATTTTTTTCTCGTCCGCTTCCACGTTGAATTCGGAAGCGGCCAGGTTCAGGCTCAGGTTCTTGGCGCGCATCGCCAGGGAGTGCTGCTGGGCGACGCGCGCAACGAGCCCCTTCAAGTTGAACTCCGAGAACGCCAGCGCCGACGTTTGGAATTGAGCGCTGTGATAACTCAGCAAGTCTTCGATCAGTTTCTGCAGCCGCAGCGTATTCTGCCTCAGGATGCGCGCAATTTCGAACTGGCCGGCGGTCATTTTTCCGGTAACTTCGTCCGAGAGCAGTTCCACGCCCTCGCGCAATGCCGTCAGCGGCGTCTTGAGTTCGTGCGATACGTGCCGCAGGAAGCGCGATTTTTGCTCTTCCAGGTCGAGCAATCGCAGTCGCAGCCAGTCGAGTTGCCGGCCGAGCGACTCAAGGTCGGCCGGTCCCTTGACGGTCACGCGCGTATCGAAGCGCCCCTCACCAAGCCTTTGTATTGCCGACTCGAGTTGCGCGATTGGTTTGGAAATGAGCCTCGTGGCGCCGACCACCAGCAGCAACGCGATCGGTACCAGCGCAAGCAATTGCCAGAAAATGAAGCGCTGAACTTCGCCCGACATTTTCTGCATCGTGTCCACTTCGCGGTCCACCAGCGAATTGCCCTGCTCGTCGAGTCCGCGCGCCGCCTCGGAGAGGCCCGCCAGTTCCGCTGCCGCCAGATTGATGATGTCGGGTTTGCCTCCCGACCGGCCGATCCGCTCGAACAGCGCGGCCTCCCGGTTCTGCAGCGCATCCATTGCCAGCTTTTGCTTGGCGTCCAGCGGCAGCGCGGACATCTTGTGGGCGGTATCGAGGAAGCGCTCATGGGCATGCCCGTAGCCCTGCAGCAGCGACGGGTCGCCGATGATCGCAAACTGCCGGATGCTGCGCTCCATGCTCGTGATCTGCTCGATCAGGAAGCGCGTGTTCTGCGTTGTCTGGACGGCCTGATACACGGCGCGCTGGCTGTGAGTGGCCAGTTGGTGGATCGAGTAGGCATTGTTGATCAGCGCGAAGATGAGTGGCAGAACGGCCAGCGAGAAACCGGCAAGGATCAGCTTGTGAAAGGAACGGGGGTAATAGAGCTGCATTAAGGAAAACTCATTTCATGACGGCCGTCTTTACGCTATCCGTCCGGCATACCAAACATTGCGCGATGCTTGCGCGCATGCGCGCCTGTCTGATTTTTTTAACTGCTGAATTGCAGGCCGCACTATCGCATGTAACCCGAAAGCCTGCCATAAGCGCGGGACAAGTCCGGCTCAAAGATCCATCCGTGTCTCGACGCGACCGAAGGCGCCAAAATCGGCGATGACGTGGTCCCCGGCAGCCACCGGCGCTGGAATGATGCACGTGCCGGTCGTAATTGTTTCGCCGGTTCGCAGCATGTCGCCGGTCAGCGACAATTCATTGGCGATCCATGTCAGGGCAATACGAGGGTCACCCAGGACATTTTCACCGATGCCCTCGTGGGTGAGTTTCCCGTTTACTTGCACGGCTACGCGGTGCCGGGCCAGATCGTACTGGCGCCAGTCGGCGACGGTCGCCGCACCCAAAACAAAATAACTGGCACAGGCATTGTCGGCAATGAGTTGCGCGGCCCCGGCGGAAACGAAGTCGTTATAGCGCGAATCCGGAATTTCAATCGCCGGGTGCAGGCTGGCCACCGCCGCAACAACTTCGTCCTGGGAATACGGAATTTTGCGGGGTGGAAGGTCTTGTCCCATCCGAAACGCGAATTCCGCCTCGATGACGTTCATGAGGTTGTTGGTCAGCGACACTCTCGCCCCGGAAGGGAACGCGCGCTTCTCCAGCAATCGCCCGGCGAGCGGTCCGTCGACGCCGATGTGTTGCTGTCCCGCCTTGCTGGTCGCTGCAATTTTCCAGCCGAATGTTTTTTGCTTTGACAAGCGCGCCACCTGGGCCTGGACGCGATAGCCTTCGGTGCGCGTGGTCGGCCGGCAACTGATTGGCAGGGCGTCAATACGCTGGTTGCCGTGCCAGGTCGACCAGATGATTTTTGCCGCTTGTTCGATTGCCTGGGTTTCCATTTTTTGCTTGTCCGATAGGGGCTGATTTTCAGCGTGCCGCTGCTGCTTGCCTGACTACGTTTAGGAGGGGTTCGCCACGCGCGAGGCGATCCATGTTCTGTGCGATCAGCCGGCAGCGCCGCGGTCGCAAACCCTCGGTCCAGCCGGAACCGTGGGGCGTCATGATCACATTGTCGAGATCGCGAAACGGCAGGCTGGAAGGATCACCAAGTGTTTCTCCTTGCGCCGGATAGCGATACCACGTGTCGATTGCCGCGCCGCCGATGCGACGATCCCGGCAGGCTTCATAGAGTGACTTTTCGTCGATCAGCGCGCCACGCGCGACGTTGATGATGAAGGCAGCGGGCTTCATTTTTTCGAGACGTTCCCGGCCGACCAGGCCGGCCGTCGACGGATTCAGCGGCATCGCCAGCAGGACGAAGTCGGATTGCTCGAGCAAGGCATCCAGTTTTTCCATCGGCTCGACACACTCCACCAGGCCGTCGCCGGCCTTCGGCGTGCGGCTGCATGCCAGGACCTTCATGCCGAAAGCACATGCGCGCGCCGCGACTTCCCGGCCGATGCGCCCGTACCCGACGATCCCCAGCGCCTGACCATACAACTCACCGTGACGCGGACCGGTCAGGTGGGACCCGTACCATTCGCCGCGCCGCAGCGCGGCGTCCATGCGGGGAATCCCAATTACCCATTGCAGCATGGCGGAAAGAACATATTCGGCTATGCCGATTTCGTGTTCGAAGACGTTGCAAACTGCGGTCTGCGCGGGGACGGCATCGAACGCAATATCGTCCGTTCCCGCGCCCGGCAAGTGCAGCATTTTCAACTTTGGTGCGGCGGGCATGTCTGTCGCCCAGTTCATGGAAATCATGGCGTCCGCGTCCATGAGCTTGCGCTGCAGTTCGTCCCGATCCTCGTAGTTGGCAACCTCGATTGTCCAGCTCGACTCCAGAAATTCCGGAATCAGGGCAAGGCGGCCGTCGTTGTCCACGCTTTTGATAAGGAGTTTCAAGTTTCGATGTCTCGCTGCAAGTAATGGAATAACGGGGTGTGGGGTTGGCAGGCAGACCTGGATTTTAAGCCACCGCCGCATCGGGAGAAAGGCCTGATGTGCGGGCTTTCCGGATTCAATGGCCCCGGCTTGTCGCATCCTATTCGACTGGATTGGCGCTCGGGCTCACGCACCCATGGTGAAAGTGGGCCACCGGGAAGCAGAGACTGCTCCCGGGGCTGAGCCGATCGACGCAGAGCAAACGTATTCGGCGAGCGGACGGCTGCCGCTTGAGGGCTTCATGATTCGCGAGGTACGGTACATGCTCTGCCGTACCGTCAAAGGCGGGCAAGAAAGCAATGGATCTGTTTTCCTGAGTACAATCGGACCCCATTGGGCGTCGACGGGCATTGAAACCGGCAGGCATTAAAACCAGGCTGGCGCGGCCGAATATGAAAAATCTGTATTCATTTATTAATCGTGATGGAGTTGATCGCACGTGATTGCACTGTCTTCGATTCTTGTTACCGGCGGAGCGGGATATATCGGCTCGCATGCCGTCGTCGAGCTGTTGGCCGCGGGCCATGAAGTGTTCATCGCCGATAATCTGTGCAACAGCAGATCCTCGGTCATCGACCGGATCGGGACGATCGCCGGCCGCAGGCCCGGATTCGCGCACCTCGATATGCGCGATCGGGATGGCTTGAGGAAATTATTTGCAAAGCATTCGTTCGACGCCGTGCTGCATTTCGCCGGATTGAAGGCGGTGGGTGAATCGGTATCGAAGCCGCTGCTTTATTACGATAACAACGTGACGGGCACGATCTCGCTGCTGGAATCGATGGCAGAGGCCGGCGTGAAGACGCTCGTATTTTCGTCATCGGCCACGGTCTACGGCGATCCGCCCACGATTCCGATAACCGAGAATTGCCCGCTGAACGCCACCAATCCGTATGGCCGTTGCAAGCTGATGATCGAGGACATTCTTCGAGATCTGGCGCACTCGGACCCGCGGTGGCGTGTTGCCCTGCTGCGCTATTTCAATCCAGTAGGCGCCCATGAATCCGGATTGATCGGTGAAGACCCGCAGGGTGCGCCGAATAACCTCATGCCTTACATTGCCCAGGTTGCTGCGGGAACCTTGCAGCAGCTTTCCATCTATGGCGCGGATTATCCGACACCCGATGGGACGGGGGTCCGCGATTATGTCCACGTCGTCGATCTGGTGCAGGGCCACCTCGCCGCGCTTCGGGTATTGGCCGATCGGCCGCACTTGCTCACGCTAAACCTCGGGACCGGCCGGGGATACAGCGTGCTGGAAATGATCAAGGCATTTTCCAGGGCCAGCGGAAAGCGGATCGACTATCGCATCGTCGGACGCCGACCGGGCGATGTGGCAGAGACCTACGCCGATCCGTCGCTCGCGTTCGAACTCATGGGGTGGCGGGCGACACGTACGGTCGAAGAAATGTGTGCCGATGCCTGGCGCTGGCAGGAATCCAGTCTGGCGGTCAGATAGGAGCTTGCCAGCATTATTGATCTTTTCTGAATTGACGTCGGTGAACCAGATTCAACTTCCGTGGCCTTCGAAATTCCTGCAGACTGGAAGCGCAATCGCACTGACCCTATTACCTTGGCATGGAGCGGATTGGCTTGTTCCGCGTCTGCGCCATTAATATCTGAACTGAACCGAAATCTTGTGACCCGATAGGCAGGCTAGCGATGAACAAATCCAGGTTTGCAATTCTGTGCGGCCTTTTCCTGGCTTCTCACCAGGCCTTCGCCCAGCTACAGCTCGAGCCGGAGGAGGAGAGGCCTTTGCACCTGCAGGTTTCCGGCAGCGTCACGCATGACAGCAACCTGTTCCGCTTGCCTTCCGAAGTGGACGCCCAGGCCGCAATTGGTTCCTCGGACAAGAGCGATAACATCTTTCGTATCGGGGCCGGAGGCAAATACGAGGCGCAGGTCAGCCGCCAGAAATTTCTTGTGGAAGCCAATGTCGACGACTACCGGTTCCAGAACTTCGATAACCTGAACAACGATTCGTACGATGGGCGCGGCGAATGGAAGTGGCAGGCGGGAAATTTCTGGGACGGAACCCTGGGGGTCGGACAGCGGCGCTCCCTTGCGGGTTTCGCCAATCTGCAGCAAAACATCAAGGACATGATCGATCAAGGGCGGGCTTACGGCTCGGCCAATTACAATCTCCATTCGCATCTGAGATTCACGCTGGATCTTAGCTGGTACGACAACCGCCACAGCGCCGACTCCCAGAAAATCTTCGACTCCAGGGTCGATAACACGGCGTTCACCGTGAATTGGGTGACCCCGGCGCAGAATACCGTGGGGCTTCAATATCGGACCACGAACGCCCATTACCCCAACCGTGATCCCGTTACCACTGCGGGGCTGGATAATGCCTACTGGGAAAACGAATACAACCTCGTGGCACACTGGCGAGCCAGCGGTGCATCTGATTTTGTATTCCGGCTGGGCCACACCGAGCGCACATTCGACCAGTCGCCGACCCGTAATTTCAGCGGGCCCACCTGGCGCATCACCTACAACTGGCAGCCGGTTGGCAAAGTCGGGCTGGAGCTTGCCACCTGGCGCGAAATTGCCGAGTTCGAAACCCTGGGCACCAACTATGTGCGCTCCACCGGCTTCAGCCTGGCCCCTACGTGGTCCATCACCCCCAAGACTTCATTGAGGGCCAAAGCTTCCTACGTGACCGACAAATTCCTCGGCGATTCCGGGATCGTCGTGGTAACGAATTCGCGCGAGGACAAGGGCCGCATCTACCAGTTGTCGGCCCTCTGGAGCCCGGTCCGGCAGACTAACGTAACCTTGGCGCTGGAAACGGGGGAAAGGACTTCCAATCAGCAATTTGTTGACTATAAGTACCAATCCGTTTTATTGAGTGCTATGCGAATATTCTAAGCATCCCGCCCGTGGCCCTGGTCGAAGTTTCTAGACCCCGCTATTGTCGGAAACGCCCCCTGCAGGGGCAATAACCTCATCAAAGCTTGTTGGAAGAGCCCCTCCATGCGGGGCGGGGGGATCTATCGACTAACCACTGGCCCGCGGCATTTCGCACCACAGGACGCCAAGGTGGGCTTCCAAGCTGGATCGAACGACGCATCCGGAGACTGTGGCGCTCAAGTCTCTTGGTGCCGGGAGCCGGAATCGAACCGGCACGCTTATTAAGGCGCGGGATTTTGAGTCCCGTGCGTCTACCAATTCCGCCATCCCGGCACGGGGAGCGCAATTATCGGCAATTCGGTCGCCACGGGCAACCGGGATCGATCGCATCCATCGATATAATGCGCGCCATGCGAATTGAGGAGTTCGACTACGAGTTGCCCCCGGCGCTCATCGCCCAGTTCCCGCCCGCGGAGCGCGCCGCCGGTCGTATGCTGCATCTCGACGGCAATACCGGGTTATGTGCCGACTTTGCATTTGCCGACTTGCCCGACTTCGTGCGCGAAGGGGATTTGTTCGTGTTCAACGATACGCGCGTGATCAAGGCGCGGCTGATGGGCGTCAAACAGTCGGGCGGAAAGGTCGAGGCGCTGGTGGAACGCGTGGTGACCGCGCGCCGCGCACTCGTGATGTTGCGCGCCAGCCATGCTCCCGCGCCGGGCCAGACGATCATTTTCGGGAATACCGAGTCGGCCGTGGTCGTGGAGCGGCGGGAGAATTTCTTTCTGCTGGAATTCAGCAGCGCCGTGTTATCCGTGCTGGACCGGGTGGGTGAGGTGCCCCTGCCGCCTTATATCGAGCGGCCGGCGGGCGCCGATGACCTGGCGCGCTACCAGACCATCTATGCGCGTAATCCGGGCGCGGTCGCAGCGCCAACCGCTGGGCTGCATTTCGACCAGGCCATGCTGGATCGCATTGCCGCTTGCGGAGCTAGGCTGGCTTTTGTGACCTTGCATGTCGGCGCGGGGACTTTTCAACCGGTGAGAGTGGACGAAGTGGACGAGCACGTCATGCATAGCGAGCACTATTCGATACCCGAAGCGACGGTCCACGCGGTGGCCGACGCGCGCGATCGCGGCGGGCGCATCACCGCAGTCGGCACGACCAGCCTGCGTGCACTGGAAGCCGCTGCGCGGTCCGGCCGGCTGGTATCGGGCCAGGGAGAGACGAGATTGTTCATCACGCCCGGCTATCGCTTCGCGCTGGTCGACCGGCTGTTGACGAATTTCCATTTACCGCGATCCACGCTGCTGATGCTGGTCAGTGCCTTTGCGGGGATCGAGCATGTCCGCGATGCCTATCGGCATGCAGTCGATCAGGGTTACCGGTTTTTCAGCTACGGCGATGCCATGCTGATCGACCGCGCCGGCGCGGTCCCGCGCGCAGCGGCCTGACATGCAGTTCGAGATCCTTTCCACGGATGGCCCGGCGCGGCGCGGTCGCCTGACGCTCGCCCATGGCAGCATCGAAACGCCGGTATTCATGCCGGTGGGGACGTATGGCTCGGTGAAAGCCATGAGCCCCGCGGATCTGCGTGCCGTGGGCGCCCAGATCGTGCTCGGCAATACCTTCCATCTGTGGCTGAGGCCCGGACTGAAAGTCATCGCGGCACACGGCGGGTTGCATCGCTTCATGGCCTGGGACAAGCCGATCCTGACCGATTCCGGCGGATTCCAGGTGTTCAGCCTGGGCGAACTGCGCAAGATCAGCGAAGAGGGCGTGCGCTTCCGCTCGCCGGTGAATGGCGACGTCTGTTTCCTGTCGCCGGAGGAGTCGATGCGCATCCAGCGCACGCTCAATTCCGATGTGGTCATGATTTTCGACGAATGTACGCCGTATCCGGCCGACGAGCGTGAAGCAGCCGATTCCATGCGGCTTTCGTTGCGTTGGGCCGAGCGCAGCAAGCGGG
>JANXVW010000060.1 GCA_025351455.1 Betaproteobacteria bacterium | reverse complement strand
CTCTGCCTCGTGATTTTCATCCTGGCCCTGATCGGCATGTTCGTGCCGCTGGGGCACACGCCTTACGCCGGCGGCGCTCTCGGACTGATCAACCACTATTACGAGTGGCTGCTGGTCGCGGGCTACGGAATGCTGCTTCTGGCCGTCTACATCCTGTAAAAAACAGGGCCGGTCGAGACCGGTCCTGGTCCCGTCAAGCACCGCCCGTTCAGCGATTCGGTTGCGGCGTGATACGCAGGTAAGGTTTGATCGCCTTGTACCCCTTCGGAAATTTTGCTTGATCACTTCCGGGTCCTGGATCGATGGCACGATCACCACGTCGTCGCCATCCTTCCAGTTCACCGGCGTGGCCACACTGTACTTGTCGGTCAGCTGCAGCGAATCGATCACGCGCAGGATTTCGTCGAAGTTGCGGCCGGTGCTGGCCGGATAAGTGAATGTCGTGCGGATCTTCTTGTTCGGATCGATGATGAACACCGAGCGCACTGTCAGGGTATCGTTCGCGTTCGGATGGATCATGTCGTACAAGTTCGACACTTTCTTGTCGGCATCCGCGAGGATCGGGAAGTTCATTTTGGTATTCTGGGTTTCCTCGATGTCGCCGATCCATTTGTTGTGCGAATCGAGCGGGTCCACGCTGATGGCGATGGCCTTGACGCCGCGCTTGTCGAATTCCGACTTCAGCTTGGCCGTGTAGCCCAACTCGGTCGTGCAGACCGGAGTGAAGTCTTTCGGGTGGGAGAACAGCACCACCCAGTTGTTGCCGGCCCACTGGTGAAAGTTGATGATTCCCTGGGTGGATTCCTGGGTAAAGTCGGGGGCGATGTCGCCCAAGCGCAGAGTGGCCACGTGTGACCTCCTGGTAAATTGATGGACTGGGGGCGTAACTTTACTCGCCGGCTGCATATTCCACAAACGACCCGTTTTTCATATTCTTATGCCTGTGGATTTGTAATCGAGGGGAAAGATGGACAGGAAAAACGTCAGTTCCAGTTCGATCAGGTCGATCGGCTTTGATGAGCGCAATCGCGTGCTCGAGGTGGAATTCAACGACGGGCGCATCAACCAGTATTCGGGCGTCTCCGCGGAAATCCATCGCCGCCTGATGAGCGCGCCGTCGATCGTCAGCTATTTCCGCGATCACGTCGAAGAGTCTTTTACCGCTAAGCGCGTTAAAGGCTAGCCGACTGATGGTCGGCGATAGATTCGTCGATGCAAATGTCGCAAAGAAAGAGCAAGAAAGGTCGCAAAGGAACAACAGAAACGCATTAAAGAGCATTGGCACCGCGTCGCGTTCACGTGGGCTGCCAATGGACGGTCTCACACATCGATACCGCCTTTCGCCTTCCTTTGCGTTTTTTCTTGCTCTTCCTTTGCGTCAACGACTCTAAACGCTGGCCCCAGCCAGCTGGTCAGCAATCCGGCTCGCCTGCCGCGGGCCGCGGCACGGGGTCGAAACCGAATTTCTGGGGGACTTCGCCGGCCTGGATGCGGCCGATGGGCACGCGGGTTCCTGCGTAGTCGACGTACACGCCGGTTGCATGGCGGCGTGATTCGGTGTCGAAAGCACGCGCGAGCAGATCATCGCCGATCTTCTTGCCATGCAAGTCGGTGAACAGGCCCGATACCCTTGCCAGATCGCGATCGTTCAGGACGCCCACCCCTGTTCCCCAACGCAGGAGCAGCGAGCCGGCATTATCAACCCAGGCGCCAGAGACTTTCGCGATGGATTGCCCGATATGTGTCTCCAGCGCGGTGGACGCATCGCTGGCGGTATGCACGACGAATGGCGTGTACTCGAGTATCACAAATACCCGCTGCGGGCCATTCTGGAAAAACCAGCGCCCCTGTTCGTCCTCGGCATAATTGCGGCTGATGAAGTCGATGACGCCGGAGTTTGCAATGCGGTCGCCTTTGATCAGCCAGTTTCCCCGACGGTCGAGGTGGAGCCAGCCGAATACATTCGGCACCGAAGGCCATTTGGCCATTGCCTGGATGACTATCGGGTCCATCGGGATGCTAAATTGACGTAATCTGGAGTCACGGCAAAATTGTACGCGCTGCCGAGTCCAGGTTTTCACCATTCACCGATTACTGATCACCATTCACGAAACTATCATGGCTCTGACCTTCTACTACGGATCCGGCTCCCCTTATGCGTGGCGCGTGTGGCTCGCGCTGGAACACAAGGGCATTGCCTACGAAATGAAGACGGTTTCTTTCTCCGCCGGCGATCTTGCCAAACCGGAGTATGTGGCGCTCAATCCCCGAAGCAAGGTACCGACGATCATGGACGGGGATTTTTCGCTTTATGAATCGGCGGCGATCCTCGAATACCTGGAGGAACAATATTCGACCGGCAAAGTGCTTTTTCCGGGCAGTGTCAGGCAGCGCGCGGTGCTTCGCCGCCTGGTGCGCGAGGGCGACGAATACCTCGCGCATGCACTGGAACAGCTGGTTGACCACATCCTGTTCACCAAACAGGAAAAATGGAACCTGCAGGAAATTGCGGCGGGCCGCGAGGCCTTCCTCAAGGAACTCGATACGTTCGAAAGCTATCTGCATGGAGACTGGTTCGGCGGTGAGCTGTCCGCCGCGGATTTCACGCTCTATCCGATTATTGCGCTGTGCGTGCGCATGGAAAAGAAAAAGACGGATCTGAACATAACCGGCTCCATCGGACCGAAAATCGCCGCATGGATGAAGCGTATCGAAGCGCTGCCGTATTACGACAAGACGTATCCGCCGCACTGGAAGGCAAAGACGTAGGGCCGAGGGACGAGGGAGAATCCGTAGCGATTTATGCGGGTCAAAAAATCTTGCAGTGGAAAAAGCAAGAACCAAGTTTAGAAGAATCTTTCAATCCCTCGCCCCTCGCCCCTCGCCCCTCGCCCCACGCCACACGCCCCTGAAACTATTTGCGCGTGATCTTCGCGGATAGCGACAAACCTTCCTCGATCACCTTGACCAACCGGTCTATGTTCGGGTGTTTGCCGGGATTTTTTTCGGCATCGCTGGTATGTTCCGCAAACAGTGTCAGGCCTTCCATCGCTGCCGCGGCATTGATCTTCAGATAGCGCTCAAGCAAATGGTTGTAGACCGCGAGAGACCCGGCCTTGCCGGGCTTGTTTTCAAGCGTGGCCACGACTTTGCCGCTCTCGTCGAGCAATTCCAGTTTCTCGATGCCCTCCACGCCAGGAATCTGCTTCAGATTGTCTGCGAACGCCATCTGCCTGTCCCGATTTGCCCTAAATAATTGACCTTCGTCACGCCGTCACGATCGTTACGGCAGTTTGTCCCAGTGGTCGTGCCGCTGCCGGCGCTCCAGCCGATAGTTGGTCACTTCCAGGCGCAAGCCATCCGGGTCGTGCCCATGTTTGCTTCTGGCATGGGGCGGTGCAGCGGGCTTTCAGTGCCGGGATTCGGTAACATTATGCCCAAACCGATGAATAACCTGCGGGGAGGATTTTGGTGATCCAATTCAACCACGGAGCGGCGGCATGAGCATTCTGCTCGGTTGCGTCGCCGACGATTTCACAGGCGCCTCCGATCTCGCCAACACGCTCGTCAAGGCCGGCATGCGCACTGTGCAGTTGCTCGGCGTGCCGCGCAAAGGCCTGAAAGTGCCCGAGGCCGATTGCATCATCGTCGCGCTGAAGTCGCGCAGCAATCCTGCCGAGGAGGCCGTCACGATGTCGCTCGCTGCGATGCATTGGCTGCGGCAACAGGGTGCGCGACAACTCTATTTCAAATACTGCTCGACCTTCGATTCGACTGACAAGGGCAATATCGGTCCGGTAGCCGATGCCATGCTGGATTCGATTGGCGCCGACTTCACGGTATTCAATCCTTCGTTCCCGACCAACAAGCGCACGGTCTACAAAGGCTATCTCTTTGTGGGCGACGAATTGCTGTCCGAATCCGGCATGCGCCACCATCCGCTGACGCCAATGACGGATCCTTCGCTGGTGCGCGTGCTGCAGCGCCAGACCAGGCACAAGGTCGGGCTGGTGCAATACTCGACCGTTGTCAAAGGCGCGGCAGCGCTACGAAACGCATTCGACGATCTGCGCAAACAGGGTATTCGCCATGCCGTGCTCGACTCCATCACCGACGACCACCTGATGACGCTGGGCGAAGCCTGTGCGGACATGAAGCTGGTGACCGGCGGTTCCGGCATGGCCATGGGCCTGCCTGCTAATTTCATCCGGCAAGGCCTGATGCAGGCCGGCCAGCGCGCTACGCTGCCGAAAGTCACCGGTCCGACAGTGGTGATCGCAGGATCTTGCTCGGTAGCGACGCAAGGCCAGGTTGCCCTGATGAGGAAGGACCACGAGGCCTTCGAACTCGATCCGATGGCAATCGCGTCGGGGCGCGACGTTGCGCAGGACGCGCTCGACTGGGCCGGGAAAAGGCTGTCTGAAAAGCCGGTCCTGATTTATTCCACCGCCACGCCGGAGCAGGTCAAGGCCGTGCAGAACAAGCTCGGCCGGGAACATGCCGGCTCGATGGTGGAGGAAACCTTTGGCAAGATCGCCAGGGGATTGGTCGCGAAAGGCGTGCGCCGGTTGCTGGTCGCCGGTGGCGAAACCTCCGGCGCGGTGGTCGGCGCGCTCGGCGTGGAAGGCCTGGCCATCGGACCGGAGATCGACCCCGGCGTGCCCTGGACGTTCTCGATCGGCGAGCCTTCGCTGGCGCTGGCGCTGAAGTCCGGCAATTTCGGTACCCCGGATTTCTTCACCAAGGCATTCAAACTTCAACCTTAGTGCCAATATTCACCGCAAAGACGCAAAGGGCGCGAAGGAAAAACAATGGATGTGTAAGGCTAATCGGTGCGCATCACTCGAATTCTTGGTATATCGAAAAGGTTTTTGACCTCGCAGCACAGTATATTTTTCGCCGTTCCTTTGCGTCCTTTGCGTCTTTGCGGTGAAAGTGAATTTTTAGGCATGATAGAAACATGAGCGAAACAAAAATCAGGGAAGAAATCTGCCTGCTCGGCAAATCGATGTTCGACCGCGGGCTGACGGTGGGCAGTTCCGGCAATATCAGCGTGCGCAACGACGACGGCTGGCTGATGACGCCGACCAATTCCTGCCTTGGCCGGCTTGATCCGGCCACGCTGTCCAAGGTGGATGCAAAGGGCAATCTGCTCTCCGGCGACAAGCAGACCAAGGAATCTTTCCTTCACTTGTCCGTATACGGGGAACGGCCAACTGCGGGCGCGATCGTGCATTTGCATTCCACACATTCGGTCGCGGTTTCCTGCCTGGCGGATGTTGACTCGAAACAGCCGATTCCGCCGATCACCCCTTACTACGTCATGAAAATCGGCAATCTCGTCCTGCTGCCGTATTACGCACCCGGCGACATGACGCTGGCCAATGCAGTCAAAGAAGTGGCGGGCAAGCACCATGCAATCCTGCTCGCCAATCACGGTCCGATCGTGGCCGGCAAGGATCTGGAGAGCGCGGTCTATGCGACCGAGGAACTGGAAGAAACCGCGAAACTGTACCTGCTGCTGCGCGGCAACCGCCTGAAGATACTGACTCCGGAACAGGTGGCGGAACTGCATCGGAAATGGCCACAATGAAGCGGTGATGGGTAATTGGTGATTTGCAATTCAAAAGGCATCAATCCCTATCAACTGAATCCACTCCTTTGCCGCCGCCGTATTTGTCCGGGTAGGGTGCCAGGCCAGATTCGGTAGCGGCAAGGATTCGGGCCCGGCGCCGACAGACGCTTGCAGTATCTGTTTTTCTTTCACGCAGCATCACCTTACCAACCAAGGAGATTCCATGAACCAGAAACTGATCGTCAGTTCCGCATTGGCCGGACTCATCGCTTTGGCCTCGGCCGGCAACGCAATGGCCGCCGAGGAAAAAGGCAAGGAGAAGTGTTTCGGGGTTGCCAAGGCCGGCTCGAACGACTGCGCAAACGCCACCGGCACGCATTCCTGCGCCGGGCAGGCCACGACCGACAAGGCGCCGGAGGAATGGAATTACGTCGCCAAGGGCACTTGCGACAAACTTGGCGGCAAGCTGGCATTCAAGAAGTAATCCTCGAAAACTCCTTTCCTTCATCGGCACGGGTGGCGCCAACGCCTCGTGCCGATGCATTTTCAGCATGAGCCTGCTCAGCGATCCCGGGGATAAATCGGCGGTGCGAGGCGTCGGCATCGGTTTGCGCGCCGCCCACTACCGCGATTTCCTCGATTCGCAGCCGCGCACCGGCTGGCTGGAAGTCCACAGCGAAAATTATTTCGGAGACGGCGGTTATGACCTCCATGTGCTCGAACAGGTGCGCTCGCGTTACCCCGTCAGCCTGCATGGCGTGGCCTTGTCGATCGGTTCCGTTGATGGCCTGCGCGAAGGACATCTCTCCAAACTGAAGCGGCTGGTCGAGCGTATCGACCCCGCGCTGGTATCGGAGCACCTGTGCTGGGCCGCGATCGGGCCACGACATTTTAACGACCTGCTGCCGCTGCCCTATACCCGGCAGGCGCTGGACCAGGTCGTCTCGCACGTGTCGCAGGTGCAGGACACGCTGCGCCGGCGCATCCTCGTCGAAAACGTATCGAGCTACCTGCAGTTTCGCGCCTCCGAGATGTCCGAGTTCGCCTTTCTCGCCGAGGTGGCGAAACGCAGCGGCTGCGGCGTCCTGCTCGACGTGAACAACGTGTATGTCAATTCGGTTAATCACGGTTTCGATCCGCAACAGGCACTGCTCGAGATCCCTGTTGAATCCGTCGCCGAGATTCACCTGGCGGGCCATTCGGAAACGGGCGACTTGCTGATCGACGACCACGGTTCGCGCGTCGCGCCGCCAGTGTGGAATCTGTACGAAGCAGCATGCCGCCGGTTCGGACCGGTGCCGGCATTGATCGAGTGGGACACGGCACTTCCCCCGCTGAATGTGTTGCTTGGTGAAGCCGCCATTGCGGCACGTTTGTCGGAGGCGACTCATGCGTGAGCTTTCCGCTTTGCAGGCAAGATTTGGCGCGGGGCTGGAAGTGGCCGGCTCGCAAGCTGCGGCGCCGGACATCTTCCATGGCGAAAGCGGGCAGGTCGCAAGCCGGTTCGCCATCTATCGCGGCAACGCGCGCGCGAACGCTGCCAGGGCACTTGCCGCCGCTTATCCTGTTGTCGGAAAAATCGTCGGCGGCGAATTTTTCTCCGGCCTGGCACGCGAATACGAGTCGCGCTTTCCTTCTGTCAGTGGCGACCTCAACGAATACGGCGAATCGTTCGCCGCTTTTCTTGCCGTCTTCGCTCCCGCGCAAGATATCCCCTATCTCGCTGACGTGGCGCGGCTGGAATGGCGGGTGCATCGCGCGTACTACGCGGCCGATGCGAAACCCTTCGATCCGGCCAGGCTGAGTTCGGTGCCGGCGGAAAAGCAACTGCATCTGATCCCGAAGCTGCATCCGGCCTGCAGCCTGCTTCAATCCGAATTTCCGCTGGCACGCATCTGGGAAGTGCACCGAGAAGCCCATCAGGGCGAATTCGAAGTCGATTTCTCGCTCGGTCCCGCCGGTGTGCTGGTTTACCGGCCGCGGTTCAGGGTCGAGGTCAGGCGCATCGGTGATGCCGAGGCAGCCTTCCTTGCGGCCGCACGGGGCGGTGAGACGCTCGACGCCGCATTGACTGCAGCGCACTCGCTTGACGTTTCGTTCGACCTCGGCCGCTCGCTCGGCGAATGGATCGGGTCGTGCGTCATCGTCGATTTCACACTTAACGGAGGATGACGTGACACTGATTGAAAAAGCATTGCCGCTGCTGGGTGCAGGCCGTAATGCCCTGAACAGCTTCGCCAGCCTGCTCGACCTGGGCATCCGGCTCTACATCTCGAAAGTATTTTTCCTTTCCGGCCTGACCAAGATCCGCGACTGGGACACGACATTGACCCTGTTCCGGGAGGAATACCACGTGCCCGTGGTGCCGCCGGAACTCGCGGCATTCATGGGAACTGCCGGCGAGCTGATGTTGCCGGTGTTCCTGACCATCGGTCTGGCGACCCGCTTCGCGGCGCTGGGCCTGACCTTTGTCAATATCATGGCCGTGGTGTCGTACTGGCATGTCCTCAATATGGCCGAGCCCGCGCTCGCGCAGCATGTGTATTGGGGGGTGTTGATCCTGGTCATCCTATTGCACGGTCCGGGCAAGCTGTCGCTGGATGCCGTGGTGTGGAAGAGAATGAAACACGACTGAGGGCAGTGCCTGGGTCGCTGGAATTTTCTGCGGCACTCGTTGTTCGAATGCCTGAAACCATAGTGACATACCCATCCCCATCCCGGCCTTCCCCTTGAAGGGGAAGGAGTGTTTGAATCGCCAGCCACAGCCACAGCCACAGCCACAGCCACAGCCACAGCCACAGCCACAGCAACTGGTCACTGCTCCCGCCCGACGGCATAATGGTCCCCCAAGAAGGCTTCTGAAATCTCTTGGGGGAAGGGCCTCTCGGGGGAGGGGCAAATGAAGCGGTCCGCGGTCGTCGTTGTGTTATTCCTGTTACCGGCGCCTTTCTTTGCCGATATGCCTGAACAGATTTTCGAGGAACAGTCATGACGGATCGGCTCGCCATTTACCCCAGCCTGAAGGATAAAGTCGTTTTCATCAGCGGTGGCGGTTCGGGCATCGGGGCTTCCATCGTCGAAGGATTCGTGCGCCAGGGCGCGAAGGTCGGCTTCGTGGACATCGACGAAGCTGCCAGCAACGGCCTTGTGCAGAAACTCAAAGGCAGCGGATCGGTGCCGCGCTTCATCCGCTGCGATGTGCGCGATATCGAACAGTTGCGCCTAGCCATCAAGACGACGCAATCGGAATTCGGCGACATCGGCGTGCTGGTGAACAACGCGGCGCGCGACGACCGGCATGCGATCGAGAGCGTGACGGTGGAATTCTGGGACGAGCGCGTGGCCGTCAATTTGCGCCATCAGTTCTTCGCATCGCAAGCTGTCGTCGACCAGATGAAGCGCCTCGGCGGCGGATCCATCATCAACTTCGGGTCGATTTCCTGGATGACCGCGACCGGCGGCATGCCGGCCTATACCACCAGCAAGGCCGCCGTGCACGGCCTGACGCGCGGCTTGGCGCGCGACCTCGGACCATTCAACATCCGCGCCAACACGGTGTCGCCCGGCTGGGTCATGACGGAACGCCAGAAGAAGCTCTGGGTGACGCCGGAAGGCGAGAAGCAGATGGATGCCGTCCAATGCCTGAAGAGCCGGTTGCAACCCGAAGACCTCGCCAACATGGTGCTGTTCCTCGCGTCGGAAGACGCGAAGATGATAACGTCGCAGAACTTCGTCGTGGATGCGGGCTGGGTGTAATAAGAACGCCTCAATCTGCTTTCACCGCAAAGGACGCGAAGGAAAAGAAACGGATGAAAAGGATACCGGGATTGCAGCGGCGTGCTTGTTCGCGGAATTGCGCTGCCAATATTTACTGCGATGGCTCATCAACCAGTGAACGGTTTCAATACGAGCATGTTTTCTGTCCTTGCCTTTCCTTCGCGTCCTTTGCTGATCTGCGCGGAGTCGAGATGCCCGAGGTTCAGCCAGTCCACCGTATTGCTGACCCGCTCGACACACAAGAACTCGCGCGAGGGCCGGGTGAAAACCACCAGGCAGGACAACGGTCGGAAATGCTGATGACCGGATTGGCTTTCATGCCGGCCTCATCGGCAGCCGATAGAAGCGGATTGCGTTGTCGTTCATGACCGCCATCTGATCCGCCGCCGAGTACGGCGCGACGAATTGCCTTGCCGTCGCCAGCCAGCCCGCGTAGCTTGTATTGAGCAGCATGACCGGCCAGTCGCTGCCCCAGACGAGACGTTCAGCACCGAAACATTCAAGCAGATGGTCGGCATAGCGAAGCAGGTCGCTGGTCTTCCAGCCGGCACGCGCTTCGGTCACCAGCCCCGAGAGCTTGCAGTAAGCCGACGTATTGCGCGCGATGCGGCGCATGTCGTCGGCCCAGGGTTGCCACATCCCACCGGCGATATCCGGTTTGCCGCCGTGATCGACGATTGCGCGCAGATCCGGATGGCGCACCAGCAAGGTATGAGCCGCTTTGAGGTGCGGCGGCCGCACCAGCAGGTCGAATGAAAGATCGAGGTCCGTCACCGCGCGCAATGCCGGCGCGAGTTTCGGCTGCAGTACCCATTCGACATCGGCGATTTCCTGCAGCATGGGACGGACGCCGCGCAGGAGCGGATCGCGTGCTAGGTCGTGCAACACGTCGGATGCATTCGCCGCAGTCATGTCGATCCAGCCGACCACGCCTTTGATCAGGCCGCCGCTCGCGTGCGCCTGGTCCAGGAGCCAGCGCGTCTCGTCCACGGTGGGTGCTGCCTGCACGGCGATGCTGCCCGTCACGCCGTTTCCCGCGGCGAGCGCACGGAAATCGTCGACGAGATAATCCCGCTCGATCGGTGCTACTGCGGGATTGCTGCCGTCGCCGATCCAGCCATAATCGTTTCGCGACAGTTTCCACAGGTGATGATGCGCATCGATCATGGCTTGCGGTCGATCACAGATGGATCACGGCTTCTGTTGAATCACGCTCCTGTTGAATCACGGCGTCGGCGCCTGCGCGTCCATCAGGCCCGCCGATTTCAGTTCACGCCACAGTTCCGCCGGAACCGGGATGCGCAGCATGCGCAGGTTTTCGTTCAGCTCGGCAGCGCTGCTGGTGCCGGGGATGACGCTGGAGACGCAGACATGGTGCAGCGGAAACTGCAATGCGGCGGCCTTCAGCGGCACGTTGTGCGACGCGCAGATTTTTTCGATTGCGGCGACCTTTTCGAGTATCTCCGCCGTTGCCGGCGCGTAGTTGAACCATGCATCCTTCACCGCGCCGCTGGCGAGGATGCCGGAGTTGTACGGCCCGCCGAGGATGATGCCGATGCCGCGCTTTTCGCAAAGCGGCAGGAACGACCTGAGCGACGCCTGCTCGAGCAAGGTGTAACGGCCCGCCAGGAGGAAACAATCGAAATCGCCTGCTTCGGCGAATGCCTGGCAAGCCTCCCATTCGTTCAGCCCGCAGCCGATTGCCTTGACCACGCCCTGCTCTCGCAACGACAGGATCGCCTTGTAGGCGCCGGCCATCGCTTCCCTGAATATTTCCGCATACCGGTCGCCCTGGTTACGGCGATCGACGTCATGGATCAGGAGGATGTCGATGTGGTCCGCGCCCAGGCGGTTGAGGCTGTCTTCGAACGAACGCATCGCGCCGTCGTAGCTGTAGTCGTTGAAGCGCGAAAACGCGTTGATGTCGCGGAACAGGCCGGCGTCGGTCGGCTTGCCGAAAGCCGGACGCAGCCGCCACCCCACTTTCGTAGAGACGATGACGGAGGGATCCGCGAAGAGGCGCAATCCGCTGCCGACCCGCAATTCGGACAGCCCATGTCCATAGAGCGGCGCCGTGTCGTAGTAGCGCATCCCGGCGGCGTAAGCCGCGGACAGGGTGTCGATCGCGTTGCGTTCGGACATGGCGACATACATGTTGCCAAGGCCGGTGCCGCCGAATCCGAGAGTCGAGAGCTTCAGCTTCGAACGGCCCAGCGTCTTGCGATCCAGCCCCATGCGTGCTCTCCGTGAACCCGTGCGGGGGATGTTAGCACGCACGCCTGAGCGTTCCGCCGCCGGTTTTTTTGCAGCGCAACCTGAAAATACACTTGCTCCGGGGCGGGCAACTGCGCGATGCTAGCCGCGCACTCAGAACAAAAAGTCTGGAGGAGTGGCTCCGATGCTCAAGAACATCGATCCGCTGTTATCGCCGGAATTGCTGTCCACGTTGCGTGCGATGGGGCATGGCGACGAACTGGCGATCGTCGATGCCAATTATCCCGCGGTAGCGAGCGGGCGGCCGGTGATCCGCGCCGACGGTTCGCCGGTGACGGCCGTGGCAGCCGCGGTGCTTTCCCTGATGCCGCTGGACGAATTCGTCCCGTGTGCGGCCTTCCACATGCAGGCAGTGGACAATTCGAACAGCCCGCTGCCGATTTTCGACGAGTTCCGCGCGCTGTTGCGCAAACACGAACCGAAGACGGCGAAGCTCGAAGGCATCGAGCGCTTTGCGTTCTACGAGCGCGTGAAAAAATGTTTCGCGGTGGTCGCCACGGGTGAGCGCCGGCTCTACGGCAACCTGATCCTGAAAAAGGGCATCGTCCGGCCCGACTATTGAGCGTTTCGTCATGGTTGGCAGTTAGACGCTCAATCCCTCACCCCAGCCCCCTCCGAAAGGGAGAGGGTGAGGACTGATCTGATTCACTGATGTGAATTAGAGAAATATCAATTAAGGGGAGCACCGTGCGCCTGTTCGAGCTGCGGGGGATTTCCAAGAACTTCGGCGCCATCCAGGCGCTGACCGAAGTCGATCTGAAGATCGACGCCGGTGAGGTGCTCGGCCTGATGGGCGACAACGGCGCCGGAAAATCCACGCTCATCAAGATCATGGCCGGCAACTTTCTGCCTTCGGGCGGGGAGATCTGGCTCAAGGGTGCGAAAGTCGAATTCCACAATCCGGTCGACGCGCGCAGGAAAGGCATCGAAGTCGTCTATCAGGATCTGGCGCTGTGCGACAACCTCACCGCGGCGGAGAATGTTTTCCTCGGCCGGGAAGCCAAACGCAGGATCGGACCGTTCAGTTTCATCGATTACGCGACGATGTTCCGCGAAGCCGCGCGCCACTTCGCCGAGCTGAAATCGGAAACGCGCCCGCGCGACCTGGTGAAACAGATGTCCGGCGGCCAGCGCCAGGCCGTGGCGATCGCGCGCACGCGGCTCTCCAATCCGGACATCGTGCTGATGGATGAGCCGACCGCGGCGATCAGCGTGCGCCAGGTCGCCGAGGTGCTGGACCTGATACGAAGGTTGCGTGACCAGAACGTGGCGGTCATCCTGATCAGCCATCGCATGCCTGACGTGTTCGCGGTGTGCGACCACGTCTCGGTGATGCGCCGGGGCAAAGTCGTCGCCGACAAGCCGATCAGGCAGACGTCTCCCGAGGAAGTCACCGGCCTGATCACCGGCGCCATCGAATTCGCCTGACGACGAGGACGCCGATGAGTGTCTCGCTGGAAGAAATCGCACAGAGGAGGGAGCATGGCCCGTTGCGGCACATGGTGCGCAGCCAGCCCTTCTGGGTGACGGTTGCGCTCGTGCTGATCTGCGTGGTGATGTCGCAGGTGTCCGAAGTCTTCTTCACCGAAGACAACTTCTTCAACGTAACGCGCAATTTCGCGTTCATCGGCATCATCGCGATGGGCATGACCGCGGTCATCATCACCGGCGGGATCGATCTTTCGGTCGGCTCGATTGTCGGGCTGTCGGGCATTGTCGTGGGCATGGTGCTGCACGCCGGGCATTCCCTCGGCGCGGGCATCGCGGCCGGCCTGCTGACCGCGCTTGCCTGTGGTCTGGTCAACGGCATCCTGATCGCTTATGTGCGCCTGTCGTCCTTCATCGTCACGCTGGGCATGTTCGGCATCGCGCGCAGCCTGGCCCAGGTACTGTCCGAGAACCATATGATTTACGAGTTCGGCCCGGACGAGAAACTGTTTTTCGCGCTCGGCGGCGGCACGATATACGGCTTTGCCAACCCGTTCATCCTGCTGGTCGCGCTGATCGTCGTGTTCATGATCGTGTTCCGCTACACGACCTGGGGCCGCTGGGTGTTCGCGCTCGGCGGCAACGAGAATGCCGCCCGGCTGACCGGCGTACCGGTGAACCGCATGAAGCTGTCGGTGTACATGCTCTCCGCACTGATGGCGGGCATCTCCGCGGTGCTGCTGGTCGGCTGGCAGGGTGCGGCGATCAACGCCATGGGTACGGGCTATGAGTTGCGTGTCATTGCGTCGTCGGTCATCGGCGGCGCGGATCTGATGGGTGGAGCCGGCGGCGCCTACGGCGCTTTCATCGGCGCGGCCCTGATCGAAGTGATCCGGAACAGTTTGCTTCTGGCCGGTGTGGATGCGAACTGGGAAGGTACGTTCGTAGGTCTGTTCATTGTGTTTGCTGTGTTGTTGAGCAAGTTCCGTGGGATGCGCTCGGGGTGACCCCGGGCCGATAACGACATGAGGAGGAACTGATGAAAAAGACGTTGATTGTGGCTGCGATGGCAGGGCTGTTCGGCCTGCCGGGACTCGCCAGTGCGGCGGATGGCAAGCTGGTGTTCGCGCTGGTTCCGAAAAACATGAACAACCCGTTCTTCGACCAGGCGCGCGACGGCTGCAAAAAGGCCGAGAAGGAAATGGCTGGCAAGGTCGAGTGCATGTACATCGGCCCGGGTGAGCACGGCGGCGGCGAAGAGCAGGTGCAGGTGGTGCAGGATCTGATCACCAAGAAGGTCGACGGCATCGCGGTGGCGCCTTCCAACGCCCCGGCGATGGCCAAGGCGCTGGAGCGCGCCAAGACCGCCGGTATTCCGGTGATCACTTGGGACTCCGACCTGCTGGACAAGGACAAGGGACTGCGCGCTGCCTATGTCGGCACCAAGAACTACGACATCGGCGTGAATCTCGCAAAGATCGCGATGAAGCTCAAGCCCAAGGGCGGCACCGTCTGCATCCAGTCGGGCGGCCCGGCGGCGGCAAACCATAACGAGCGCATGAAAGGCATCCGCGACACCATCGCCGGAAAAGTCAGCAACACCCCTCCGCCCGGCGATCGCCTGACCGGACAGGGCGGCTGGAAGGAAGTGGATGGCTGCCCGCTGTACACCAACGATGATTTTCCGCTGTCGGTGAAACAGCTCGGCGAAATCCTGGCGAAGTATCCCGACCTCACGGCCTTCCTGCCGACCGGCGGCTTCCCGCAGTTCGTGCCCCAGGCCTACCGCCAGGTGGTGGAAAAGCACATGGAGCGCATCAAGAGCAAGAAGACCCTGCTGGTGGTGGCCGATACGCTGCCGGTGCAGATGGACCTGATGAAGGCGGGCTACAGCCACGGCCAGGTCGGCCAGCGTCCGTTCGACATGGGCTACCGGGCGATGAGCATCCTCAAGGATCTCAAGGAGAAGAAGAAAGTCGCCGATCCGATCTACACCGGTCTGGATGTGTGCGAGCCGGAAACCGAGGCAACCTGCATAGCCAAGTAGTTTCTCGCTTTACATCAATGGCCACCGCATTCGCGGTGGCCTATTTTTCTAAAGATTGTTCACCGCAAAGACGCAAAGGACGCGAAGGAAAAGCGCGTGGGCGTCAGGAGCATAGTGAGCATTCGTAAACTTGTGTCCATTTTGACTCAGCATCGGCCCCGGAAAATTCCAATCCGGGCATTTACCTTCCTTTCGCCCTTCCTTCGCGCCCTTTGCGTCTTTGCGGTGAACACTTCATTGGGCTTTCGATTTTCTTAACTTTCCAGCGCGCGCTTGAGTTCGGAGAGGTGGCGGAAACCCATCTGAGCGTACTGATAGCTCGGTGCCAGTGCAGGGTCCTGCTCAGCTTCGACCACCAGCCAGCCGCGATAGCCGTTGTCATGCAGGATCTGCAGCAGCGACCTGAAGTCGACGCTCCCGTCGCCGGGCACGGTGAACACCCCTTTCAAAACGGAATTCAGAAAACTCCAGTCCTGCCTGCGCGCTTCGCGCGCGACCGCGGGCCGCACATCCTTGCAATGCACGTGGCACACGCGCGCGATATGCCTTTTCAGCACGTCGACCGGGTCGCCGCCGGCGAAGGTGATATGGCCGCTGTCGAACAACAAACCCACGTCGGGGCAGGTCAGCGACATCAGGCGATCCACGTCCGTGACGCTTTCGACGTAGGCGCCCATGTGGTGGTGATAGGCGAGACCGACACCCTGCGATAAGGTGTAACGGGCGAAAGCGTCGAGCTTCTTTGCATAGGCGTGCCATTGCGTGTCGCCGGCGAACTGCGGACGTCGCGACAACGGCACGGCCTGTTTGCCCTGGATCGAATCGGCGACTTCGCCGTAGACCATCACGTTCGCGCCGTTCTTCACCAGCAATTGCAGATGCGGGCCGACGGCCGCGATTTCTTCTTCGACGGAGCGGCGCGCAAGTTGGCCGGAATACCACCCCGACACGAGTTCCACCTGGTGCCGTGCCAGCACCTTGCGCAGCGCTTCCGGTTCCTTCGGGAATTTGTTGCCCAGCTCGAAGCCGCGGTAGCCGATCTCGCTGCCCTCGGACAGGATTCTCTCCAGCGGCGTATCGCCGCCCAGTTCCGGCAGGTCGTCGTTGGCCCACGAGATCGGGTTGATGCCGATTTTTACGTCGAAGGGTTTCATGCTCAGGCCTTTTGGTTCTGCTTGCCCTGTTCGTAGGCCTTGCGCGCCGCGACGACTTCCTGGCGCTGCGAGACTTCCGGCACGGCCACTTCCCACCACCAGCCGCCTTCGTTGGTCGAGCGGTTTGGATCCGTCTCGATGCAGATCAAAGAAGTGCGCTTGGCTGCGCGCGCGCGTTTCAGGGCGGCTTCAAGGCCCGCGATGTCGTCGACTTTCTCCGCCGCCGCACCGAGCGCCGTCGCATGCGCGACGAAGTCGACGCGCGGCGCACCATTCGCGCTGCGCGTGCCGTCGTCGAACAGGTTGTTGAACGGCGCGCCGCCGCAGGCCTGCTGCAGCCGGTGGATGCAGCCGTAGCCGCGGTTGTCGAGCAGCACGATCACCAGCTTGAGGCCCAGCATCACCGAGGTGGCGATTTCGGAATTCATCATCAGGTAGCTGCCGTCGCCGACGATGACGATGACTTCGCGGTCCGGGCGGGCCATTTTGACGCCGAGGCCGCCGGCGATCTCGTAACCCATGCACGAGTAGCCGTACTCGAGGTGATAGCCACCGGGCACCGACGTGCGCCAGAGCTTGTGCAGTTCGCCGGGCAATCCGCCCGCGGCGCAGACCACGATGTCGCGCACCGCCGAATCCGCCGCTGAACGCTGCACGGCGCCGATGACTTCGCCCTCGTAGGGCCGCTTCGCATCGCGGCGGCCGGTGATCGCGTCGACTTGCGCGCGCCACTCCGTGGCCAATGTTTTAGCTTTTGCTGTCCAGGCGGCATCCGCCTTCCACGCGGGCAGCAAGGTGTCGAGCGCCTGCAGTCCCGACCGCGCGTCGGCGTGCAGGGCAAATCCCCGCAACTTGATCGCATCCAGTCCATTGACGTTGAGATTGATCAGTTTCGTGTCTGTGAACAGCGAGTGCGACCCGGTGGTGAAATCCTGCAGTCGCGTGCCGACCGCCAGCACCAGATCGGCTTCGCGCGCGAGCACGTTGGCGGCTGTGGAGCCGGTGACGCCGATCGATCCGAGCTGCAGCGGATGATCCCACGGCAGCGCACCCTTGCCGGCCTGGGTTTCCGCGACCGGCACGCCGTGACTCTCCGCGAAACTGCGCAGCAGCTCCGTCGCCTCGCCGTACAGCACGCCGCCGCCGGCGACGATCAGCGGACGCTTTGCAGTCTTGAGCACGGCGGCTGCCTCGCGCAGCGGTGCGGGCGCGGGCGGCACCGCGCGCATCGATATTTTCTGCGGCGAGAAGAAATCCTCCGGCCAGTCATAAGCCATGGTCTGCACATCCTGCGGCATCGCCAGCGTCACCGGTCCGCACAGCGCCGCGTCGGTAAGCACGTGGATCGCGCGGGGCAGCGCGGTCAGCAGCTGCTGCGGATGGACGATGCGATCGAAGTAACGCGACACCGGCCTGAAGCAATCGTTGGCCGACACGCCGCCATCGTGAAAGTCCTCCACCTGCTGCAACACCGGATCCGGTGCGCGAGAGACGAAGATATCGCCGGGCAGCAGCAGCACGGGCAACCGGTTCACATGCGCGACCGCGGCAGCGGTCACCATGTTGGTCGCGCCGGGACCGATCGAGGTGGTGCAGGCCATCATGCGCCGGCGCATGTTTGCCTTCGCGTACGCGATCGCGGCCAGTGCCATGGCTTGCTCGTTGTGGGCACGATAAGTCGGCAACTGTTCGCGATGCTGATAAAGCGCCTCGCCAATGCCGGCCACATTGCCGTGTCCGAAGATCGCGAACACGCCACCGAACAGCGGCAGTTCGCCCGCGGCCGACTCTGTGCGCAACGCCACGAGGTAACGCACCAACGCCTGTGCGGCGGTCAAGCGGATCGCTCTTTTCATGCACTGCCTCCAGCGGGAGTAGTCACGGTAGTCACGATAGTTACGATAGTCACGGCAGTTACGGCATTTGCCATTTTCCACCCTGAGCAAAACTTCGTACAATCTTACGTCACCCTGTATGACGCTTCGAGTGCATCGCAATGCAGCAACCGGAGCGGACAACAACACTGGGGAGGAGACATGATCGAAGTGGCGATGTTCGGTGCCGGGCGCATCGGCAAGATACATGGGGCCAATCTGGCGGCGCAGCCCGGGGTCAAGCTCAGGTACGTCGTCGATGTCAGCGCCGCGGCCGCGGGTGAACTGGCGCAGCGGCATGGCGCGAAAGTCGCGGATGCCGAGACCGCGTTGAAGGATCCGGTAGTCAAAGCGGTCGTGATTGCGTCCAGTACCGACACGCATGCCGATCTGATCATGCGCGCCGCCGCAGCAGGCAAGGCGATCTTCTGCGAGAAGCCGGTGGACCTTGCGCTCGATCGGGCACGGGCGTGCATCGACATCGTGACGAAGGCCGGCGTGCTGTGCATGATCGGTTTCCAGCGCCGCTTCGATCCGACGTTTTCGGCGCTCAAACAGCGCCTGGACGCCGGAGAAATCGGCAACCCGGAAATGCTGGTGATCACCAGCCGCGATCCAGCGCCGCCGCCGGTCAGCTACATCAAGGTCTCCGGCGGCATCTTCAAGGACATGCTGATCCACGATTTCGACGTGTTCCGCTGGATCCTCGATGACGAAGCGCAGAGCGTGTACGCCACGGGCAGTTGCCTGGTGCAGAAGGAAATCGGCGAAGCCGGCGACGTCGATTCCACCGCGGTCACCATTCGCACGAAGGCCGGCCGACTTTGCCAGATCAACACCACGCGCCGCGCCGCGTATGGCTACGACCAGCGCTTCGAAGTCC
>JANXVW010000057.1 GCA_025351455.1 Betaproteobacteria bacterium | reverse complement strand
TCGATGGGGACTGCGGCCCGGCAAAAGTCTACTATGAGCGAACCGACCTCCACCGACCTCCTCCGCCGCCTGGAAGAACTCAATGAGGTCGGCATCTCTTTGTCCAAGGTCAAGGACCCCAATCGGCTGCTTGAGGCGATTCTGGTTGCAGCAAAAAAAATCACGAACGCGGATGGCGGCACGCTCTATCGAGTGGACCCGGACAAGAAGCTCGTTCACTTCGAAATTCTGCGCACCGATTCACTGAATATTGCGATGGGCGGTACCACGGGGGTGGAGGTGCCGTTCTACCCCGTGCGGCTTTTTGACGATCAGGGAAGACCGAACAATTCGATGGTCGTCGCCTATTCCGTGTTGCGCGACGAAACGGTCAACATCGCTGATGCCTACGCTGCGAAGGGTTTCGATTTTACCGGAACCAAAAGCTTTGACGGAAAGACCGGATACCGGTCGGAGTCTTTCCTGACTGTGCCGATGAAGAATCATGAGGATGAAGTCATCGGCGTGTTGCAGCTGATTAACGCCAAGGATCGCCAGAGTGGAGCAACCGTGCCCTTCTCGGAAGCCGATCAGCGGCTCGCGGAATCGCTGGCGTCGCAAGCCGCCGTGGCACTCACGAACCGTCAGCTGATAGCTCAGTTGGAGGGGTTGTTCGAATCCTTCATCAGCCTGATCAATGCGGCGATCGACGACAAGTCTCCTTATACCGGAGGGCATTGCCAGCGCGTTCCCATGCTGACGATGATGCTGGCAGAAGCGGTCAACGATACCGACGAAGGTCCGCTCTCGGGCTTCAGGATGAGCGACAAGGATCGCTATGAGCTGAAGATAGCGGGACTCCTGCACGACTGCGGCAAGGTCACCACGCCTGTCCATGTGGTGGACAAGGCAACCAAGCTACAGACTATTTTCGATCGAATCACGTTGATCGATACCCGCTTCGAAATCCTCAAGCGCGACGCCGAGATCGCGAGGAGCAAGGCGAAACTGGCTGCACCGGACAATCGGGCTGGAGAATGGGAGCAGGCCGATCGCGAACTGAAATCCCGGCGACGCCAGATAGAGGAGGACCGCCAGTTCCTGCGATTCTGTAATTTTGGAACGGAAGCGATGCGCGAGGAGGACCAGCAGCGCGTAAGGGACATCTCGCGGACCTATCGCTGGCGGGACATCGACGGCAACGACGCAGATTTTCTGACCACCGATGAAGTCAACAATCTGACAATTCGATCAGGGACGCTGACGCAGGAAGAGCGTCAGATCATCAATCACCACATCGAAGTAACGATCAAGATGCTCGAATCGCTGCCTTGGCCGAAGCACCTCAAAAATGTCGCCGAATATGCCGGCGGTCACCACGAGCGCATGGACGGCAAGGGTTACCCGCGCGGATTGATGCGCGAGCAGATGTCGCTACAGGCCCGCGTGATGGGGATCGCGGATATCTTCGAGGCGCTTACCGCCAAAGACCGGCCTTACAAGAAAGGCAAGACGCTCACCGAGTCATTGCAGATTCTAGGAAAATTCAAAGTCAACGGCCATATCGACCCCGATCTGTTCGATATATTCGTGCGCAAGAAAGTCTATTTGAGATATGCGGAACAATTCCTTGACCCGGACCAGATTGACGATGTCGATGAGACGGCGCTTCCCGGGTATGAATCCCAGTGACGATTTTTGTCAGTTACGCCGGTCGGCCTGTCCGTACGGGTCGACAGGCGGGGCAGGGAAGTAAGTTGTTGAAATTATGTTATTCGCTTGCAGGACCGAAGGTTTTGTCGCCGCATGACGACGCAGTGGCACAGGGCTTGCGCTAATGAGTCCCGAACACCTGAATTTGCGGTGTCAATGACCATCAAGGAGTCCATCATGAAGGCGTTGCAAAAGGGTTTTACCCTGATCGAACTGATGATCGTTGTCGCGATCATCGGTATTCTGGCAGCCGTTGCGTTGCCGGCCTACCAGGATTACACCGCGCGCGCCAAGATGTCCGAAGCTATCCTCGCGGCGTCAGCCTGCCGTACCAGCATTACCGAGACCGTGCAATCGGCTACGGCCATGCCGACTGTTGGCGGTTTGTGGGGTTGCGAGTCGCGTATTGCGGCTACCCCCCCGTTGACCAAGTATGTCAACGTGATCGAGACCAACCAGATGGGCGATATTCGCGTGCAGATTACCGGTGCAATCAACACGGACCTCAATAACAAGTACATCATTTTGCAACCGTCGTCCATTGCGAACGCCTACTCCGTGCCGACGACCGGCGCAGCGATTGCTTCGTGGACCTGTGGCCCGCAGGCTGCTCAGAGCCCGGACATTTCGAAGTACCTGCCGGGTTCCTGCCGTACTGCCGTAGCGCAGCAAGGTACATTCGCCCAAAGCCCGAGCTAATTGGGGGGGTGGACTAGCGGGCGCTACGAAGTTTAGGCTTCGGATCCGCGGTCCGGATAAAGAGGGTGCTGCAGGGCACCCTCTTTTTTTATCAACTGCTGTCAGTAGTGTCCGGTTAACTTTCGAACAAATTCAATTGATCCGGCATATTCGGTGAAATTGCACTCGGCGAGTCGAGC
>JANXVW010000053.1 GCA_025351455.1 Betaproteobacteria bacterium | reverse complement strand
GCAGCGAAACGCATGCACACGGTACTGACCGCCTCCTGTACAGGCTGCGACCTTTGCCTTCCGCCCTGCCCGGTTGACTGCATCGACATGGTGGAACTGGATACGCTGGCGCGACGCGGCAATCGCCACGCCGCGGCGCTGGCGACGCAATCGGTCGAAGAGATGGCGGTGATGGCACGGGCGCGGTTCGGCTTTCATGAATTCCGTATTGCGCGCGAAGAAGAAGAGCGCAACGACCGGCTGGCAAAAAAAGCCCGCCATAAGCTCGCCGAACTGCAACACCTCCCCGCCAGCCACGACCTCGAACGCAAGAAAGCCGCCGTGCAGGCGGCCATCGAACGTGCGCGCGCTCGCCGCACGGGAAAGACCTAGAGACATGAATTTTTCACCGCAAAGACGCAAAGGACGCGAAGAAGGACGTTGAGGGGAAGGGAACCTCAATGCGACCGAATTGTTTCGATGTGACCAATCGTTCATTCACAATATCCCCGACCATTGTGTATTCGTTCCATCCGCGCCTCTCATGGTTTACCTTCGCGTCCTTCGCGTCTTTGCGGTGTAATGAATTTTTTGATCATATGAACCAGACGAAAAGAACGGAAATCTTCCGCAGGCTGCGCGCCGCCGATCCGGCGCCGACCACGGAACTCGCGTACCAGACCCCGTTCGAACTGCTGGTCTCGGTCATCCTGTCGGCACAGGCGACCGACAGGAGCGTCAACCTTGCCACTGCGCAGCTGTTTCCGCTGGCCAATACACCGCAGAAAATCCTCGCACTCGGAGAAGCCGGACTGACGCCTTACATCCAGCGCATTGGCTTGTATCGCACGAAGGCGAAGAACGTCATTGCCACCTGCGCCCTGCTGGTGGAAAAGTTTGGCGGCGAAGTACCGCAGAATCGGGAGGCCCTGGAAAGCCTCCCCGGTGTGGGCAGGAAGACGGCGAACGTCGTATTGAACACCGCATTCGGCCAGCCGACGATCGCGGTGGACACCCATATCTTCCGCGTTGCCAATCGCACCGGCATCGCGCCGGGCAGGAACGTCGTCGAAGTGGAAAACCGGCTGATGAAATTCGTGCCGGAGGAATTTCGTCACGACGCGCACCACTGGCTAATCCTGCACGGGCGCTATGTCTGCAAGGCACGCCGGCCGGATTGCCCGACCTGCCTGATCCGCGACCTCTGCGAGTTCAAGGCCAAGACCAAAGCCGATGTTCAATCCGTCGCGCGCTGACGTTCGCCGTTTTTTCTTCGAGACCTGGGCCAAGTATCGCTCGCAGGCGCCGCTGGAAGGGCTGGAACGCATCGCGATCGAAATCATCCTGCTGCACCCGGAGCATCACGCCCTGCTCGACGATGCACAACGCAATCTCGATCGCGACTTCTCGCCCGAAGACGGCGCGGTCAATCCGTTCCTGCACATGTCATTGCATCTGGCGATTGCGGAACAGGTTTCCATCGACCAGCCGCGTGGCATCGGCGCCGCCTATCGCGAACTGGCCGGCCGCGCTGCGTCCGAGCATGATGCCCTGCACGCGCTGCTGGAATGTCTCGGCGAAACGGTATGGCGTGCGCAGCGAGATCGCGCGGCGCCGGATGAAGCGGCTTATCTGGAGTGCATTCGCCGCCAGCTCAAATAGCGGTGGTGCGCCACCTATTTGACGGACAGGCTCGTCTGCATCGCACACCAGGCGACGACTTCGACGATCTACTGGTCATCCAGGTCGCGCGCCCGCTCCCTAGAATTCCAGGCAAAAAAAAGAGGAGCCGGACGCTCCTCTTATTCTTGATTTCTGCCTGCGGCCAGGATTGCCTCAGTATTTGACCTTGAGGTCACCGCTCAGGCTGGAAAAATAGGCCGCCAGATCCTTGATGTCTTCCTTGGAAAGATTCTGCGCCATCGGCGCCATCATCGGATTCTTGCGCTTGCCCGACTTGTAGTCGCGCAAGGCCTTTTCCAGATAGTCATGCGGCTGGCCGGCCAGTTTCGGATATTCCGGCATGATCGGCGTATTGCCGTCCGCGCCATGACAGGTGGCGCACAGAGCGGATTTTTCCTTGCCCTTGGCCACATCCCCGGCGGCGAGCGCATTACCCGCGACGGCCAGTCCGGCCACTGCAATCATCGCAATCCACAGCTTGTTCATAGCTTCCCTTTTTTACTCTCGAACGGACCTACTTGGCCGAATAGTACGCAGCCAGGTCGGCCATGTCCTGCTCGGTCAGACTGGCGGCAATTGCCTTCATGGTCGGATGCTGACGGTCGCCGGCCTTGTATTCCTTCAGCGCATTCACGATATAGCCCGCGTTCTGGCCGCCGAGCTTCGGTACGTGGTAGGTCTCCGGATAGGCGGTGCGAAACCCGGTTATGCCGTGGCACCCGGCGCACATGGCCGTCTTGCCTTTGCCTGCCGCGGCGTCCCCTCCCGCGTGCAGAGGCGCGGCCAGCATGGACAGGATGGCGGACAGGCCGGCGATGGTGACAGTGCGGATATTCATGGCTTGGAACTTCCCTGGTTCAGCAAACGGTTCAGCAAATCAATCGGGGCCAAAAAACCGCGCAACTTTATCCGAAGCGCGGGAGCCGGTCAACGTTCGCCCCCCGGCATCCTGGCTCACCCGCCAGGCAGCGGGACGCCTTCCCGTATATCGATGGTATGGCTGAATTTGCGGTCATGGGTGTCTTCCACCTCGATCTTCAACTCCCCTTTTTCCTCGGGCGTAAAGAAGAAGCGAAAATTCGGATTGTCCGACAGCGAGAAATTCACTTCCGCGTCCATTACGGTCTTGCCCTCGTAGGTGACCTTCACGTTGCGCACGAACTGGGCGACCTGTCCTTCCTGGAAGTCGGCCGCGAGCGGCGATTCGTTCGGATGGCGGATCAGGAGCTGCACAAGGTTCGGCTTGTGGTAGGAAATCATTTCGTCGTCAAAGCGCAATTTCATCTTGCCCAGCAGGGACTCGGAGAGCTTCTTGCCGTTCGGCGCGGAACAGCCGCCGGCGGCCTTGACCCAGCGCTGCGCCATGTACAGCCTTCCGTCATTCATCTCGGCCACGGCGCGGACGAAGCTGAAGTCCTCGAAACGCAGCCGCGTCTCGACCTGTGCGCGCCCGCTCTCGGGCGTGAAATGGAAAACGCCCGCCGCCGGAGACGGATTGCGCTCGACAATCACGTAGATCGTCTTGATGTATTCCTTCTCGGTCTGATCGATCTGCGCTTTGACCACCACCGGAACCGTGGAAGCGTCGTCCGCGCGCACGTTCAGGTAGACGCGGAGGATGTCGCGCGCGTCCGGATTGATGACCCGGTCGCCGAACATGATTTGCTTGATCGGGTCCCAGTACTGGCTCAGCGCAGGATCCGGTTCGGCCTTTTCGTTGGCGTGGGCCGGCAACAATGCAGTCCAGGCCAGAAAGCCGGCGAACGCCAGGCGTAACCATGCTTTTTTCATTCTTCTCTCCATCCCGCAGTTCTTCTCTCGACCCCGCCTAGTCTCTCAAGCCCGCCAAGGGGAATCCGCAAAGTATACCCGTCACGCGGAGCGCGCAATTCCCGGCTCCCTACTCCCATTCCAGTTCCGCGTAAGCAGCCGTCACGTTGCGGCGGTGGAACAAGTCGAAGACGGCCCAGTTGCCCGCCTCGGAAAGCCCGACCTCATCGGTCGCCTGCTGAATCGTCTTGCGATTGCGGATCGCGGCACGGGTTTCATCCAGGATAACCGTAAGATAACGTTGTTGCGCGTCGAGCGGCCTGGGCCAGGGCAAGTCGCTGCGGCCGTGGCCGGACACATAATGGTCCGCCGTCATGGCCCGCAAATCCTTCATGACGGACAGAAAACCGGTGATGGTGCCGTCGACAACCGGCGTATGCCCGACGAACAGCAGATCGGACAGCCATAGCGTGCGCGTAAGCACGTCGAATATTGTGAGGTCGTCGTCGGTATGCGCTGGCGGCCACGCCTGAATGACGACCGTCCTGCCGCCAAGATCGAGTTCCAGTCGCTGGCTGACCAGCAGCGTAGGCCTGACGATGTCGGATCCCGCTGCAGCCGCGCCCAGATCGCGTTGCAGCGAATTCATGTAGGAACGGCTGCGCGCAGCCAGTTGTGCAGGATAGTTTTCATGCGCGATAAACTGCGGATGATCTTCCAGGAAGGCGGCAGCGCCGAAGAAGTGATCCGGGTGCACGTGGGTCAGCACGACGTAGCAGACCGGCAGTGTCGTGACCTTGCGTATCGCCTTTCGCAGGGCGCGACCCACCGCAAATGAGCCGCCTGCGTCCACCGCCAGTACGCATTTCTCGCCGACGATAAAACCGACGTTGGCATTGTCGCCAAGATTCTGCGCGGAGCGTTCGTCGAAGCTGCCGTAATGGACGTAGTTGCCGGCGGCGACTTCGCTGACGTCGAAGTTCCCCAGCGACTGGAGTTCGTCCGCAGCCGCGCAGTGCATCGCCAATGCGGAAACGAACGCGATCGCAATGGCCGGGAAAATCGTCATGGAATGCATCATGGAAGGCTTATGTTAGAGCAGAAAACCCCGTTCGACTTGCCGCCGCCGCCTGCGTCGTTTACGTTATGGCCAATGCGCTCCCTTCCGATGCATGCATTTCGACTCATGGTCGCTGCCGTCATGATGATGCCGGTCGCCTTGTTCGCGCAGGGAATTCTCCAGCCGGAGAAAGTTGCGCAGGGCGTCTACGCCTTCATCGGCGACACTGGCGAGATCTCCGTGGCGAATCGCGGCTTTGTCGGCAATAGCGGCTTCGTGGTGGGTGCGTCCGGCGTTGTTGTCATCGATACCGGCACCTCTTATCGCCATGGACTGCGCATGCTCGATGCGATAGCCCGCGTCACCGGCAAGCCCGTCGAACTCGTGATCATCACGCACGCCGTGCAGGAATTCCTCTTCGGCAATGCGGCCTTCGCCGAGCGCGACGTCCCGATCCTTGCGCACCGGGAAACGACGAAGCTGATGAAGGCGCGCTGCGGCCACTGCCTGGAAAATCTCAAGCCGGTTCTTGGCGAGGAACTCGAGGGAACCCGCCTGGTCCTGCCAACCCGCGAGATCGACGTCACTACGACAATCGAGGCGGGCGGCCGCCGCCTGGAACTGATTTACGTGGGCTGGGCCAGCACGCCGGGGGACCTGGCCGTGCTCGACTTGGATACCGGCGTCCTCTTTGCGGGCGGCTTGAGTTCAATCGGCCGCATTCCCGACATTCGCGATTGCGACTTTGAAGGCTGGCAACACGCGTTGGGCGAACTGCAAGGGCTCCACCCGGCGCGCGTCATCCCCGGCCACGGCCCCATCTCCGGCGCTGGGGCGATTGCCGGCACCGCCACCTACCTGAACGCGCTCGACCAGGTCGTCAAGACGCTGTACGCCGAAAGCTCCAGTCTGATGGACGCGGTGGAAAAAGCCGCGCTGCCCGCCTATCGCGACTGGCCGTTGTATACCACCACGCACCGGCAGAACGCCCTGCATCGCTACCTGCAGCTGGAATTGCAGGATCTCGGCGGCGACCCGCGATCGACGGCTTTGCCGCAACGCTGACGCCGCATGCGAATTCGCAATCCGCTGCGCCAAGTGCCATTCCCTTATAGAATGAAACCCATTGAACTCAACCAGTAAGCCCCGGCATGGCTAATCGCCTCAGCAAAATTTACACGCGTACCGGAGACGCGGGCACCACCGGCCTGGGGGACGGCTCGCGCGTCGCCAAGGACAGCCTGCGCATCGAAGCCATCGGCGCGGTGGACGAGTTGAACAGCGCGCTCGGCGTGCTGTTGGGCGAATCCATTCCGGAAGACATACGCAGCGGATTGCACGCGGTCCAGCATGACTTGTTCGACCTCGGCGGGGAACTGAGCATCCCGGGCTACACCAGCGTCGGCCCGGAGCACGTGACGCGGCTGGAAAAAGAACTGGACCGCCACAATGCCGTCCTGGCCCCGCTCAAGGAATTCATCCTGCCGGGAGGATCGCGCGGGGCGGCGCTATGCCATGTGGCACGCACGGTGTGCCGGCGGGCGGAACGCCGCGTCGTTTCCCTGAGCGCTGCCGAACCGCTGTCGCCGTCGCTGCGACAGTATCTGAACCGGCTATCCGACCTGCTGTTCGTACTGTGCCGCGTGCTTAACCGTGCAGCCGGCGTGTCTGATGTTTACTGGCAAAAAGGCAAAAATCGCAGTGAATCTGCCTGAATCCCCTGCCCCGGAACAGCTTTCCGACCTGCTCGCACGCTGCGCGCTGCACGACCAGCGCGCCTTCGCGACCCTGTATCAATTCAGTTCCGCGAAACTGTTTGCCGTCGCCGTGCGTATAACACGTCGAAGGGACTGGGCGGAGGAAGTGCTGCAGGAGGCGTTCGTCAATATCTGGAACCACGCGGCGGGCTACAACTCGGCAAAGAGCGCGCCGATGACCTGGATGACCGCGATCGTGCGCAACCGGGCGCTCGATTGGCTGCGCAAGCCGCGCGAAGTCGAGCTCGACGAGGAGCATGAAGAGTTGATGGCCTCAATTCCGGATGAATCGCCGGGACCCGAGGAGTTGCTGCGCCGTTCGCTGGAAGCCGGCGAACTGGCCGAATGCATGAAGACGCTGACAGAGGAACAGCAGCGCAGCATCACGCTCGCGTTTTTCTACGGGTTGTCGCATGGCGAACTGGCGGAGCAGATGCGCAAGCCGCTCGGCACGGTGAAAACCTGGATTCGCCGCGGGCTCGACCGCCTGAAAGGCTGCCTCGACGAATTGGGCAGATGAATGGAACGCAACAAATCATGACTGGAAGAGTGCAATGAGATTCGCCGATGAAACGCTGCGCGACAAACTGGCCGCCGAGTATGTGCTCGGCACCATGTCCGCGCGCGCGCGCCGGCGATTCGAATTCCATCTGCGCGGCAATCCGCAATTGCGGCGGGCCGTGGCGCATTGGGAGGCGCGACTGTCGCCGCTCACCGCGGCCGTGCCGGCGATCGAACCGCCGGCACGGGTGTGGCAGGCCATCAAGGCGCGCCTGAAGATCGGCCAGGCGGTGCGCCCGGGCTTCTGGGAGAACCTGTCGTTCTGGCGCGTATCGTCTTTCGCGTCCGGCCTGCTGGCCCTGGCGCTGGTTGTCTTCGTAGCGGTTCCAAGGCCGGAAGCGCCTGTGGACACCGGCCGGATGGTGGTCGTCATGAACGACCTTGCCACCAAGAAGCCGGCCATGACCGCAAGCTGGGAACCAGGACAAAGCGGCGGCCGCCTGCTGCGCATTCGCGTGATCGGCCATGCCGAGATGGGGCCGAATTCGGCGTGGGAATTGTGGATGCTGCCCGGCGGCGACCAGAAGCCGGTCTCGCTCGGGTTGATCACCACGCATGAAACTCAAGTGGTAAAAATCCCCGCAGCGCTGGCCGCGCGACTCGATACGGCAACCGGCCTCGCGATGAGCGTCGAGCCGGCAGGCGGATCGCCGACCGGCCTGCCGACCGGTCCGGTGCTCTACGCCGGCGAGAGCATCAAGACCTGACGCGTCAATGCCGGGCCTTGTCGACGCCTGCGCACATGCGCTCCGCCGCGTCGATGATGCGCGGCGTCTGGCGGGTGATCAGGTCCGCGGAAACGGTGAACACGTTGCCGCCGCGCGCGGCTTTCAGGTAGGAATATTGCGTCCAGTTCCGGATCCCCGCATCCTCGGCTTCGGAGCCGACTACGATGACATCCGGGTCGAGCAGCAGCACCTGCTCGACGGAAACCTCACCCGCCAGCCGCGGCAGATCGGCAAAGATGTTTTGTGCCGCGCACAGCGCGAGCACCTTGCTGATGACGTGGTCCGCGTTCACCGTGAACAGCGGCCGGTGCCAGATTTCGAACATCACTCGCACCGGCGAACGGCCCGCGTAACGGGCCCTCAATGCATCGACGCGCTGCTCGAATTCCCGCGCGACCGCCTGCGCCTGCCCTACCCTTCCGGTGAGGTCCCCCAACAATCGCAAATGACGCGAAATATCCTCGACCCGCTGCGGCTCCATCACCAGTACGTGCAATCCGAGGCTGCGCAGCCGGGCTATGTCCACCGGGCGGTTTCCGCTGCCCCAGGCGAGCACAACGTCCGGTTGTGAACGCACGATGCGTTCGAAATCCAGCCCCGAGGCATCGCCGATTTGCGCAATTTGCGCTGCTTCGGCGGGAAAGTCGCTGCCGCGGACGGTGCCGACGAGCCGGTCTCCCGCACCGACGGCATACATGAGTTCGGTCAGGTGGGGGGACAGCGAAATCACACGGGCCGCCGGCTGATCCAGCCGCAGTTCGAAAGCGGAATCGTCGACCACGGAGAGTCCCCATGCCGTCAACGGGACGGGCAGCAGGAACGGGATGAGCAGGAAAAGACGAACAGAGCGCACCGGGGCACGCCAGGGCAGGCGCGCGTTCAGCGCTCCATGTAATGCAGAAGATTGGAACTGGTCTGGCGCAGCCGCTGGGACAGCAGCGTGACGAGCTTGACCAGCACTTTGGCGCCGAGGCCAGGCTCTTCGAGGATGATTTGCACCATGCTGTCGCGCGACAGCACAGCGAACGTCGTCGGCTCGAGCGCCATGCACGTCGCAAAACGCGGCTCTCCATCAATCATCGACATCTCGCCCAGCGTGGCGCCGGGGCCGACCGTGGTCATAGGTTGCAGGTGGCCGTGGGAATCGATTTTCACGATTTCCACGCGGCCCTGGATGATCAGGAGCATGTAGTCGTCCACGTCGCCCTCGCGGATGATCATCTGCGCCGCTTCGGCGCGATAGATGTGCATGAAGGCGGTCAGCCGCTGAATGTCCTCGCGGGTAAAATCGGCGAAGAATTTGGAATGGCCGATCATGTCGAATATCTGTTGCGCGAGCGCGGTGCCCTCGCCCAGATGTTCCAGCGTTTGCAGAAGCGCGTTCTGCGGCGCCTGGAGATCGGATTCAGCCATTTGCGTGGGACTAGTCGAAGTTATCCAGGCAACGCTCCCGGCCGGATCCCGGAAGCCCCTAACGCATGGAAGGACAACGCATTATGCTGGAGCCGCCGCAACCGGTAAAGCGCAGCCAGCGCCGGCTTAGCCGGCAACCACAGAGCGCGCCTGACGCCCGGCCAATTCGGCACGTTTCAGGTAGGCCTCCCGGGCAATGGCAACATCTCCAATGAAATGGGGTAACTCATCCAGCCGCAGGGCCTGCGGGCCGTCGACCAGTGCCTTGGCGGGATTGGGATGGAAATCCACCAGCACCATGTTGGCGCCCGCCAGTACGCCCTGGGCGGTGACATGCATCACGTCGAGAATGCCGTCCGGCCCGGCCATGCGCGAACCGACCGAATGGCTCGGATCGATGCACACGGGCATGCGGGTCAGGCGCCTGACCACAGGAACCTGGGCGAAATCGACGAAATTACGATGTGGGTCGCCGAGGTTGGTCTTCATGCCCCGCAACCCGAACACGACGCTGTGGTTGCCCTCGCTGGCGAGATATTCCGCGGCATTCAGGGACTCATCGAGCGTGATGCCGAACCCGCGCTTGATCAGCACAGGAAACTCTTTCTGCCGGCCGACGATTTTCAACAATTCGAAATTCTGCGTATTGCGCGTGCCGATTTGCAACATGACCCCGGTCGGATTGCCCGTGTCGCGCAAGGCTTGGCGGATCTCCTCAACGTGCGATTCGTGAGTCACTTCCATCGCAATGACGCGGATGCCGTGTTTGCCGGCCAATTCGAACACGTAAGGCAAGCAGGCTTTGCCGTAGCCTTGGAAAGCGTACGGACTGGTGCGCGGCTTGTACGCGCCCATGCGCGTACATTGCTGGCCATTATCCTTGAGCGCCCGCATCATGGTATCCACATGCTCGCGCGTATCCACGGCGCATAAGCCGGCAAAGATATGCAATGTGTCCTGGCCGAAGCGCAAGCCCTGGTAATCGAAATGCGTCGGCCGGTTGTCGCCCTTGTGCCGGCCTAGCACGCGGAATTCCTCGGAGACACGGATCACGTTCTCGACAAGCGGCAGCGCTTTCATTTCGTCGAGGGCCAGCGTTTTGGTATCCCCCAGCAGATAGACCTCGGTCACCGAGCGCTCTGTGCCCTGAATGCGATGTGCCCGCGTCTTGATGTTCGGCAGCCGGCCCAGCGACGCCATCAGCTGGAGATATTCGGGGCTCTGCGGGTCGGCGTTGTCGGAGAGGATGAGGATCATGTTTGAGGGGCGAGGGACGAGGGGCGAGGGGCGAGGGGGTAGAACACAAAAGTGAAAAAGCGCGTAGAGCGCAGAGGCGCGAGATCCCTCGCCCCTCGCCCCTCAAACATGATCCTCATCCTCTCCGACAACGCCGACCCGC
>JANXVW010000153.1 GCA_025351455.1 Betaproteobacteria bacterium | reverse complement strand
CTCGTCGGACATGGAAGTGGTGATGGATCACGTATTCCGTCTGCTGGCAGGCCTGATAACGTCAAACCAAGCGGTGAGCAAGCCTTGACTTCCTCGCCCCTCACTCCTTCCACCTCACACACTTATTCATTCGAATTCTTTCCGCCGAAGACGCCGGAAGGCAAGGCGAATCTGCGCGCCACATGGCAGCAGCTTGCGCCACTGAAGCCGCGTTTCTTTTCGGTGACCTTCGGCGCCGGCGGATCTACGCAGCAAGGCACGCTGGATACCGTGCTGGAAATCCGCGCGGGTGGTCAGAACGCCGCGCCGCACATTTCCTGCGTGGCTTCGAGCAAGGCGGAAATCGCCGCCACATTGTCGCGCTATCGCGAGAACGGCATCCGTCACCTCGTTGCGCTCCGCGGCGACATGCCGTCCGGGCTGGCGTCCGCCGGAGAGCTCAGATATGCGAACGAGCTGGTGGCGTTCATTCGGGAAACGACCGGCGACTGGTTTCATATCGAAGTCGCGTGTTATCCCGAATACCACCCGCAGACCCGCAACGCCGCCGACGAACTTAAAAACTTCAAGCGCAAGGTCGACGCCGGCGCCAATTCGGCCATCACGCAGTATTTCTACAATGCAGATGCTTACTTTCGCTTCGTTGAGGAATGCGCCGCGACCGGCATCGGCATTCCGATCGTGCCCGGCATCATGCCGATCGGCAACTTTTCCCAGCTCGCCCGGTTTTCGGATGCATGTGGTGCGGAGATCCCGCGCTGGATGCGCATCAAGCTGGAGAGCTATCGCGACGATACGGCGTCGATCCGCGCGTTCGGGCTCGATGTCGTCACCGCCTTGTGCGAAAAGCTTCTCGAAGCCGGGGCGCCCGGACTGCATTTCTACACGCTGAACCAGGCCGGGCCGGCCAGCACGATATGGCAGCGCCTGGGTTTATAGGTGAGGCGTGAGGCGTGAGGCGTGAGGCGTGAGGCGTGAGGCGTGAGGCGTGAGGCGATCTTGCTATGCAGGGCGTGTCAAGTGATCTCGGGCGTATGGACGTAATTTCCTGGCGCTTCGGATTTCCCGCCTCACGCCTACCGCCTATCGCCTCACGCCTCACCTATAAACCCAGGCGCTGCCATATCGTGCTGGCCGGCCCGGCCTGGTTCAGCGTATAGAAATGCAGTCCGGGCGCCCCGGCTTCGAGAAGTTTCTCGCACAAGGCGGTGACGACATCGAGACCGAAGGCGCGGATCGACGCCGTGTCATCGCGATAACTTTCCAGCTTGATGCGTATCCAGCGCGGGATCTCCGCACCGCAGGCATCCGAGAACCGCGCGAGCTGGGAGAAATTGCTGATCGGCATGATGCCCGGCACGATAGGAACGCCAATCCCGGCGGCGGAACATTCGTCGACAAAACGAAAGTAGGCGTCCGAATTGTAGAAATATTGCGTGATGGCCGAATTTGCACCCGCATCGACCTTGCGTTTGAAATTCTTCAGTTCGTCGCCCGCGTTGCGCGTCTGCGGATGGTATTCCGGATAGCACGCGACCTCGATATGGAACCAATCGCCCGCTGTTTCGCGGATAAACGCCACCAGCTCGTTTGCGTATCTGAGTTCGCCGCTCGAAGCCAGCCCGGAAGGCATGTCACCACGCAAAGCGACGATATGCCGAATCCCGTTTTCGCGATAACGCGAAAGCGTCGCGGCAATCTCCGCCTTGCTCGACGCAACGCAGGAGATATGCGGTGCCGCGTTGTGGCCTGCACCGCGAATTTCCAGCACGGTATTGAGCGTGCCTTGCTGGGTGGATCCGCCGGCGCCGAAGGTTACCGAAAAAAACCGCGGCTTCAATTGCGAAAGCTGCTGCCACGTGGCGCGCAGCTTCACCTTGCCTTCCGGAGTCTTCGGCGGGACGAATTCGAATGAGTAAGTGCGTGAGGTGGAAGGAGTGAGGGGTGAGGAGGTCAAGGCTTGTTTACCGCTTGGTTTGACGTTATCAGGCCTGCTAGCAGACGAAATACGTGATCCATCACCGCTTCCATGTCCGCTGAGTCGACCACATACGCCAGTTCCCGGGCAATCACCAACTGCGTATCCAGTTCACTCAGCGATCCACGCGCAAGAATGAGAAAGTGAGAAAATTCCTTCGTGGAGTTTCGCGCGGCACCTTCGGCAATATTGCTCGGAACCGAAATCGCCGCTCTGCGCATTTGGGCAGTAAGCCCGTATTTTTCCTCCCGCGGGAATGCTTGCGTAAGGGTGTAGGTGACCTTGACGAGTTTAATCGCCTCCTGCCAAGCAAGGAGGTCGTGGTGTGTTCTTTTCACCCCTTTCTCCTCGCCCCTATCCCCTTACGCATCCGCCTTAATAGCGGTAGTGATCCGCCTTGTAAGGCCCAGTTTTCTTCACGCCAATATAGTTGGCCTGGGTATCCGTCAGTTCCGTCAGTTGCGCATTGAGTTTCTTCAGTTGCAGGCGCGCGACTTTTTCATCCAGGTGCTTCGGTAACGTGTAGACGCCGACCGGGTACTTCGCGGTGTTCGCGTACAACTCGATTTGCGCGATGGTCTGGTTGGCGAACGACGAGCTCATGACGTAGCTAGGATGGCCGGTGCCGCAACCCAGGTTCACCAGGCGGCCTTTTGCCAGGATGATGATGCGTTTCCCATCCGGGAAGATTACATGGTCGACCTGCGGCTTGATCTCGTCCCATTCGTACTGGGACAGCGATGCAATGTCGATTTCGTTGTCGAAATGGCCGATGTTGCAGACGATGGCCTGGTCCTTCATTTTCTTCATGTGTTCGTGCGTGATGACATGGAAATTGCCGGTGGCGCTGACGAAGATGTCAGCCTTGTCCGCGGCATAGTCCATGGTCACGACGCGATAACCTTCCATCGCCGCCTGCAGTGCGCAAATCGGATCGACCTCGGTGACCCATACCTGGGCCGATAGCGCGCGCAATGCCTGCGCGGAACCTTTGCCGACATCGCCATATCCGCACACCAGCGCAACCTTGCCTGCAATCATCACATCGGTGGCGCGCTTGATACCGTCGACCAGGGATTCGCGGCAACCGTAGAGGTTGTCGAATTTCGACTTCGTGACGGAATCGTTGACGTTGATCGCCGGGAAGGCGAGCTTCCCGTCCTTGTGCATCTGGTAGAGGCGATGCACGCCGGTCGTGGTTTCTTCGGTCACACCTTTGATCTTGGAGAGGCGCGTCGAATACCACTTCGGGTCGTGCTTGAGCTTTGCCTTAATCGCGGCAAACAGGGCTGTCTCTTCTTCGCTGCCGGGATTGTGCAGGACCGTTGCATCGGATTCGGCGCGAGTGCCCAGATGCAGCAGCATGGTTGCGTCACCGCCATCGTCCAGGATCATGTTGGAATAAGCCCCCGCCGGCCATTCGAAAATGCGATGCGTGTAATCCCAATACTCGGCCAGGGTCTCGCCCTTCACGGCAAACACCGCCGTGCCGGTGGCAGCGATCGCCGCGGCGGCATGGTCCTGCGTCGAATAAATGTTGCAGGAAGCCCAGCGCACTTCCGCCCCGAGCGCCTGCAGCGTCTCGATCAGCACGGCGGTCTGAATGGTCATGTGCAGCGAGCCGCTTATGCGCGCGCCGCGTAGCGGCCGGGTCGTGGAATATTCTTCACGAATCGCCATCAGGCCGGGCATCTCGGTCTCGGCAATGCGGATTTCCTTGCGGCCCCAGTCTGCGAGGGCCAGGTCGGCGACGTGGAAATCGCCGGATTTTTTCGTGTTCGGGACTGCGGACATCGACATTCTCCTTTGGAACGGAGCGCCGAAAATGGAAACGGCGCTCACAACCGGTTTAATGATTGTGAGCGCCGTTGGATCGTTTGCTGAGCCTGGCCCCTGGAATCGGGGTCGCAGCGCTCCTCAGCGAGGGCGCAGTATAGCCCAGCCGCGGACTTCGGAAAAGCAGCGGCCTGGAAGGCCGCGATAAGGGCGTTGACGCAGATACCCTACGCGCGTAGCAAGTCGGCGTACCCTTTTAGGATGCGGAGGAAAAGCAAGAGAGGGCGCGGAGTAGAGGCGAGAAGATGCGGCGGGAGGGGGTTTGCCAGTTTTCCAGCGTCGCTAGGGTAAACTCCGACCCAGCCATGGCCCAGTCCAAATCCCAACCGCATAAGGCTGGAAAAGCCTCGCCCGAGGCCGTGGATATGTTCATCGACCGATGGAAAACGGCCGACGGAACCGAAAAAGCCAACTACGTCCTGTTCGTACGGGAGCTTTGCCAGTTATTGGGCGTTTCCGAGCCCGACCCTTCGCGCGAAGACACTCGAGATAACGCCTACTGTTTCGAGCGGCGGGTCACCTTTCAACATGGCGACGGGTCGGAATCCTACAGCTTCATCGACTGTTATCACCGGGACGCTTTCGTTCTCGAAGCGAAGAAGTTCCGCAAGCTCGAAGGCAAAGCATTCGACGACGCCATGTTGCGCGCCCGCGGACAGGCCGAGCAGTACGCAAGATCACTCCCCGCCACCGAAGGCCGGCCGCCTTTCCTGGTTATCGTCGATGTCGGCAATGTAATAGAGCTGTATGCGGAATTCACGCGTTCCGGCGCAACCTATACCCCATTTCCCGATCCGCGCTCGCACCGCATCCGCCTCGAAGATCTGCGTGACGAGGCCCAGCGGGAAAAACTGCGGCAACTCTGGCTCGATCCGGTCGCGCTCGATCCCAGCCGCCGGTCCGCCAAAGTCACGCGCGAGATCGCCGCTCAGTTGGCAACGGTCGCGAAAGTACTGGAAGGCGCGGGGCATGACCCGGAACTGGTCGCAGGATTTCTGACGCGATGTCTGTTCTCCATGTTCGCGGAAGATGTAGGCCTGCTGCCACCGCGTGCTTTTTCCAATTTGCTCGAAAGCCTGAAGGAAAATCCCAGTCAATTCGTTCCGCTGGTGGGTGAAATGTGGAAAGCGATGGATGCGGGACACTTTTCCGTAGCCCTGCGAACCGAAGTGCCGCACTTCAACGGCAAACTGTTCAAGCAACCGCAAGTGCTACCGCTTGATCGCGACCAAATCGCCCTGCTGCAGGAAGCGGCAAAATTCGACTGGAAGGAAGTCGAGCCCGCCATCTTCGGCACGCTGCTGGAACGCGCGCTCGATCCGGAGGAACGCCACCGGCTCGGTGCCCACTACACCCCGCGCGCCTATGTCGAACGCCTTGTGCTGCCGACCGTCATAGAACCTTTGCGCGAAGACTGGAAAAATGCCCAAGCCGCTGCGCTGCTGCTGGCGGCCGAAGGCAAACTCGAAGAAGCCAGGAAGGAAGTACACGCCTTCCACCACAAACTGTGCGAAGTGCGGGTGCTCGATCCGGCCTGCGGGTCCGGCAATTTCCTTTACGTCACGCTGGAACACCTGAAGCGCCTGGAAGGCGAAGTGCTCAACCAACTAGAGACCTTCGGCGAGACACAGGCCAGGCTGGACATGAGCGGCGTCACGGTCGATCCGCATCAGTTGCTCGGCATCGAACTCAATCCGCGTGCCGCCGCAATTTCAGAAGTGGTGTTGTGGATCGGCTATCTGCAATGGCATTTCCGCACTCGCGGCAACGCTATGCCACCGCAACCGGTGCTGAAGGATTTCCGCAACATCGAATGCCGCGACGCCGTACTGACTTACGACCGCATGGGATACGTTACCGACGAGCGCGGGGTACCGGTCGGCCGCTGGGATGGCAAGACCATGAAGAAGCATCCGGTCACCGGGGAAGATGTGCCGGACGAAACCGTGCAGGTTCCGCTGGAACGCTACTTCAATCCGCGCAAGGCAGAGTGGCCGAAGGCGGATTTCGTTGTAGGCAATCCGCCCTACCTTGGAGCAAGGACGATTCGGCTTGCACTAGGTGACGGCTATCTTGAAGCCCTTCGGTTTGCTTTCCCGGACATTCCCGAACACGTTGATTTTGTCATGTACTGGTGGCATCACGCGGCTGAACTCGTGAACGCCAATTATCTTCGAGCCTTTGGTTTGATCACGACTAAGAGCATCAGCCAAGAGTTTTCAAGAAAATTAGCGATGCTTCATATGGGACGAAACGACCACTTCCGTTTCCGATTTGTTATTCCAAATCATCCTTGGGTCGATTCCAGTGATGGAGCTGATGTACGCGTCGCGATGACTGTCTGTGATACTGAAAAATCAGACGGCTTACTAGTTACTGTGAACAGGGAGACTCCACTTACCGATGGTGAGGTTCAGGTTGAACTCGCTAGTATGTCTGGCCGCATCGGCGCGGACCTTAGAATAGGCGCGAACTTGCTGTCTGCTGGCGGACTAGAAAGCAACTTAGCACTTAGCTGCGTTGGTTATCAACTCTCAAGCCAAGGTTTTGCGGTAGACATGGAAACAGCGTGCCGAATCGATCCTCTATTTGGTACCAGCAGTAGCTCGATATGGCCACTGATATCAGGCCGAGACATTACTCAGACGTCTAGGGGCCTGCAGGCCATTGATGTTTGTGCTGTTAGCCCCCCTGAACTCGCATCGACCAAGCCAGCGATTTACCAATGGCTTCTCGAAAGAGTAAAACCAGAGCGAGACCAAAACAATCGTCAGTCCGTCCGCAATAGATGGTGGGTATATGGTGAGGCGCGCAGTACGTTTCGACCTGCGTTAGTAGGCATCCAACGATGCATTGTGACCTCGCTTACATCCAAGTATCGCTACTTCGTCTTTGTTGATTCACGAGCAATATGTGATAGCACTACTGTGATGTTTGCGCTCGAGGATGCGTTCTATCTCGGCATTATGTCTAGCAATGTCCACGTCGCTTGGGCTACTAGCGCTGGAGGACGTATGGGGGTAGGAGATGACCCGAGATACTTGAAGGCACGATGTTTTGATCCATTCCCGTTTCCACATGGGCTTGGCGCACAAACAGACCCGATTCGAATCCTTGCAGAACAACTCGACGCCCATCGAAAACGACAACGGTCACAGTACCCTGACCTGACTCTCACCGGTATGTACAACGTGCTGGAAAAACTGAAATCCGGCGAAGCACTCACCGCGAAAGAGAAAGTCATCCACGAACAAGGGCTGGTGTCGGTGCTCAAGCAATTGCACGACGAACTCGATCTCGCTGTACTGGAAGCTTACGGTTGGTCCGACCTCGCACCGCTCATGCAGATTGTGAATGGCAATACAGCGCCTGGCACAAACGGCATACCGGCGACCCGTGACGAATGCAAGCGTGCACTTGATAACGCTCTGCTGGAAAGGCTGGTGGCGCTGAACGCGGAACGTGCCGTCGAGGAGAAGAAAGGATCGATTCGCTGGCTGCGTCCGGAATTCCAGAATCCCGAAAAAAAGGTTGCCGCACCGAAACAGGCGGAAATCGAGATGGAGGACGTCACGGAAACGAAGGTCGCTGCGAAAAACGGAAAGATGCCTTGGCCGAAGACACTGCCTGACCAGGTGAGGCGGGTTGCGGATCTGCTGGCTTCGGCGCGAGAACCAATGTCGCTCGATGCCATTGCCTCACATTTCTCCGGCAAAGGTCCGTGGAAGCGGCGCCTCCCGCAGATTGTGGAAACGCTGGAAACACTCGGCCGCGCCCGTAAAGTCGCGGACGGAGTGTATTCCCACCTGTTTTAGGTCGCCTCTATGCTAGAGACAGTAAACGCGACGCGCTTTGACCGTCTTATGTCGACCGGAAAGACGAAACCGGCGTTGCTCGCGTGTCAGCGCGCAGATGGCACTGAAGTTGAGGTAGTAACCAAGTTCTCGGCCGGCTGCGAGCGTGGCGTAACAGCATTGGCAATTGAGGCAATATTGGCAATGCTGGCAGTAGATTTGGACCTTCCTACTCCGGAACCTGTCCTAGTCGATGTGAGCCCAGAGGTCATTGATCCCGCTTCTTCACAGTTTGCGCATGATTTGGCAAGGACGAGTCTATCGCCAGCCTACGGATCCGTACGCTTACCGCCAGGTTATTCCGCGGTCGCGTCCGATAAGCGTTTCGACGGTCTGATAACGCAAGCTGCCGAAATCCTGGCTTTCGACGGCATGATTCTGAACCCCGATCGCCGAATTTCAAACCCAAACTGCCAGTGTGACGGCAAACATTTCGCCATCTTCGACCATGAGGCTGCACTGGTCGGCCTGGAGGTATTGGGCACGATTCTGCAGCCGTATCCGTGGACGCCCGGAGCTCTTGCAACCCTCGGACAAGGTCCTGGCCAGCATGTTTTGTTCACGCTCCTGAGCGGGAAAGACTTACAATTTGATCGGTTTACCGCCGCTTGGGCTGTTGTCACCGATGCCCGCCTCGCGGCCTACAAGGATGCATTGCCGAACTCTTGGGATTCAGCTTTTCCCGTGGTAGATCTGGCATTGGATTACTTGGGCGAGCTCCGCAAGCACGTTCCTGCGGTGCTCGATGAAGTTCGGAGGATTCTTCAATGAACGAACTTAAGAGTTACACATATACCGTACTTCGCTATCTGCACGACATCACGACCGGTGAATTTGTGAATGTTGGCGTAGCGCTATTTTGTCCATCGGAGCATTTTATCGCCGCTAAGGCACGGCCAACTTATGGGCGCATCACAAGAATATTTCCCGGGAGTAACGGGGAATACTTCAAGCAGATGATGCAACACGTGGGTCGGCAGTTCGAAAAATTTGGTGAGGAAGAAAGCGGGCTAATATCCATGAACGCGCGAACTGTCATGGAATTCGCCCATCGCGCTTTCCCCGCAGACGATTCGAGCCTGCAGTGGTCGCCCGTCGGTAGCGGCAAAACGGCAAATCCTGCCACAACCTTAGACGAGCTTTTTCAGCGTTTTGTGATGCGATACGACGAGAAGCACGATCGCAGTCGAAATGACCAGGATGTCTGGGGAGTTTTCAGTAAGGCGCTTGCAAAGCGACAGGTTCTCGACCGATTGGAGGAGAAAAAATTCGTTGGGTCAGTCGATGAAGTTAACTTCGAGCATTCCTGGAAAAATGGTGTATGGCATTGCCTCGAACCATTGTCATTCGATCTATTGGAGCCGGAATCCATCAGGGATAAGGCTCGCAAATTCTATGGACAGATTCAACTCGTTAACGACGCGAGTGAGAGCTTTAAGCTCTACTTGCTTGTCGGTGAGCCAACGCATAAGGATGTAGAAGAGGCTTACTTGGCGGCGCGCCGAATACTTGAGAAACTTCCAGTGGAGTGTGAAATTTTTACGGAAGAGCAGGCAGATGCAGTTTCAGCAAAGGTCGCTGACGAGATGGTGCATCATGATACGGATACCGGAACTAAGCTTGTGGAGCCAGGGGATTTTAGCTAGGAACTACTCTCGCCGCGTTACCTCCAGGTAGACCGATTGCAAACAAAAAGGGAACCTTTATATGGTTCCCTTTTTATTTCACTCCTCTGCGTCCTTTGTTTTTCCTCTGCGTCCTCTGCGTCAACGCTCTTGACGTAACCTTCTTCAGGCCGCGGCTGCCTTCTTGATGCCGGATTCGGCTTTAAGCATCTCTACTTTATCGAGCGCTTCCCAGGTAAATTCCGGCTCGTCCCGGCCAAAGTGGCCGTAGGCCGCCGTTTTCTCGTAGATCGGACGCAGCAGATCGAGCATGGCCACGATGCCCTTCGGACGCAGGTCGAAATGCTGCTGCACCAGTTGGGCAATTTTTTCGTCGGCGATCTTGCCGGTGCCGAAGGTCGTCACCATCACGCTGGTGGGTTTGGCCACGCCGATCGCGTAGGACACCTGGATCTGGCATTTCGTCGCGAGTCCGGCCGCCACGATGTTCTTCGCCACGTAGCGCGCTGCGTAGGCCGCGGAGCGGTCGACCTTGGAAGGATCTTTGCCGGAAAACGCGCCGCCGCCGTGCGGGGCCGCACCACCGTAGGTGTCGACAATGATTTTGCGGCCGGTCAATCCGCAATCACCCTGCGGTCCGCCGACGACGAAGCGTCCAGTCGGATTGACCAGGAATTTGATCTCGCCCTTGATCAGGTTTTTCGGCAACACCGGTTTGATGATCTCTTCGATCACGGCTTCGCGGATCTTTTCCAGCGATATGTCGGGTGAATGCTGGGTCGACAAGACAACCGTGTCGATGGAATCCGGCCTGCCGTTGACATAGCGGACGGTGACCTGGGATTTGGCATCCGGCCGCAACCACGGCAGGCGTCCGTCGCGGCGCAGGTCCGACTGGCGCTCGACCAGGCGGTGGGAGAGATAGATCGGCAGCGGCATCAGCACCGGCGTTTCGTCGCAGGCGTAACCGAACATCAGGCCCTGGTCGCCGGCGCCCTGATTCAGCGGATCGTCCTGGGCCTTGTCCACGCCCTGCGCAATATCCGGGGATTGCTTGTCATAGGCGACCAGCACGGCACAACCGCGATAGTCGATGCCGTAGTCCGTATTGTCGTAGCCGATGCGCTTGATCGTTTCCCGCGCAACTTGTTGAAAATCCACCACGGCATGGGTGGTGATCTCGCCGGCCATGACGACCAGCCCCGTGTTCACCAGGGTTTCGGCCGCCACTCGGGCGAATTTATCCTGGGTTAAGATGGCATCCAGCACGGCATCGGAAATCTGGTCCGCGACTTTGTCCGGATGGCCTTCGGAAACCGACTCGGAAGTAAAGTGGAAATCGTTCATCGACGAATGGTCTGGGCTGATTCGGTAGGGTCGGTCAGGATAGCAAAAAGCCATCAAAAGAACAAAACGGAAAATCGAATAAGTTCATGCTCATAGGGTTGTTGCGGCTCTTGGCGAAACTGCCGCTCTCCTGGATCCACGCCGTGGGCGGCGCGCTGGGCTGGGTCGTGTACTTCCTCTCCGACAAATACGCCAGCCGGTTGCGCGCCAATCTCCTGCAAAGCCGCCTGTGGCAGGACGAAAAAGACTATCAACGCATCCTGCGCCGGAACATCGCCGAGTCGGGCAAGGCGGGGACCGAACTGATTCCGGTTTGGTTCCGCCCGGTTGCACCCGCCTTGCAGCTAGTCGTGCGTGCGGGGCCCATCGCCCTGGTGGAAGCGGCCGAACGGCGCGAACGAGGCGTCATTTATCTGACGCCGCATCTGGGCTGCTTCGATGCGGCCGCACTCTGGGCCGCCCAACGCCGTCCCATCACAGTGCTCTACCGCCCGCCAAAGATGAAATCGCTACCGCCCTTGATCGAGGCCGGTCGCGGGCGTGACAAGGTGCAGCTCGCGCCTGCCAATCTCGCCGGCGTGCGACTGCTGTTGAAAGCCCTCAGGCGCGGCGAAGCCATCGGCATCCTGCCGGACCAGGTGCCCGGCAACGGAGAAGGCGTATGGGCGGATTTCTTCGGGCGCCCGGCCTACACCATGACCCTGGCGGGGAAACTCGCGCAAGCCACGGGGGCGACCATCCTTATGACCGCGGCCGTCCGGCTGGCAGACGGTGCGGGATTTGCCCTCCATTTCACCGAATACGACGGACAGATCAGCGGCCAGAACAGCGCCCGCGACTTCAACGCCGCCATCGAACGCGTAGTGGCAATCGAACCCGCCCAATATCTGTGGAGCTACAACCGCTACAAGGTTCCGGCCGGCGTGACCCCGCCCGAAACTACGGGTCCGGATAGAGGGAATGACAGTTGAGGTTCGCAATGGCATTTTTCTGGCTGCTTGGTCTGCTGCCCTTGCAGGTGCTGGCGCCGCTCGGCAAAGGCCTGGGCATGCTGGTTTACTGGCTGGTCCGGGAACGTCGGCGCGTGGTGCGCACGAACCTGCGCTTGTGCTTCCCGCAGATGCATGAGGCGGAGCGGAAGAAACTTTCGCGCCGGCACTTTTGTGCTTTCGGGCGCACGGTACTCGAACACAGCATCCTGTGGTGGGGTTCGGAGGAACGCATTCGCAGGCTGGTCGTTTTCGAAGGCCGGGAACACCTCGATCGCGACCTGGGCAAGCCGCTCATCGTGCTCGCGCCGCACTTCGTCGGCCTCGATATGGGCGGCATCCGCATCTCCATCGAGTACGACATGATGTCGATGTACTCGCACCAGAAAAATCCGGCGCTCGACAAGATCCTGTTGCATGGCCGCACCCGCTTCGGACAGAGCGTGCTGGTATCCAGGCAGGATGGCTTGCGTCCGGTCATCCGCGGCTTGCGCAAGGGCATCGCTTTTTTCTACCTGCCCGACATGGATCTGGGCCCGAAGGACTCGCTGTTCGTGCCCTTTTTCGGGGTGTCGACGGCCACCGTGGCCGGTTTATCACGCCTGGCGCGCATCACCGGCGCACGCGTCGTTCCCTGCATCACGCGCCAACTGCCCGGCGCCGGCGGCTACGTCACGCGCTTTTATCCGGCGTGGGAGAATTTTCCCGGGGCGAGCGTAGAAGACGACACTGCGCGCATGAACGCTTTCATCGAAGAACGCGTGCGCGAGATGCCCGAGCAATACTACTGGCTGCACAAGCGCTTCAAGACCCGCCCGCCCGGCGAGGCGAGGTTCTACTGAATGTTCGCCAATCCGGATTTCGGCTCGATTTGCGCCTGAGCATGTCCATCCCCGCGAATTTTCGCATTTTGCCGCTGCGCGACGCGGACATCGAACCGGTTTGCGCGCTGGCGCGCGAAATCTGGTTGCAGCACTATCCGGGGATCATTACCGTCGCCCAGATAGAATACATGCTGGCGCAGCGTTATTCGCCGGATGCGATCCGCATGCAACTGCAGGCAGGTGAAGCCTGGTGGGACAAACTCGAAGTCGACGGCGAACTATGCGGATTCGCGAGTTACGAGCACGGCGTCGAGGCCCACACTATGAAACTGGACAAACTTTATGTGCATCAGCTCTTTCGCGGCAAAGGCTACGGCGCGGCGCTGATGGAACACGTGGCAAAGGCAGCCGAGCGCCAGGACATGGACACGCTTTATCTCCAGGTCAACAAGTACAACCACGGATCGGTCGCCGCCTATCTGCGCACCGGCTTCAGGGTGGCGAAGACCGTGAAAGTAGATATCGGCAATGGATTCTTCATGGACGATTATGTGATGGAAAAAAACGTGAGGCGTGAGGCGAAAATGCGGGAAAGGTGCACTTGAGAATACCGATTTTCGCGACATTGGCCCGCGTTGCGCGCCTTATGGTCGATGGCCGGTTATGGTCGAAGACCGGTATCCCCCGGAATCCCGCGGCCACCCCTCTCGCCTAACGCCTAACGCCTAACGCCTCATGCGTCTCAAGTTCACCAAAATGCATGGCGCCGGCAACGACTTTGTCGTCGTCGATGCCACCAAGGCGCCGCTGGGGCTCGATGCCGCAGGCATCCGCCGGCTGGCTGACCGCCATCTGGGCATCGGCTTCGACCAGATGCTGGTCGTCGAACCCGCGCGAAACCGCGACACCGATTTCTACTACCGGATCTTCAATGCGGACGGCGACGAAGTCAGCCAGTGCGGCAACGGCGCGCGCTGCTTCGTGCGTTACGTGCACGACAAGGGTTTGTCGGCAAGCAACGCGATCCGCGTGGAGACCCGATCGGGCGTCATCGAACCCAGGCTCGAAAGCGACGGGCGGGTCACGGTGAATATGGGCTTGCCGGTTTTCGAGCCCGACCGCATTCCCTTCGTGGCAGAGCGGCTGGATTCGACCTATGAATTGGAGGTCGATGGCCGGAAAGTCGAGATCTGCGCCGTATCGATGGGCAATCCGCATGCGGTGCAGGTCGTCGCCGATGCCGATGCCGCCCCTGTGGCGAGCGAAGGCCCGCTCATAGAACGTCACGTGCGCTTTCCCGAGCGAGTCAATGCCGGATATATGCAGATCGTGGATCGCAGACATATTAAACTGCGCGTATTCGAGCGCGGGGCCGGGGAAACATTGTCCTGCGGCACCGGCGCCTGCGCGGCTGTAGTGGCCGGCATAACGCGAGGGTTGCTCGATTCGCCGGTGAAGGTTGATACCCGCGGCGGCGTACTTGAAATTGCATGGATGGGCGCGGCGCAACCGGTTCTCATGACCGGGCCGGCGCAATCCGTATTCGAAGGCGAGATCGAGGTATAGAGAACAGATTAATGAGACCAGAAGACGTTGCCCGTTACCTGAAAGACCATCCAGAATTTTTCGAGACTTACGCCGACATGATCGGCGACCTATCGATTCCGCACCCGCACGGCGGCCGTGCCATCCCGATCTCCGAGCGCCAGATCATCAGCCTGCGTGAAAAGAACAAGGTGCTGGAAAGCAAGCTGCGCGAACTCGTGACGTACGGCGAGGAAAATGACGCAATAGGCGAGCGCGTGCATCGCGCCGCCCTGGCACTGATCAAGCCGGCCAACCTGGATGCCTTGCTACAGGTTCTCTATTACAACCTGCGGGAAGATTTCGCTGTGCCCCACGTCGCCGTCAGATTGTGGAGCGAATGGGATCATCCGCCGCTGGCGGAGTTCACGGCGAACAGCCAGGAAGTCAGGGTATTCGCCGACAGCCTCAACCAGCCGTATTGCAGCCATCAGCCCATGTTCGAAACTGCCGAATGGTTTGGCGAAGCCGGCGGCCTGCTGAAATCGTATGCCTATATCGCGCTGCGCTCGGACCGCGTTTTCGGCCTGCTGGCCCTGGCTAGCGAGGATGCACAACGCTTCTACCCCGGCATGGGAACGCTTTACCTCAAGCGCCTCGGCGATTTGGTCAGTACGTCGCTTGTGCGATTCTTGTAAATGTCCGTGCGCGGCGATGCGTCTGCAGGCGAAAAAGAACCCTCGGCCGAGCCTCCTTTCGTCTCCGATTTCCTGTCGCACCTGATCCGCGAACGGCGCCTGTCGCCGCATACCGCCGCAGGCTATGGGCACGATGTGCGGGTCTTGCTGGAACTTGTGCATGAACAGGAATCGGCGCTGCAGGATTTGCAGATCCACCAGATCCGGCGCTTCATCGCGCGCCTGCACGGGCGCGGACTGGGCGGCAAATCCCTGGCGCGCATGCTCTCCTCATGGCGCGGATTTTTCAGCTACCTTGCGCGCGATCACGGCTTCGTCCGCAATCCGTGCACCGGGGTCAGGCCGCCGAAATCGCCGAAGTCATTGCCGAAAGCGTTGTCGCCCGATGAAGCAAGCCGCCTGGTCAGTTTCGCCGGAGGCGATCCGCTGGCGGTGCGCGACCGCGCGATGTTCGAACTGTTGTATTCCTCGGGCCTGCGCCTGTCCGAGCTGACGTCACTGAAACAAGGCGACGTAAGTTTCGCGGATGCGACGGTCCGCGTAACCGGCAAGGGCAACAAGACACGTGTGGTCCCCGTGGGCAGCCACGCGCTGCAGGCGCTGCAGGCCTGGCTGCCGGTGCGCGAGGCGCTGCCGCACAAGGACGAAGCGGCCCTGTTCCTGAACCAGCGCGGCGAATCCATCAGTCCGCGCACCGTGCAATCCCGCCTGAAGGGCTGGGGCATCAAACAAGGACTGCCCGGCCATGTGCATCCGCACATGCTGCGCCATTCGTTCGCCTCCCACGTCCTGCAATCCAGCGGCGATCTGCGCGCGGTGCAGGAAATGCTCGGCCACGCTAGCATTTCCACGACGCAGGTTTATACGCATCTGGACTTCCAATACCTAGCCAAGGTCTACGACGCCGCGCATCCGCGCGCGAAACGCAAACCCGCTAAACCTTGAACCACGGACACGAAGAAGAGCGGGATATGAGATAGAGTAATCAGTACCCGTTCCGAATCCTTAGCATCTACAGGAATTGCCGACACGACAGCTCCAAATTACGTTTTCTCTGTGCTCTCCGTGTCCTCCGTGGTTCAAGATCTTCAATAGCCTATGAACAAGATCATCCTCAAAGCCGGTCGCGAGAAATCATTGTTACGTCGGCATCCGTGGGTATTCTCCGGCGCGGTTGCGCGCATCGACGGCAAGGCGTCGGCCGGCGATACAGCGCACGTGGTCGCAAATGACGGTCGCTTTCTCGCCATTGTGGCAGTCAATCCTGACGCAAACATTTCCGCGCGCGTGTGGGACTGGAACGAAGCCACGCAAATCAATACCGCTTTTTTCCATCACCGCCTGGAAGCGGCGATCGGCATGCGCCGCACGCTGTTCCCCAGGAAGCCGGACGAAGCCGAGCGCCTGGTACACGGCGAGTCTGATGGCTTGCCGGGTCTGATCGTGGATCGTTATGCCGACGTGGTCGTATTGCAGATTTCCAGCGCCGGCTGCCATCGCTGGCGCGAAGCAATCATCGCGTCGCTGCAAAAGCTCACCGCCGCCCGCGCCATCTACGAGCGTTCCGATGCGGACGTGCTCGAGCTGGAAGGGCTCGCTCCGCGCACCGGACTGGTAAAAGGCGAACTCGACCCGCCGATCGTGGAGATCAGTGAAAGCGGCGTGCGCCTGCGGGTCGATGTGGCGACAGGACACAAGACGGGCTTCTACCTGGACCAGCGCGACAACCGCCTGCGGGTCGGCCAGCTTGCCGCCGGCAGGGACGTTCTCAACTGCTTCTGTTATACGGGCGGGTTCACGGTGCAGGCGCTCGCCCACGGCGCCGCATCGGTGACCTCCGTCGATTCGTCGGCTGATGCATTGCAACTGGCGCGCGAAAACGTGCGCCTGAACGCCTTGCCGGAAGACCGCTGCGAATGGGTCGACGCCGACGTATTCCATTACCTGCGCAAGCTGCGTGACCAGGACAGGCAGTTCGACCTGATCATCCTCGATCCGCCGAAATTCGCTCCCACTGCGGCAACTGCCGAACGCGCTGCGCGCGGTTACAAGGACATCAACCTGCTCGGCTTCAAGCTGTTGCGGCCGGGCGGCCTGCTCGCCACGTTTTCCTGCTCGGGCGGCGTCTCCGCGGACTTGTTTCGCAAGATCGTCGCCGGCGCGGCGCTGGACGCGGGCACGGACGCGCAGGTCATCGATCAGTTCCATTCGACGCCGGATCATCCGGTGTCGCTGGATTTTCCCGAAGGCGAATATTTGAAAGGATTGCTGTGCCGGATCAATTGATACAGGCAGGCCTGAAGCTCAACGGCCGTTGCCTGAGCGAGGGCGTCAGTTCCGAGATCGACGGGCCGCCGCGATGAGCGCCACGAAACTCGTTCTCGTGCGCCACGGCGAAACCGCATGGAACGTCGAAGGCCGCATCCAGGGACACCTCGACATCCCCCTGAACGAAATTGGCCTTGCCCAGGCGGCAGCGGTGGGAACGCGCCTGAGCGGCGAAAATTTCGACGCAATTTATTCCAGCGACCTGATTCGCGCCTACCGGACGGCGAGCCCGGTCGTAGCCCAACCTGAAATCGACATCGTTCGCGACGAGCGCCTGCGCGAACGCAATCTTGGCGTGCTGCAGGGATTGACCGGCGAGGAAGCGGGAATCGCGCAACCGGCGGCCTGGAAGGTTTTCAAATCTCGTGAGCCGGATCTCGCACTCGCCGGCGGCGAAAGCCTGGGTGGATTTTCGCGCCGCATCCTGGATTTCGTCGAGACAATTCTCGATGAGCATGCCGGTCGCCGGATACTGGCCGTCACGCATGGTGGCGCATTGGATGTGGTCTATCGCCACGCAACCCGCATGCCGCTGTCCGCTCCGCGCGACTTCACGATCTACAATGCCTCCGTCAATGTGATCTCGGTCAGCGGCGGGCGCTGGACCATCGAGTCATGGGGCGACATCCACCATTTGCCGCAGGAACTGGCGATGGACGATTCTTGAGTGCCGTGACTATCGAGACTGTCGTGACGACGTGACTCGAAACTGATTTAGGCTCTTACGGCAGTCACAATAGTCACGCAGTCACGTCCGTCACGGTTTCACAAAGGGCGGCAGTAAACCCGATGTTGGCGAAACCTCCCGGTCGGCGCTACACTGCCTGCCGGATTACCCTGCCCATGAAACTGAATCGCGCCTTCAATGCCCTGCTGATTCTGCTGCTGCTGTTCGCGCAGCAGGCGGCGTACGCGCATGCGATTTCGCATCTTGGCAAGGAAGTCCCGGCGAAAGAGCAGCTCGCCCATTCGAAGCTGTGCGACAAATGCGTCAGCTTCGAGAAGATTTCCGGCGTCGCCCCGACCAGCGTCGCGGTTCTCGTCTCGCTGGACCTTGTCTTTGCGCAACCTTTATCTGCGGACTATATCTTCAGTCCGCGCACGGTTGCCGCCTTTCACAGCCGCGCTCCTCCGTTTTTCCTCTGATCGACGTCGCTACGCCCGCAGTGTCGCTGCGGCGCGTTGATTTTTTTTCGTCCAGAGGAGGTTCTCATGTTCAGGAATGTCACCCTGGCAGTCGCAATCGGCGCTGCCTTTTTCGCACCCGTTCCCGCCATCGGCGCGGACGATGCGGAAGTCCAGAAAATCCGCGAGGAAATTAAAGACCTCAAAGACGGCTACGAGACGCGCATCCACCAGCTCGAGCAACGCCTCGAGCAGACGGAGCAACGACCGGCGGCCGCTGCACCGGCGCCTTCCGCGCCGGCCTCGGCAAATGCCTTCAATCCGGCCATCTCGCTGATCCTCGGCGGCCAGTTCAGCAACCTGCAGCGCGACCCAAACACCTACCAGATCGGCGGCTTCATCCCCGGCGGCGACGGAATTGGCCCCGGCAGCCGCAGCTTCAACCTCGGCGAATCCGAGCTGACCGTATCCGCCAGCATCGATCCCTACCTGTCCGGCTATTTCGTGATGTCGGTGAATTCGGAGAACAACGTATCGGTCGAAGAAGGTTATGTGCAGAACACCGGCACCGTTCCCGGCGTCACGGTCAAACTCGGCCGCATGCTGTCCGGATTCGGCTATTTGAATGAGATCCACGCGCACGCTTGGGATTTCGTCGATGCGCCACTGGTGCATCAGGCCTTCTTTGGCGGACAACTCAAGGAGGATGGCATCCAGGCGCGCTGGCTGGCGCCGACACCTGTGCTCGTCGAACTGGGAGTCGAAACCGGACGGGGCTCGGCATTTCCGGGATCGGACCGCGACAAGAACGGCGTGAACTCCGCGATGATTTTCGCGCATGTCGGCGACGATGTCGGCATCAGCAACAGCTATCGCGTCGGCGCATCCTATCGCGCGACCAAGGCCGAGGACCGCACCTATGACGACGTTGATTCGCTGGGCGCGCCGGTCACCAATGCCTTCACCGGCGACAGCAAGATGTGGGGCTTGAATTTCGTCTGGAAGTGGTCACCGAACGGTAATACGGTCGATCGCAATTTCAAATTCCAGGCCGAATACTTGCGTCGCACGGAGGACGGCAGCCTGGCATTCAATACGACCGGGCCATCCCAGTCGGGATCGTACAGTTCCAGCCAGTCGGGCTGGTACATGCAGGGCGTCTATCAGTTCATGCCGCGCTGGCGGGTCGGTTTGCGCTACGAAGAACTCAGCAGCGGCAATCCGGACATTGGCCTGGTGAACAGCGGCGCGCTCACGGCCGCCGACTTCCCGAGGCTTGCCGATAACGATCCGAAGCGCTCCACGGTGATGATCGATTTTTCGCCGTCGGAATTTTCCCGTTTCCGGCTGCAGTTTGCGCGCGACGAAGCCCGCTTCAACGAAGCCGATAACCAGATCTTCCTGCAATACATCATGAGTCTCGGCGCGCATGGCGCACATAAATTCTGACCAGCCTTCGGACCGCAAACGAAACGTCCCGCGCACGATCGCGCTGTCGACACGAAAGGAGTTGAACATGAACAGATGGAAAGCCCTCGCCGCCACGGCGGCGTTATGCGCCGTATGCACACCGGCCATCGCCACGGTAAACATCTTTGCCTGCCTGCCGGAATGGGCGTCGCTGGCGACCGAACTGGGCGGCAACAAGGTCTCGGTCTATCAGGCTTCGAATGCCTTGCAGGACCCACACCGGATCGAAGCGCGGCCGAGCCTGGTCGCGCACATGCGCAGCGCGGAGCTGGCGATTTGCACCGGCGCCGAACTCGAAATCGGCTGGCTGCCGGTGTTGCTGCAGACCGCGGGAAACCAGAAAGTGCAACCGGGCCAGCCCGGCTTCATTGCCGCCGCGGAATTTGTGGACCGGCTGGAAATCCCGACACGACTGGATCGTGCGGATGGGGACGTGCATCCCGGAGGCAACCCGCATATTCAGCTCGATCCGCACAATATCGCCAAGGTCGGGCTGGCAA
>JANXVW010000328.1 GCA_025351455.1 Betaproteobacteria bacterium | reverse complement strand
CGACTTGAAGCCGGCGTCCTGGATTGCGGAGAAATGAGCGAAAAGATCCTTGCCGCCGTCGTCCGGCGTGATGAATCCGAAACCCTTTGCGTCGTTAAACCACTTCACGGTACCTGTAGCCATGTCTGTGTCTTCCTGAATGAATTAAGAGAGTGGGCGTTGCCCGATTGCGGGATCTTGAAGAGAAGAGGAAAAAGGCCTGAGAAGTACCTGTGAACGGTCATACCCGACTAGATTGATCACTGCTCCAGTATCCTGCGGTTTCCTTTATACGACGACATTTCGATGCCGTCAAAGGCTAGTGTGGCCCAGCCATTCCCGGTACCCCCAAAAAACGTCATCGGGCGGCTTATGACGGGGGTGCCGAGAGTCCAGGCAAGCGGACGTTTCCGAGCGGATCTTGCGCTGTTTTGGGTCTCGCTAGAATTTGGCGCCGGCATTGTCGGCCAGGATATCGCTCTTGTAAGTTTCCGGCCCGCAGTAGATCGCGATCGCGGTGAGCAGGGCGAGCGTCACCATGTAAGCTGCGACCAGCCAGGGTTCGTTGTTTGCCTGGCCCAGCAGCCAGGTCGCGAGGAAAGGCGCGGGTCCACCGGCGAGGATGGAGCCGATTTCGCGCGCCGTTGCAAAGCCGCTGTAACGCAGTTTCGGACCGAACAATTCCGCGAAGTAAGCCGCCTGCGGGCCGAACATGCCTGAATTGCCGATGGAGATGGCCAGGATCAGCGCGAGCCAGATGATCGGCTGGGAGCCGGTGCCGACCATCAGGAAAAACGGGTAGGCGAACAACGCCGAGAATAGGGCCGCCCCGCCATACACAGGCCGTCTGCCGATGCGGTCTGATAGCATCGAAAACATCGGCACGGTGAATAGTGAAATCGCATACGCGAGCATGATGCCGTTCAGTACCATGCTTTTCTGCAGGCCCAGTTGCTTGGTCATGTAGCTCAGCGTGAATACCGGGTACAGGTAACCCAGGCCGTTTTCGGCGAGCCGCGCACCCAGCACCACCAGGAATTCGCGCGGATGCTTGATGAAGGCGTCTTTGACCGGTGAGCGCGCGGCCTTGTTCTTGGCGGCGATCTGGCTGAACACCGGCGTCTCGGAAACCTTGGAGCGGATGAAGAAACCGACGACGATCAGGATGATCGAAAGCAGGAAGGGAATGCGCCAGCCCCAGCTCAGGAAATCTTCCTTCGGTAGCGACGACACCAGCGCGAATACGCCGGTCGCAAGCAAAAGGCCGATGTTCACGCCGATGGCAGCGAAGCTGCCGAACAGCCCCCGCCTGCCAGGCGGGGCATGTTCCACCGCGAGGATCACCGCCCCGCCATATTCCGCGCCCGCGCCGAATCCCTGGACCAGACGCAAGGTCACCAGCATGATCGGCGCCCATACGCCCACCGATTCGTAGGTCGGCAGCAGGCCGATCAGGAAGGTGCCGACACCGACCAGCATGAGTGTGATGACCAGCACCGGTTTGCGCCCGATCCGGTCGCCGAGATGGCCGAACAGCATGCCGCCGAAGGGACGCGCAAAGAATCCGACGCCGAAAGTCGCGAACGAAAGCAGCAGCCCGGTGTTGGAATCGTATTTCGGGAAGAACAATTCGCTGAAGACCAGCGCCGCCGCGGTGCCGTAGATGAAGAAGTCGTACCACTCCAGGGCCGATCCGATGGCCGATGCCATCATGACTCTGCGGTGCGAAGCATCCATCGTTACCTCCCTTTTTGTTGTTATGTGGCGCACTCGCACTTGCCGCGAGGCGCGATATTGTTTTGGAATCGCGGACAGCCGGGCCGCGTCAGGATACAGGAGGGCCGGCGCGCAGGCTTCTTGCGTTGCGTCAGAGCCCGAGTTCGGACAGGCCGGGATGATCGTCCGGCCGGCGTCCGAGCGGCCAGTGGAACTTGCGGTCTGTTTCCCTGATCGGCAGGTCATTGATGCTCGCGATGCGCCGCTGCATCAATCCGTGCTCATTGAATTCCCAGTTCTCGTTGCCGTAGGAACGAAACCAGTTGCCGGAGTCGTCGTGCCATTCATAGGCGAAGCGCACGGCAATGCGGTTTTCGTGAAATGCCCACAGTTCCTTGATCAGGCGATAGTCGAGTTCCTTCGCCCACTTGCGCCGCAGGAACTGCACGATAGCCTCGCGCCCGGCGAAGAACTCGGCACGATTGCGCCACCGGCTGTCCGGCGTGTACACGAGCGACACGCGTTCGGGGTCGCGCGAATTCCAGCCATCCTCAGCGAGCCGCGCCTTCTGCGCGGCGGTTTCGCGCGTGAACGGCGGCAGCGGCGGACGGACGTCCGGGTTGCACGACATGGTCAGTCTTCGATTGAAATGATCGCCACGGCGTAAGGCTTCAGCGTCAGCGCATGCTTCATCGCCTTCCAGCTCCTCTGGAAAGCCCGCGGGTCGGTCGTCGCCGTCACAAAACTGTCTTCGTCGAGCATCGTGCCGAACATCGCCCCCTTCACGCCGGACAGCTTTACCGATTGGTTCTGCGCTGTCAGGTTGGCGAGCCAGAGCGTGGTGCCACCCGTTGCCTTGCAGGCGAGGACTTGTACTTTCGCGGAGTCCGACGATTCCGCCGCCACGAGTTTTTGTCCGCTGTTGCGAGTCAGGCCGCTGATGACGTGATAAGCGGGAAACACGGCGGAACCGGAGAGTTGGTCGTACCAGGGTTGTTTGTGGTCCGCCTTGCGATAAATGATGCCGAGCGGGCCGGTCGGCGAGCCGAATGCGATCGCCCGGATTCCGGTTCGCGCCAGCGTGGCGGCGTAGCCCAGCGTCCAGGCCGCGGCGAACAGGCCGCGCTGGCGCGGCTCGAGCTTGGTCAGACAAACGCGCAGGTTGTCCGGGTTTGGCGTCCAGGTGGCACCATGCGGATTGTCCCGGCAGCCGATGCCGCTCGGTCCGATTGCGTACGCCGTCTTGCCGATGAACGAACGCGCGGTGGCGACCTGGTAAGGCAGTGCCTCCAGGGTTTCCATGACTGACCGGTCATCCGCCGCATGCACGATCGGGCAGGTGGTGTTGACGACAAAGTCGAGCAGCGTTGCCGGCGGATGCTTGCGGTTAAGTTCGGTGAAGAAAGAGAACATGCCGCCGCCGAGCCGGATGCCGGGGAAAGCTTCGCGCGTCGCTGCGTAGAGGTCGTCGAGCTTCGGTGCCGGAGGACGAGGACCACCCGGCAGCACCGATTTCAGGTCGCCTGCCGGTACCACGGCGATAGATGAAAGTTTGATTCCGGATTGCCTGACCATGTCAGCGAGCCGTGCCAGTTCCTGTTTGAACTGGTCGACGCTCTCGACCACAACCTCGAGCGTAACCTCGGCGCCGGTGGACTCGCTCAGCACACGATAGCCGTAGAGCTCCTTGAGTCCGTGCTTCTTGCGCGGATCGATATGGCAGATCAGGAAACGGGGTGCTACGAGCTTGAGCAGGCCGAGCTGCGCGATCGCATGTTCGATTTCCTCCGCGGGCATGCCGAGCCCCACCGGCTGCAGGGAATCGCGGGAAACGGCACCGAGTTTGATTTCGATGCCTTTGCCGCCACCCGTCTTGCCTTCACCCGAAGCCGAGCCGCCCAGCGTGACCTTGATCGATTGCGTGACCTTTTCGCCGGCCTTCAGCGTGTACGGCCAGGGCCGGCTCAACGGGCGCACGTAAGTCTTGAATGAGGCATCGGTCCAGTTGCGATGGTCTTCCATTTCAAACGTGTCGCCTTCCATGCGCACGGTGGCCTTCAGGCCGGGTGAAACCTCGTGGGTCAGCGAGCGGATGTCGAGCACCGGCTGGATCGGATTCACGAGTGCCGGAAAATTGTTTTTGACCTTGCGTCCATCCACATGCTCGATGTCGACCGGATGACCGGCCACGCCCTTCAACGGATGCAGCACCACGAAGCCGGTGCGCGCGGTGAGGAAGTCGGTTCTCGGTAGCGCCGTGCCGGTGAATTCGAGGCCGCCGTCCTGCGCGCCTTCGATCTTTGCGTCGTAGGCAAGCTGCTGGTCCCCGACGCGGATGTCGGCGTGAAAGGAAACCGAGAAACTGTCGGCGCGCTGGTCGATTTTCAGATGGCTGATCGCCGGTGTGGCCGTACCCCAATCCTTGTCGCGAATCAGGAAACCGATGGCGCGCAGCACTTCCACGCCGTTAACCTTGAGGTAGCGCAACTGCCCGTTGTCGAACTCGACCGACAGCGGGCCGGCCTTCAGCACACGCCCCGGAACGTCAGGTTGCTCGGTGCCGCACAGCGCGATTGCGCTGGAGGGTTTGGCTGCTTTCATTACATTTCCTCCGACATTTTCAAGCAGTAATGAACCACGGATACCCTCGCGAAGCGTGGAGCATCCCGGGTTCAGGCCAACCTAGAGTACTTTTTCCGTGGATGGATCGACGAGGACCGCACGATTCATATCTATCGACAGTTCGATCTTCTGGTTGATTTGCGTGACGTCATGGGGCTGCAGTTCGGCAACGACATCGGTGCCGCCGAGCTTGAACGTCGCATAGGTGCGCGAGCCGGTCGGTTGCAGCAATTCGATGGTCGCGGCGTAGTGCGCAAGGCCGCTGCGTGATTCGCCAGGGTGCGCGCGGTTCATGTGTTCCGGTCGCAGGCCGAGGATGACCGACTGATCGATGCGCCCGGACAGTTTTTCCGAGCGCGACGGTGGCAGCGGCAGTGCCGTGCCGTCGTCCAGCAGGGTACCCAGGCCCCCGCCGTGCGCGACCAGCCGCGCTTCCACGAAATTCATCGAAGGCGAACCCAGAAAGCCCGCGACGTATTTTGTCGCCGGGCGTTCGAACAGGTCGAGCGGCGCGCCGGCCTGCTCGATCACGCCGTCGCGCATCAGCACGATGCGGTCGGCCATGGTCATGGCTTCGATCTGGTCATGGGTGACGTAGATCATGGTCTTGCCGAGTTCCTGGTGCAGGCGCTTGATCTCGCCGCGCATCTCGTCGCGCAATTGCGCGTCCAGGTTCGACAACGGTTCATCGAACAGGTAGAGCCGGGCATTGCGCACGATGGCGCGGCCGATTGCCACGCGCTGCAACTGTCCGCCGGACAACTGGCGCGGGTAACGGTCGAGCAGGTGATGGATGCCCAGCATGCCCGCCGCACGGTCCACCTTGGGTCCGATCTCGGCTTTCGGGGTCTTGCGCGAGCGCAATCCGAACGCGATGTTATCGAATACCTTCATGTACGGATACAGCGCGTAGTTCTGGAACACCATGGCGATGTCGCGGTCGCGCGGCGGCAGATGGTGCACGACTTCGCCGCCGATCTCGATGCTGCCCTTGTCCAATTCTTCGAGGCCGGCGATGGTCCGCAACAGTGTGCTCTTGCCGCAACCTGACTGCCCCACGAGTACGGTGAATTCACCCGCGGGAATCTCCAGGTTGATGCCGCGCACGGCGTGCACGCCGCCGTAGTATTTGTGGAGCGCCGTAATTTTTAGATCTGCCATTTTTGAGTCCCGGGGATTCCGCAATTAAGCGATTAAGCGATTAAGCGATTAAGCGATTAAGGGATTGCGGGATTGCGGGATTTCACCCAAATACCAAATGGCAGAATCGCCCAATCACCCAATCATTGATTTATCCTTTTACCGCCCCAAGCGAGATTCCTCTCACGAGATACCTTTGCATGAACGCCACCGCGATGAAGATCGGCAGCGTGCCGAGCACCGACATTGCCGAAATCTTGGCCCAGAAATTCGACTGCCCGCCGAAGAAGTGCGTGATCTGCACGGTATACGTCGTTGCCTCGCTGCGCGTCAGGACGAGCGCGAACAGGAAATCGTTCCAGGCAAACACGAAAGTAAAGATCGCGGTCGCAAACAGGCCGGCGCGGCACATCGGGAACACGACTTTCCAGATCACCTGCCAGCGCGTGCAGCCGTCCACCAGGGCGGATTCCTCGAGTGCCTTGGGGATGTCGAGGATGTAACCGCGCATCATCCAGATCACGTAAGGCAGGTTGAACGCGGTATAGAGGATGATCACGCCGATGTAGGTGTCGACCAGGTGCAGCCAGACGAACAGCAGAAAAATCGGGAACACCACCGCGATCGGCGGAATCATCCGCTGCGAGATGATCCAGTTGGCCAGATGCTCGCCGCCGGTTCGGAATCGGGCGATCGAATAAGCACAGATGGTCCCCAGGAACATGGCAATGATCGTGCTGCTGCCGGCGACGACCAGGCTGTTCCAGACGGTCTTCGCGTCCCCGTCCTTGAACAGCACGGCATAGTTGGCGAAATGGATCTGGCCCGGATACCACTTCGGCGGAAAGGAATAGATCTCTTCGGGCGTCTTGAACGAGATCATGAACAACCAGTACATCGGGAATACGAAAATCAGCGTGATGACGACAGCGGCCACAAGCCGCAGGGCGGTCCTGATCGTCGCTCGCTGTTTGATGGTCATCATCGGGGTCGCCTCCGAGCCCTGGCCAGACCGCATGAAACGGTGCTGTCGGCGCCTGGCTCGATTCGCTTTGCCACGATCCCCACGCATTGCGCGGGGCGGCGAACTCGGTGGAGCAGGGGCCCCGATTTATCGGGAATGCGACCCGAGTTGCGACGCAGGGGGATCGCCACCCCAATGATCGATTCCGCGGTCAGATCCCCATCCAATGATGGGGCCCCTCCTCCGCGCTGCTTCGATCCCCTCGTTGGGTAGCTCATCGCGCCAACTCCACCCGCTTTAACGCGAGCATGACGACCGCCGACAGCAGGATGATGACCAGGAAAGCGACCGCGGCGGTATAGCTGGTCTCGAACTGCTGAAAACCCTTGACGTAAGTGAACATCGAAATCGTCTCTGTCATGGTGCCTGGCCCGCCGCGTGTCAACGCCCAGATGATGTCGAACAGCCGGAACAGATCGAGGCCGCGAATCAGTATCGCGATGGCCATGACCGGCCAGATCGCCGGCAGCACGATGCGGAAAAACGTGCGCCACCAGCCGGCGCCGTCGATGGAGGCCGCTTCGAGTTGGGATTTGTCGACGTTGGCCAGGGCCGCCAGCAACAGCAGGAACATGAACGGCGTCCATTGCCAGATCTCAGCGGCAATGATGGCCGGGTAAACCAGGTTCGGTTTGATCGTCCACAGGATCGCAGTGTCGTTCCCGGTTATCCAGCCGATGACCTGGTTGATCGGGCCGAAGCGATGGTCAAACAGCAGCGACCAGGTGGCACCCGAGACGATGGGCGAAACCACGACAGGCAGCACCAGCAAGGCGATGAATATCTGACGGCCGGGCAGCTTTTCCAGGAACAGTTGCGCCATTGCGAGCCCGAGCAGCAACTCGATGGGCAGCGCGATCGCGGTGAATATCACCGTGTGCAGCAGGGCTTCCCACATGCGGACGTCGTCGAACAACTGCGCGTAGTTGCGTCCGCCAACGAATTCGGTGCTTACCTCCGTCATCGTGATGCCCTGGAAGCTGACGATGAGCAGGTAGACCAGCGGAAAGACGCCGATCAGGAGCAGCACGAATATCGCCGGTCCGATCAGCAGGTATTTGAAATTGCGATCGGCGAAAGCCGCGCGCATTGCAACTGGAGCCGAAGCCACGTTTCGAGAATCCGCAAAGGGACAAAAAAGGGAGCGCGTCGAGTTTTGCGCCCCCACCTTCTTGTTCCGATCCGCGCTGCCCGTTCGGGCGGCGCGGATCGAAGCGCGTTTCTACTGCTTACCTGGGATAGGCGCCGGACTTGGCGGCCCAGGCGTTGTAAACCGCCTTTTGCTTTTCCACGCCGACCTGGTTGGTGATGCCGTCCCAGTCAGCCGCGATCTTGTCGAGAATCTGCTTCGGATCCTCGCCCGCCCACAGCTTGCTGATGCCCTGGCGCAGCGCTTCCTCGTACTTGTCGGTCTGGATCAGCGACAAGTCGAGCAGGCCGGTCTGCGCACCCTGATGCAGCGCGGCCAGGTAATCCTTGGCGTCGGGCCACAACTTCAGGTAACCAGGATTCGTGTAATGCGAATCGCGGAACGGATCGCGCAGCGTGTAAGGAAGCTGCACGCGTTTGTTGCTGATCTCTTCGCTGTTCAGCCACTGGATGAAGAGATAGGCGGCTTCCTTCTGCTTGCTGGTGGAGGCAACCGACAGCGCAAAGCCCGCCGCGAGCTCGGGATGGCCGCCCGGGGGCAGCGCATAACCGACCTTGCCGGCGATCTGCGATTTCGGCACCCAGTCCAGCGCCTTCTCGCTGCCCAGGTAACCGGCGGCGAAGCGCCCGTAGGGTGGCCACGAAATGGTCATCGCGCTCTGGCCCTTCAGGAACGTGGCCAGGTTCTCGACGAAGCCGAATTTCTCAACGCCAGGCGGCATGAAGCGGTTCTCGTTGCGCATTTCTGTGAACGCCTTGACACCGACCGGACTGTTCACCGTTGCTTTCATGGTAGCAGCGTCGAAGAACTTGCCGCCTTCCACGCGGAAGCGCTCCTGAAACATGAACATGGTGTAAGGCGGTTGGCGGAAGAACGAAGCGCCATAGACGCCTTCAGCCTTGAGCTTTTCCGTCAGGAAGGAGCCGATTTCGTCGAATTGCTTCCAGGTCTTGGGCGGCGCAAGGTCGTAATGGTATTTATCCTTGAACGCCTTCTTCAGGTCGGCGCGCGCGAAGATGTCCTTGCGGTAATAGAACAGGAACACATCGCCATCGTCCGGAAAGCCATAGATCTTGCCGTTGACCGTCATCTGGTTGTCGCGGTAAGTCGGCGCGATTTTCTTCAATTCGTCGCGGTAGCCGTACTTGTCGACCAGGGATTCGAGTTGCTCGAGCGCGCCGGCCTGCACCAGGTCGGGCATCCATGCCGGAATCACGTTGAGTGCGTCGTATGCGCCGGTACCCGCGCGGTACTCCTGCATGATCTTCGTGAACATTTCCTCGGTCGGCACTTCGATGACGTTGACCTTGCAACCGGTTTCCTTCTCCCACATCGGTCCGGAGAAGTTCTTCGGATCGAGCGACTGGAGGCCGGCTTCCCAGACGATGGTGATGGTCTTTCCGCTGCAAATTTTCTTGGCAGCTTCGACGGCTTTCTGCGCTGCACTCTGCGCGCTTGCGGCACCGGCCCAGGCAAAAGCCGAGGCGGCGACGAGCGACAGGAGCAAACCTCTGAGCAGACCGGGCCGGCGAAGGATGAGCGAATGGTCCTTCATGATGCTTCCTCCAATTAGTTATAAGTTTTTGATTGCTCGCTCTTAATGGCGGGCAATTCGATGAAGCCAGACGATTATGTTGAAGCGCCCCCCGCAGTGTCAAGCTGACTCGGCAGCCGCGACTCATGCGGCGCGGCAACATTCACGCGCGACGTCGCGCGGCGGTATCGCGACAAGCGAATAATCGCGCCGGTGTTCGCTCGCGGCGGGCGATTTGTGGTGCAATTGGACATTGCCCAACCTCTGTTGAAAGAATCCATTGAGCCTCCCCACCCTGCAAGCCGCTGCCCTCCTGCTAGACCAGCGGCTGTCACTGCGGCCGATAACCGACCTGCCTGCCGCCATCCGTCCACGAACCGAGGCGGAGGGCTATGCGTTGCAGCGCGTGCTGAACGGCCTGCTGACCGTGGCGGGAATGGGAAGGCAGGTCGGTCACAAAATCGGCTGCACGACCTCGGTCATGCAGAAATTCCTCGGCATCCCGAATCCGTGTGCGGGTGCGATATTCGAAAAGGCGGTGCTGCGCCGCTCGGCCCGCGTGCCCCGATCCGGATTTGTCAGGCTTGGGATCGAATGTGAAATCGCGGTCGAACTGTCGCGCGACCTGGCCCCTGCCGGGGCGCCAGTGGACCGGCAGGCGGCGGGCGATGCGGTCGGCGCAGTCATGGCCTCGATCGAATTCGTGGACGAGCGCTATGAAAATTTCCGCACGCTGGGCGTGCCGACCCTGATTGCCGACGATTTCTTCAACTCGGGCTGCGTGCTCGGCGATCCATTGCGCGACTGGCGCAAGCTGCAACTCGATAAATTATCCGGCGCGACCTACGTCAACGGTGTCGAGGCAGGGCGCGGCACCGGTGCGCTCGTGATGGGGCATCCGCTCGAGGCGCTGGCCTGGCTGGCCAATGCGCGCGCCAGGCACGGGCTCGCTCCACTCAGGGCCGGCGAATTCGTCACGCTGGGCAGTGTCGTCGAAACGAAATGGCTGAATGCGGGCGACAAGGTCAGGGTCGAGATCGAGGAATTGGGCGAATTGACGCTCGACGTTACTTGAAAGGCAGGACTCAGGACGCAGGACGCAGGACGTAGGACTCAGTGTTTTCAGAGCGCATTTCTCTGAGTCCTACGTCCTACGTCCTGAGTCCCTCTTTAAATCCGCCGACATGTCCGTTGCCGCCCCTGTCATCGAACTCTCGAACGTCCGCTTCTCCTGGACCGCTGCGTCGCCTGTCGTCATTGATATCGAGAGCCTGCGCATCGACGAGGCAGAGCGGGTCTTTTTGCGCGGGCCCAGCGGCAGCGGCAAATCGACATTGCTCAGCCTCCTGGCAGGCGTGATGGTCCCGCGCACCGGCGGCATCCGGGTACTCGGGCAGGATATCGGCAGAATGGGCGGGGCCGCGCGCGATCGCTTCCGCGCCGATCACATCGGCTTCATCTTCCAGATGTTCAACCTCATTCCGTATCTTTCCGTCCTCGAGAATGTCTGCCTGCCGTGCGGCTTCTCCGCCACGCGCGGCGCTCGCGCGTCGGGTGGCGGCACGGGCATCGAGGCGGAAGCGATCCGGTTGCTCGAGCATCTCGACATGGCGGATGCCGCCCTGCTGCGCAGGTCGGTCAACGCGTTGAGCGTCGGACAGCAGCAGCGTGTGGCTGCCGCGCGTGCATTGATCGGCAGGCCGGAACTCGTCATCGCCGATGAGCCCACGTCCTCCCTGGACGAGGATCGGCGCGCGGCGTTTCTCGACCTGTTGTTCCGCGAGTGCGAACAGCGCCATGCCACGTTGATTTTCGTGAGCCACGACGCGTCGCTTGGCTCGCGTTTCGATCGTGTCATCCCGTTCGGCGAGATCAACCGACCATCCGGCGCCGTGAACGCGCCGGACCGGAGAAAGCCATGATCGCCGGGCTGGCGGTCAAGAGCCTGCGCAACCGCAAGTTCACCGCGGCGCTGACGACATTGTCGATCGCGCTTTCCGTATTATTGCTGCTGGGCGTGGAGCGCATTCGCCACGAATCGCGCGAAAGTTTCACTGCGACCATTTCCGGGACGGACCTGGTGGTGGGGGCGCGGACCAGCCCGGTAAATCTGCTGCTGTCCGCGGTTTTCCACATCGGCAATGCCACCAACAACATCGAATGGAAAAGCTACCGCGCGATTGCCGACCGCCCGGATGTCGCGTGGACGATTCCGCTTTCGCTCGGCGATTCGCATCGCGGTTACCGGGTGCTGGGCACGACGCCCGCCTATTTCGAGCATTTGCGTTTTGCCCGCGATCGGACATTGGTGCTGGAGCAGGGCAGGCCATTCGATGGCGAGCAGGATGCCGTGCTCGGCGCGGATGTTGCACAATCGCTGAAATACCGGGTCGGCGATTCGATCGTCATCGCGCACGGTGCGGGGGACGTCAGCTTCACGCTGCACGATGAGCATCCTTTTCGCGTCACCGGCATCCTGGCGCGCACCGGCACGCCGGTGGATCGCACCGTGCATGTCACGCTTGCCGGCCTGGACGCGGTACACAAGGAAGTCGAGTCGGGCGAGGATCCGCTTGCGGCGATCATCGGAACAAGGCAGCGGACCGATGCGCCGCGTGCTGTCACGGCCTTCCTGGTGGGATTGAAATCGCGCGGTGCCGCGCTGTCCGCGCAGCGCGCGGTGAACGAATACGAGGGCGAGCCGTTGACCGCGGTGCTGCCCGGCGTTGCATTGCAAGAAGTCTGGGAGATCACCGGCGCTGTGGAAAAATCGTTGTTCGCCGTGTCCGCGCTGGTCGTCGTCGTCGGGCTGTCCGGCATGCTGGTCTCGTTGTTGACGAGCCTCGGCGAGCGCCGGCGCGAAATGGCCGTGCTGCGCTCGCTGGGTGCGCGTCCCGTTCAAATTTTTTCGCTGATCCTCGGCGAGGCAGCCTCCCTTACCGCGATGGGAATAATGCTGGGCGCGATTGCCCTGTATGCCGGGCTGCTCGCCGGCCGATCCTGGCTCGAATCGCGCCTCGGCCTCTACGTTGCGGTAAGCTGGCCCTCCGCCGCTGAGTGGGAGTTGGTCGCTCTCGTTGCTGCCGCCGGCCTTCTGATCGGCCTGATACCCGCCTGGCGGAGTTACCGGTACTCGCTGGCCGACGGCATGATCGTACGGTTCTGATGCACTGGAGTGGCACAATGAAAAAAATAAAAGTCCCGTTCGCCGTTTTCCCCCTGCTCGCCTGCCTGCTGTGTGCCGCGGCGGGGACGCATGCGGTGGATGAACCGCGTGAAATCATGTGGAAGGACCTGGTGCCGCCGGTCGCGAAGACCTTTCCGAAACTCACCAGGCAGCAGGCATTGCAACTGACCGACATCGCCGACGTGCGCGAGCGCAAGGCGCGCGGCGACAAGGTGAACGCAGTCGAACTCGAGGACGAGCGTGGCGCGGTGCGCAAGCTGGAAGAGGCCGGGTTAGACGTCGAGGCGTTGCTCGCCTTGCGCAAGGAATACATGGATGGAAGCAAACAGCGCGCCCAATCCGTCAATGCCTCGCTCGACGGCCAGACGGTGCGCATGCCCGGCTATATCTTGCCGCTCGAATTCTCCGGCAAGGAGGTCACCGAATTCCTGCTGGTGCCTTACGTCGGCGCTTGCATCCACACGCCGCCGCCGCCGGCCAACCAGATCGTGCACGTAAAGGCCGACAAGCCGGTCGCCAATGTCACCGTGTTCTCCGCAGTCTGGGTGACCGGTCGCCTCACGGCAGTATCGATGAAAAAATCCCTGAACCTCGTCGACGGCGCAGCCGACATCAGCGTCGGTTATTCGCTGCAGGCCAATGCGGTGGAGATCTACAAGCAGTAACCCGCGCCCCACCCCCCCTCTCCCCGGCCCTCTCCCGCAAGGGGAGAGGGCGCTATAGAACAAAAGAAAAAAGGCGACCGATTGGTCGCCTTTTGTTTTGACCCC
>JANXVW010000305.1 GCA_025351455.1 Betaproteobacteria bacterium | reverse complement strand
AATCGCCGGAGGCCACATGCACGATGACTTTTGCCAGCAGGGAATCGAACCGCGGATTGACGCGCATGCCCGCGTGGGCGCCCGTATCGACGCGCACGCCCGGACCGGCGGGCGGATCGAAGGCGTCCAGCACGCCGATCGAAGGACGAACCATGCCTTCGGGCGACATCGTTTCGGCGTTGACGCGGACTTGCATCGCCATGCCGCGCAGAGCCGGCACGCGTGCGGCGGTCAATCCCATTTGCTCCAGCGTGCGGCCGTCCGCAATAGCGAGTTGGGTGCGCACCAGATCGATTCCGGTCACTTCCTCGGTGACTGTGTGCTCGACCTGCAGGCGGGGATTGGCCTCGATGAACACGAAGCCGGATCGCTCCTTCGCCTCCTGCTCCACGAGGAATTCAACCGTGGCCAGACTGAGCAATTTCACTTCCTTCGCCATGCGCAAGGCGGCGTCGATCAGGCGATCGCGCAGTGCGGGCGAGAGTCCCGATGCCGGGGCAATTTCGACGAGCTTCTGCCGGTGGCGCTGCAGGCTGCATTCGCGCTCCCAGAGGTGGCTGACTGCGCCGGTGCCGTCGCCGATGACCTGGATTTCGATGTGGCGCGCACTGGGGAACAGTTTTTCCACGTAGACGTCGCCATTGCCGAACGCCTGCATGGCTTCCGAACGGCAGCGTTCGAACGCGGACTCGAGTTCCCCGGCATCGCGCACCGGCCGCATGCCGCGCCCGCCGCCGCCCGCGATAGCCTTGATCATGAGGGCGCCGTTGGCCTGCAGAAACGCGCGCGCTTCTTCAAGTGACGTCGCGCGATCGGTCCCCGGCAATACCGGCACGCCGCATTGCACGGCGAGCCTGCGCGCCCTGCCCTTGTCGCCGAAGACTTCCAGCACATCGGGCGTCGGGCCGACGAAACGCAATCCGGCCTCCTGGCACTGGCGCGCAAAGTCCGCGTTCTCGCTCAGGAACCCGTAGCCCGGGTGAACCGCGTCGCAGCGTGCCGCGAGCGCAACGCGGATGATCTGCGCCGCGTCGAGGTAAGCGGCCGCGCCCTTCCCGATCAGCGCATGCGCCTCGTCCGCCTTGCTGACGTGATCGGACTGTGCGTCGTCCTCGGAGAAAATCGCATGGGAACGCATTTCGGATTCCGCGGCGGCGCGGGCGATGCGAACGGCGATCTCGCCGCGGTTGGCGATGAGAAGGTTGCGGATTGTCATGGCTTCACACGTGGATTCGAGGCATGGGAATTTCCGGTCACACCGCGCCGCTCGCCCGCAACCCGGTGATCTGTTCTGGCGTCATGGCGAGCCACTCTTCGAGAACCGCGTTGGTGTGCTCGCCCAGCCTCGGCGGCGGATGCCGCAGTTGCATGGGCGACTCGCCGAACTGCACGGAGAAGCCCTGCATGGGAACCGTGCCCGCGGTGGGATGTTCCATGTTGAGAATCTGTCCGCGATGAGCCAGGTGAGGATGTTCGACAATCTCGGCAACGGTGGCGACTTTCGCCGAGGGCACGCCGATCGCGTGCAGCGCGCTCAACAGTTCCTCCGCGGTCAGGGTCGCTGTCCAGGCGGAGACGATTTTTTCCAGTTCTTCCACGTTCTGCATGCGCGCCGTGTTATCCCGGAAGCGCGGATCGTCCGCGATTTGCGCACGACCCATCGCGGCAGCCAGGGCCCGGAACATCGGCTCGCCTGTAGTCACAAGATGCACCCAGGCGCCATCGGCCGTGAGAAAGGTGTTGGCGGGCGCGCCGTAGCGATCGCGGTTTCCCCTGCGCGTCATCGTGCGTCCGAGCAGCATCTGCTCCGGGATCGCGGTCATCATCATCGACAGCGCGGAATCCAGCAGCGCAACATCGACCACCTGCCCGGCGCCGGTGCGGCTGCGCGCCTGCAGCGCGCCGAGCGTGCCGATGGTTGCGTACAGCCCGGTCGAATAATCCACGACATACGTGCCGGCCATGGTCGGGCGGCCATCGGGATCGCCCGTGATGTCCATGAGCCCGCTCATCGTCTGCGCGATGACATCGAAGCAGGGCTTGCGCGACAGGGGCCCGCTCTGGCCGAAACCGGAGATGCGCGTGACGATCAGGCGCGGATTCAACGCCTTCAGCGCATCCGGGTCGAAGCCCATTTTTTCCAGTGTGCCCGGCACGAAATTCTCGACGAGCACATCCGCCTTTTGCAGCAGACCCCGCAGCACGTCCTTGCCCTGCTGCGAGCGCAGGTCAAGCGTGAGGCTGCGCTTGTTGCGGTTGAACACCATCGTGTACAGGCTCTCGCCTTCGATGAACGGCGCGAAGCCGCGGCTGTTCTCGCCCCGACCCGGTGGCTCCACCTTGATGACGTCCGCGCCCATGTCGCCCAGCAGCATGGCGCAGTACGGCCCGGCTATGAAGCGCGACAAATCCACCACGCGAATGCCATCCAGCGCCCCCGCAGCGGACGATGCTTTCCCCTCAACCGACATGATTATTCGTTCTCTTCCAATAAGCCGAAAATCTCATCACGAAGACACGAAGAACACGAAGAAACACGAAGAAGGGCAAAAAGCTGCGTTGCGTGCGCGCTAGCCGCGCCACACACGGGAAAGCTGCGGTATTAGCAACTATTGCTCCCTCAACAACAATTGCCTTCGTTTTTCTTCGTGTTTCTTCGTGACCTTCGTGTCTCAAGGGCACACTCATATGCACCCGTAGGGGTGTGTGCCGCTTGCGGCGCGTGATGGACGGAGATTCGTGTTGAGCCGCTCTAAGTTTTATGAAGCGAAGTCGCGCAAGACCTTCCCCGCTTTCACCGCATCCTTGCGGATGCCGTCCCCGTCGGCGATTTTTTTGCCGTTTATCCACACGCCGTGCACGCCGGTCGCCGGCGTGGTCAGGCGCGATGCGCCGGAGGGAAGATCGAATACCCTTTTCGAAGGTCCGCGGCCGACGGTTTTCGGATCGAACAGCAAAAGATCGGCATGCATGCCGGGCGCGATCGTGCCGCGCTGGCGGATGCCGAACAATTCCGCGGCTTCCGACGTGAGTTTGCGCACTGCCTGTTCGACCGGCATCAGTTTACGTTCGCGTACCCAGTGCCCGAGCACGTGCAGGCCGAACCCGGCATCGCACAGGAACGTCAGGTGCGCCCCGGCGTCGGACAGCGACACAATCGCGTTTTCATCCTGCATCATGCGGCCGACCGCTTCCTCGTCGGAATTGAGCAGGGTCGCGGTAAACATGGTGTCGAGGTTTTCGGATAGCGCCAGGTCGAGGATGAAATCCACCGGATGCTTGCGCTCGGCCTTGGCCAGTGCACCAATGGATTGGCCTTCAAACGCGGCATGGGCGGGGTCGGCGACCTGCGCCACGAATGCCTTCTCCCATTCGCCGGTGAACATGCGGCGGCTGCGCTCGGTGAGTTCCGACTTGAGGCTCGCGCGCAACGCCGGATCGGCAAGTGCCGCGGCAAACGCCTTCTCGTCCATGCGCATGAGCGGCTGCCAGGCGCGCAGGCCTTCGAATACATAAGGCTCGTGCAGCGTAAATTCGAAATTCAGCGGGCACGGCGAAACGGCGCCGTACATGCGGCGGCCGCGCTTGTGTGCCGCAGCGATGTGCGCCAGGTCCTCGAACGTGGCCTCGGGTGTCAGGTTGGAATGCAGCAGCGCCGCGATCAGATACGGCCGCTCCGCGGCTGCGCATAACTCCTCGATCCAGGGTACCGGTGTGTCGGCGGCCTTGGTCATCATCAACACACCCCTGTCGTAATCGCGCAATACGGCGGACAGGGTTTTCATTTCATGATCGTCGGCCAGGCGTGAAGGCATCGGGATGCCAGCCTCGCCATTGTGCTGACCGGAACGCGTGGTGGAAAATCCGCAGGCGCCGGCTTCCATTGCCTCGGCGACGATGCCTCGCATCTGTTTTACTTCATCGACGGATGCCGCCCGCTTCGGCGCGTCGCCGCGCATGACGAACGTGCGCACGCCGGAATGGCCGACGAAACAGGCAACATTGGGTCCCACACCGTTTTTCTCGAGCATGTCGAGATATTGGGGAAACGATTCGAAGCCCCAGTCAATGCCGGCGCGCAGGGCCTCGATGGACATGCCTTCCACGTGGGTGAGGTTGCGCATGACCAGGTCGCGGTCCGCCGGACGGCACGGCGCAATGGTGAACCCGCAATTGCCCATGACCACGGTGGTGACGCCCAGGGCGGGCGACGGATTGGCAAACGGGTCCCAGGTGATCTGCGCGTCGTAGTGGGTGTGGGTGTCGATGATGCCGGGCATCAGGGCCAGGCCGGCGGCATCGATGCGCTCGCGTGCTTCGCCGCTGATTGTGCCGACTTCGGCAATGCGATCGCCCGTGACTGCCACGCTGGCGCTGCGCGGCGCCGCGCCGGAACCATCGTAAAGGACCGCGTTGTCGATGACGAGATCGTGCATGGCTCCTCCGGGGACGGTGTGCGTCCCGTATTGTTATTCGAAGCTTTCAGGAGAAGAGTTTACCGCAAGCAGCGCGAAAGCCGCCCTCGCGCCCGCAAACGCTAGCCGGCGCGATATTCGATGTCGAGCACTTCCAGAGTTGTTTCGCCCACGGGCCGGTCCCAGGTCACCATGTCGCCGACACCCGCCCCGATCAGGGCCGCCGCCAGGGGCGACTGCCAGCTTACCTTGCCTTGGACGACATCGGCTTCGTCCTCGCCGACGATGGTGAACGTATGGATCGCGCCACTTTCATCCCCGGCGCGCACACTCGCGCCGAAACGAACCTCGTCGAGCGGATGCGCGGTGCCGCTCACCGGAATCGCCGACTCCAGCCTGGACTGGAAATAGCGAAGGTCGCGTTCGATCCGGATCAGATTCGGACGATCGAAGTCCTCCGCAGCCCGCTTCAATCGGGCATGTTCCGCATGGAGTTGTTCGACCTTCGTGCGCAGGCTATCGAGACCCGCGGGGGTCACATAGTTCGGCTCGGAACTGACCGGGCGTTCCGGCAGCTCCTCCCCGGTGAGAGCTTCGTTCTCTTCCTTGACAAATGCACGGCTCATGAGCGACCTCAAGGGGGGGGCGGGATCAGCGTGCTGCCCCGGGTGGAGTTGCGACACGCCGTGTGAAACATCGTAAACAGACAAACTGACCGGTCCGACGCCCGTTTGAACCGCCGATGGCAACATCGTTCAGCAAAAAGAAAAAGGGCCGGCTGGCACAGGCTGTAACGTTAATCCGGTCGTTTACGCCAGTCGAGGGAATCGCCGCCGGGGTTGTTTTGTCATGCCAGTCGCCGGCCGCCAAACAACGACCCAGGGCGTTTTTACAGCCGTTTTGCGCCCTTAACAGTTGCAAGTAAGGATTGATGCTGCAAGGATATCGACTTTCGCCTTACGAATCGCAGAATGCCATGGCCCGTTACGTCATCACCGTCGATTTTTATCTGCATACCGGCACCCTCGAGCCCTTCCTGAAGCTGATCAAGGAAAACGCCCACAAGTCGCTTACCGACGAGCCAGGTTGCGACCGCTTCGACGTCTTGATCGAAAAAGGCGCCCCCGACCACATCGTGCTGTATGAAATTTACACCGACCGCGCCGCCTTTGATTTTCACCTGAAGTCGAAACACTTCACGGAATTCAACCTGGCGTCCCAGCGCTACGTGAAGGACAAGAAAGTCGTGGAGTACGAATATTCCAACGACGGGGAAAAGAACCGGAATTGAGAAAGGCCGTGAATGCCGTGAATGCGTGAATATCGTGAATGTCGTAACTGGCAAGGGCCGTGACTGTCGTGACTGGGAAAAAGCGTCGCCTTGGGCCTCTGCAAGCTATTCTTGATACGACAGTCACGACAGTCACGACATTCACGGCTCTTACGGCAGTCACGGTAGTCACGTAGTCACGTAGTCACGACAGTCACGACAGTCACGACAGTTACGGTCTTTACGGTAGTCACGGCTTTTAAGGGGGGAAATCTGATGTCGATGCTGGATATTGCAATGGTTGGCGGTGTGGTTGTGCTGGTCGCCCTGATCGTCATGCGCAAGAAACGCTAGGCGGGCCACAGGCGTCCGGGCAAACCCGGGCTGGCGTCAACTGCACTTCAACAATTCTCGCACTGCCTGGGGCCTGGGCAAGGGTGCGACGGCGCCGTATCCCGTCGTCGTCAGCGCCGCTGCGGCGTTGGCAAAACGCAGCCCCTGCCAGAAATCGTCTCCCGCCGACATGCGCGCAAGCAGCGCGCCGGCGAAACAGTCTCCCGCACCGGTCGCATCCACGCAGTCCACCTTGTAGCCGTCGACGCGCTCGCGCCGGACCGAGTCGCTGCCGATGACGCCGCCCGCGCCAAGCTTCAGCGCCACTACACCCGCCCCCGCGCGGTGGCACCAGTCGATGATCGCATCGGGATCTTTAAGGCCGCACAAGGCATCCGCGTCTTCCAGGCTCAGGAGGAAATAATCCGCCAGCGCCAGGGTTGCCGTGATGACTTCGCGCGCGCGGGCGAGCGGCCACAATCGCAACCTCAGGTTGGAGTCGTAGACAAAGGCCGCGCCGGCGCTTTTCGCCGCAGCGATCGCCGCGGACACTGCATCGCAGGCGCTCTCACTGATCGCCTGGCTGATCCCCGAAGTATGGAAATACCTTGCGCGCCTGATCAGGTCTAGCGGCAGGCCAGCCACACTCAGGCGGCTCGCGGCCGAGCCCTTGCGCAGGTAACTGAACACGTGTCCGGCGGGGCCATGGGTGATGAAATACACCGCGGTATGCGCATCACGGTCGATCGCCACGCCCGAAGTGTCGAGGCCTTCGTCGCGCCAGAGCCGTAGGAACTGGCGGCCGAACTCGTCGTCCCCCAGCCGGGTCACGTACGCAACGCGCGCACCCTGGCGCGCCGCCGCGATCGCGCAATTCATGGTGTCGCCGCCAAAACCCTGCAGATAGCGGCCGGGCGACTGCGGAATCTGGCTGAACTCGTAGAGCGGCTCGCCGAGGGAAACGACGTCGAGTTCAGGCACAATCAAGACGCCGCAGTCGGCGCAAGGTCGAGGAAACCGCGCGCATGCGCAATGACTGCACTGCGCTCGCCCGCCGCCAGCGCTTTCTGGTCGATGACGTTGTTGCCGACGCCCACCACCGCCGCGCCGGCCCTGAAGAAATCGAGCATGTTCGATGACGATACGCCGCCGGTGGGACATAGCGGGATGTCCGGATAGACCGCGTGCAACGCGGCCAGGTGGGCGGGTCCGCCGGTGGAAGCGGGAAAGACTTTCACGACGGCCGCGCCTTCGCGCCATGCGGCCAGCACTTCACCCGGCGTGAAGCCGCCGGTCAGCGCGATGCGCCCCGCCGCGCGCGCCAGCGCCGCCATGCCCGGCACGAGGCAGGGCGAGACCAGATAATCCGCGCCCGCATCGAGGCAGGCCCGCGCGCTGGCCAGGTCGAGAACTGTTCCTGCACCGACCAGGAAGTCCGCGCTGCTGTTCCGGCGCAATGCCCCGATCAGTTCCACCGCCCCGGGAGTGGTCAGTGTCAACTCGACCGTATTGAAGCCGGCCTCGATCAGGCAGTCGATCGCGGTCTGCGCTTCTTCGCGCGAGCGTAGTCTGAGTACCGGAATCACGCGCGACGCCAGCAACATGGCCGTATGTTTGTCTGTTCTCATGTCATTCCGGTTTCCGGCTCCAAGGCGCGGCACCCGGGATTCTAGAAGCAATGCCCGGCACTGGAAAGCGCACCGTGGAATAGTAATCCGTCATAATTGGCAATGCCGATGAGGTTCCAGGACGTGGACGAATCAGAAAACAGACAATCCGGCATCGTGCGCTCCGACTCTTATCTGGCCCTGCTGCAGGACATCGGCCGCATTTTGGCGCAAGCGACCTCCGAACACGTGACACTGACCATGATCGTGGAGCGCATCTGTGCCTGCCTGCAATGCGAGTTCGGGGCCTGCTGGAAGGAAGACGAGCAGACTCATCACATCGCGTGTACGCAAATCTGGCACGACCCCGCACTGGCCGGAAGTGAATTCGTCGAACTGACGCTGAACGCGTCTTTCGCGCCCGGTGTGGGCGGGTTGATCCGGACCACACTCAATAGCCGAAAACCGTTTTCAGTCGAGGACATTTCCACCTTGCCCGGACTGCAGCGTGGGCCAGCCGCCCTCGCAGCCGGACTGCGTTCGGCGTTCGCTTTTCCGCTGGTCACCGGCGGACAGCCTGTGGGCGCCATGGAATTTTTCTGCCGGGAATCCCGGCCGCCCGGCGAGCCGCTGGTCATGGCGGCCATCGCAGCGGGTACGATGATCGGGGAATTCATTGCCCGCCGCCAGTCTGACGAGCGCTACCGCGAGCTGGTGGAATTGTCTCCCGACGCCCTGGTCGTGCACAGCGACGACGTCTATGTATTCGCCAACCCGGCTGCCGTCGTTGCACTCGGAGCGAAGGACGTCTCGCAGATTCTCGGTCGCGATGCCTATTCGATCGTGCATCCCGACTTCCAGGATATTTCGCGCGCCCGGGTGCAGCGCATGTACCAGGACCGGTCCGACGCACCGATGGCCGGATTGAAATACCTGCGCTTCGACGGCACCGTCTTCGATGTCGAAGCCTCCTCCCGTTATCTTATTTTTGCCGGCCGGCCGGCGATCCAGACCATTTTCCGCGACGTCAGCTCGCGCAAGCGCGACCAACAGCACATTGCCCGCCTCACCAATCTGTACGCGGCGCTGAGCGAGACCAGCAAGGCCATCGCTCTGCTTTCCAGTCCCGACAAGCTGTTCCGTGAGGTATGCCGCATCGCCGTCGAACACGGCAAGTTCGAACTCGCCGGCATTGTGGAAATCGCCACGTCGGGCGACGAGCGTATCGGGCGCTTCGTCGCCTCGCATGGCAGCCACTGGGAAAAACTGCTCGAAATCCGCCTGGAACTGGACCGCGCAGGCCCGCATCTGAAAGGCCCGATCACCGGCGCGATCCAGCGCGGCGCGCACAGCATCAATAATGACTTTCTGAACGACCCCGGCACGGAAAGCTGGCGCGCTTTGAGAAGCAGCGCGAATTTGCGCTCCGGCGGTGCGTTCCCGTTGCGCAGAGACGGCAAGGTCGTTGGCGCTCTCGCCGTGTATTCCACCGAAACCGGGATATTCGACCAGGGCCTGATCGAACTGCTGGACGAAATCGCGTTGAATCTGTCGTTCGGCCTCGATGCCGTCGAGCGAGAAGCGAAACGGCACGAGGCCGAATCCGCCTTGCGCGAAAACGAGCGCGCGTTGTCGACATTGATCGGCAACATCCCCGGCATGGCTTACCGCTGCCGCCTCGACGACTCGTGGACGCTGGAGTTTGCCAGCGAAGGCTGCATACAACTGACCGGCTATCGTCCGATCGACCTGATCGACAACCGCGTGCTGTCATTCATCGATCTGCTGTACCCCGGCGACCGCACCCGCGTACAGGACGAAATCCGCGAGAGGATTGGGCGCGGCGACCATTTCATCATCGAATACCAGATCGTCTGTGCCGATGCCACGGTGAAATGGGTGTCGGAGAAAGCGCAGGTCGTGCGCAACGACAGCGGCGAAGCGGTCGCGCTGGAAGGCATCATCGACGACATCACCGAACGCAAGCGCTTCGAGGAACGCCTTTCCTTCCTGGCGCAATACGATGTGCTGACGGGACTGCCCAATCGCGCCCTGTTCTACGACCGCCTGCGCCAGGCGGTAGGCCGCGCCAAGCGCGAGCAGACGATGGTCGGGCTGATGTTCCTCGACCTCGACCGCTTCAAGCAGATCAACGATACGCTCGGCCATGCGGCCGGCGACCGGGTGTTGAAAGTCGTGGCGGAACGCCTCAGGGGATTCCTGCGCGAAGTGGACACGATCGCGCGGCTGGGCGGCGACGAGTTCACTGTAATCATTGAAGGCGTCAGCGCGCCGGAGCAATTGTCCGGGGTCGCTGGGAAAATCAGGAATGCGTTGTCAGAAGCCGTGAACCTCGATGGACGCGACATGTCGGTGTCGGCGAGCATCGGGATCACGCTCTACCCGCGCGATGGAGAGGATATCGAGCAGCTGATCAAGAACGCCGACATCGCGATGTACCACGCCAAGCGTCGCGGCGGACGCCAGCAATACCAGTTCTACGACCAGGGCATGGCGCCGCTCGCCGCCGAGCATCTCGAACTCGAGGCAAAGTTGAAGCGCGCGATCGAGAAGGAGGAATTCCTGTTGCACTACCAGCCGGTGGTGGACGTGAACAGCGGACGCATCACCGGCATGGAAGCGCTCATCCGCTGGCAGAGCCCGCAGGGACTGGTGCCGCCGGCGAACTTCATACCGCTTGCCGAAGAGTCGGGCCTCATCCTCGACATCGGCCGTTGGGTGTTGCGCGCGGCCTGTGCGCAGGCGCGAAACTGGCAGCGCGAAGGGCTGCCTCCGCTTCGCCTCGCGGTCAACCTCTCGCCGCTGCAACTGCGGCAGGAAAATCTGCTCGCGTCCGTCACGGAAATCCTGCGCGAAAGCGGACTGGCGCCGCAATACCTCGAACTGGAAATCACCGAGAACACGCTGATGGACCGGTCGCGCGATACGGTCGTCATGCTGACCCGCCTGGAACACCTCGGCGTGCAGATTTCGATCGACGATTTCGGCACCGGCTACTCGAGCCTTGCCTATCTCAAGCAGTTCCCGGTTCACAGCCTCAAAATCGACCGCTCGTTCGTGCGCGACATCACCACCGACAGCAACGACGCCGCCATCGTCAGCGCCATGATCGCCATGGCCAAAACCCTTGGACTCGGCGTGATTGCCGAGGGCGTCGAAACGCGCCAGCAGCTCGATTTCCTGCGCGCGGCCGGCTGCAATGCCTACCAGGGTTATTACTTCAGCGTGCCGCTGCCGGAGGGCGCTTTTGCAGACCTTGTCAGGAAACAAGGTCCGCAAAAGCCGTGATTGGCGATTGGCGATTGGTGATTGGCGATTGGCAAAAGGACAAATAAAAAAGGGCCGCATCGCGGCCCCCTTCTTTTACCAATCACCAATCACCAATCACCGCACTTACCTCCTGCGGCCTCTTACAGGCATTTCCCGCGCTTCGTTCACGCGCAGCGGCTGACCCTTGAAATCCTTGCCGTCGAGACTGGCAATGGCGGCCAGCGAGTGATTCTTGCCGGGCATTTCGACGAAACCGAAGCCCTTGGTCACGCCGGAGAAAAGGTCGCGCTTCACTTCGGTCGACTTCACCTGGCCGAACTGCTTGAACAACTCCGCCAGGTCGGTTTCGGTCACTTCCTGCGACAGGTTGCCAACGAATATATTCATCAAAGTCTCCTCTTGTAAATGTCGATCAGCGGTTTCCACCCAGCAACGACGAGACTGAACGATTGGAGTTCTGCAGCGGTTGCGCATCCCCGCGGCGCGGATTGTTGCCATTGCCGCCACTGCCGCTGCGCTGGCGGTCGCCGGAACTGTTACGCCCCTGCCCGCCGCCTGCGCTCTGACCACGGCGTGCTTCGCCGCTGCCGGTGCTGCGCATGCCCTGGCCTTGCGAACGCGGTCTGCCTTGTTGCTGGCGTTGCTGCGGACGGCGCTGGCGCGATGTGACGGAATCCCCGTCGGTCCTTAGCGGCGCGCCGGTAGGCTGAAATCCCTCGATCACAACGCGTTCGATGCTGCGCTTGAGCAGGCGTTCGATGTCGCGCAGGAAATCGCCTTCTTCGGAGCATACCAGCGAGACGGCCTGCCCAGAACTGCCCGCGCGGCCGGTGCGGCCGATGCGATGGATGTAATCTTCCGGCACGTTCGGCAACTCGTAGTTGACCACATGCGGCAGTTGCTCGATGTCGAGCCCCCGCGCCGCGATGTCGGTGGCGACGAGTACGCGCACCTTGCCGAGCTTGAACTCGGCCAATGCCCGCGTCCGCTGGCCCTGGCTCTTGTTGCCGTGGATGGCATCGGCACTGATGCCGTCCTTGTCGAGCTGCTCGGCGAGGCGGTTCGCGCCATGCTTGGTGCGGGTAAACACCAGCACCTGGCGCCAATCGCCCTTGTTGATCAGATGTTCGAGCGCGGCGCGCTTGCGATCCTTGTCCACCGGATGCACGACCTGGGAAATCAGATCGGCGGTTTGCGTGCTTTTCGCCACGGAAACTTCCACCGGCGATTGCAGGAAGGAGTCCGCCAGCCCACGGATTTCCGGGGTGAACGTTGCCGAGAAGAACAGATTCTGGCGCTTGGACGGCAGCGCGATCAGGATGCGGCGAATGTCGCGGATGAACCCCATGTCGAGCATGCGGTCAGCCTCGTCCAGCACCAGGATTTCGACACGCGAAAGATCCACGGTGCGGCTTTGCAGGTGGTCGAGCAGGCGTCCCGGCGTTGCGACCAGGATATCCACGCCACGGCGCAGCGCGCCGATCTGCTGGTTCATGCTGACGCCGCCGAACACGGTGGTCGACTTCATGCGCAGGTGGCGGCCATAGCCGCGGACGTTTTCCTCGATCTGCGCCGCGAGTTCGCGGGTGGGGGTGAGGATTAGCGTGCGGATCGGACGACGCGAAGAATCGCCGCCGGCGGTGCGCTCTGCCAGCAACTGCAGCAGGGGCAGGACAAATCCGGCGGTTTTGCCGGTTCCCGTCTGCGCGCCCGCCAGAATGTCGCGGCCTTGCAGGATGACGGGAATGGCTTGCGCCTGGACGGGGGTGGGTTCGGTGTAGCCTTCGTCGGCAACAGCGCGGACCAGCTCGGCACGAAGGCCGAGCGCTTCAAATGAATTGCTAATGGAAATCTCCTGAAACAGCCTGCGGAAGCCCTAGGGCATTTCCGAACCGGTTCAGGCAGCATCGAACAGAGTTGAAATTTTTCGTAGGAAGCAGGACTACCACGAAAGGGCTGAAACGCGGACCGATTGACGCGAAACAAAATCCTTGCGCCGCATCATACGGGGTTTGGGAGCCGAAGTCCCGGTTTTTCTTCGCTTTTGCCTCACCGGAGGGCGACCTGCACGTTCCTTGCAGCATCACCAGGGGATACTCCCCACCGGATCCCTTCAGATGCCTTCGGAACGTCCGTTGTTAAGACTGAACCCCGCGGCCAGCGGCCGCAAAGCGCCTATCAAAGAGTGCGACCGGATTATTGTCGTGTCTGCATGTCCGGCACTGCGCTGGTGCGTCACGCACTGGCCAGGGTCGATCAGCCAATCGAGGAACCCCGCATGAGCTCATTTGCCACAACGGGCGAATCGGCCGCGCCCGCAGTCAAGCTTTCCGGTTCGACCGCGCTGGCCGGGCATATCACCGCGGAGGACGTTGCCGTCCGCGATCTGGGCAAGTGCCTGCTGCCCTCCCCCGTGGTTGCCCACCTCGGCGAAAGCGCAGTGGTCTTCGTCGGCAGCGCGGAAAAAGTCCTGGTCGACGATCGCATGTCGGTAATCCGCGCCAATTCCAG